>JBQTKI010000105.1:0-3503 GCA_052386275.1 Gammaproteobacteria bacterium
GTGTTCAAGCACGACCGCGCCGGCCGGCTGGTGGATGCCCAGGAGTTCCGCCGCATCCGCCTGCCGCGCCCGCGCTTCGCGCCGGAAATGCTGGAGGAATTGACGGGCGAATGCGCGCAGAACGCGCAGCAGGACGGCGAGGACCTGATCGTCGGCCACTGCTACGTCGAGCGGCGCATGACGCCCTTGAACCTCTTCCTGCGAAGCGCGACGCCCGAGCAGGCGGAGCTAGCCGTCGTCGACTACGGCCAGGCGATCCGCGACCTCGCTTACACCAACATCTTCGCGGGGGACCTGCTGCTCAAGAACTTCGGCGTCACGCGACACAGCCGCGTGATCTTCTACGACTACGATGAGCTCTGCCGCGTCACCGACTGCCGCTTCCGCGATCTGCCCCAGCCGCAGTCCATGGAAGACGAGATGCGCGACGAGCCCTGGTTCCACGTCGCCGATAACGACGTGTTCCCGGAGACTTTCCTGCAGTTCCTCGGCTTCGAGGGACGGCTGCGCGAGGTGTTCCTCCAGAAGCACGGCGAGATACTGGAGGCGGGATGGTGGCGGGCGCTGCAGGAACGCCTGTCGGCAGGCGACGTCGTCGAGGTGCTTCCCTATCACCCGCACCGGGTGCGTGTCGCGAGCAGCGCCTAGTCGGACGCCTTCGCGAGCGCCGCCTCCAGGTCCCCGATCAGCTCCTCCGTATCCTCGATCCCGATCGAGAGCCGCACGGTCCCCTCGCCGATGCCGGAAATCGCCTGCTGCTCGGCGCTAAGCCCGCGCATCCGCAGGAGCTGCGGCGGCATCACGAGCGACTCGACCGAGCCCAGGCTCGGCGTGATCGCGAAGAACTCGAGTGCGTCCATGAAAGGCCGCACCGCGTCTCCTCCGCCGGCAAGGTCGAAGGTCACGATCGAGCCGAACTCGCGCATCTGCGCCTTGGCGAGTGCATGGCGCGGGTGGTCGCGCAGACCCGGGTAGTGCACGCGCGCAACCGCCGGGTGCCCGGCAAGGAAAGTCGCGATGCGCATGCCGGAAGCCGCCTGCGCCTCGTAGCGCAGGTAATAGGTCTTCATGCCGCGCATGACGAGGAAGGCCGCGTGCGGATCGAGCAGCGGCCCGAGCAGCACGCCCTCACGGCGGATTTCGCGGGCGAGCTCCGTGCGCGTGATGATCGCCCCGCCCATCACGTCGCCGTGGCCGGAAGCGTATTTCGTCAGGCTGTGCACGAAGACGTCCACGCCGTACTGACCGTGGTTGTGGAAGCCCGCGAAGGTGTTGTCCATGACGGTGAGCGCGCCCGCCGCATGCGCCGCTTTCGTGATGCAGGCGATGTCCGCGATGCGCGTGATCGGGTTGGTCGGCGACTCGAAATAGACGAGCTTGGTCCTGCGCTCTGCGAGCACGCGCTCGATGCCGGCATCGTCCTCGATCGAGAGTAGCGTGTGCGCAATACCGAGGCGCGCGAGCGTGCCGCGGATCAGCGCAAGCGATGGCGGGTAGGTCTCGACGAAGCAGAGCACGTGGTCGCCAGAGCGCAAGAGCGACAGCAGGCAGGTGCTGATCGCCGCGGCGCCGGAGCCCGTCGCGACGCAATCGTCGCGCTGCTGCAGCTCGGCAAGCAACTTCTCGAGCTGGCGCGTCGTGGGATTCGCACGGCGCGTGTAGAAGAATCCCTCGCGCTCGCCGCGGTTGAAGGCGAGCGTCTCCTCGAGCGTCTGGAAAGCGAACTTGACGGATTCGTAGATCGGCGCGACCAGCGGCCGGTTGTCCGCCGGCACCGGGACCTCGGGCGGATGGTTGACGCGCGTGCGGCCTTTCATCGCGCTGCCGCCGCCGCGCGCTTCAGACCCGCGTGATCCAGCCGGCGGGAGTCGGCACCTCACCCGTCTGCATCGCAACGAGCGCGGCGCGCAGCCGCTTCGTGTTCGCGCCCACCTCGCCGCTGCCGACCCTGATCTCGCGACCGCCGGAGCGCACCAGCGTTCCTACGCCCGAAAGCACGGCGGCCGTGCCGCAGAGCGCCGCCTCGCCGTCCTTCACCCACTCGAGCATCTCGTCGGTCGTGACGATGCGCTCCTCGACCTGGTAGCCCATGTCGGGTGCGATCGTCAGCAGCGAATCGCGCGTGACGCCGTGCAGAAAGGTGGTGTCGAGCGAGCGGGTCAGGATCTTGCCGTCGCGGATCAGCAGGAAGTTTGCCGCACCCGTCTCCTGCACCTGCCCGCCCGGGCAGAAAACGACCTGGTCGGCCTGGTGCTGCTGGCGCGCCATGATGGTCGGGCCGAGCGCCGCGGCATAGTTGCCGCCGGTCTTGATCATGCCCATCAGCGAGGCGGTGCGCGTCGCCTGCTCCTCGACGTAGATGCGAAGCGGCTTGCTGCCCTTCGCGAAGTAATCCCACACCGGGCTCGCGAGCACGATCATCATCGCTTCGATCGCAGGCGAGGTGGCGCCGCCGATCGAGGCACCGGTGCCGAACAGCATCGGCCGCAGGTAGAGCGCGCCGGGCGCCTCGGGCACCTCGTCGCGCACGCGGTCGACGACCTGTGTGACCATGGCGGCGACCTGCGCGGCATCCGGCAACGGCAGCACCAGGCCCTTCGCGCTCTGCCGCAGGCGGGCGATGTGTTTGTCCATGCGGAAGATGTTGATGCTGCCATCGGCCCAGCGATACGCCTTGAAGCCCTCGAAGCAGGTGCTGCCGTAGTGCAGGCCGTGCATCGCCGGCGACAACTCGATCGGCCCGTACTTGCGAAGTTCATGCGCGGACCACTTGCCGTCGCGCCATGTGGCGACCGCCATCGTGCTTGCCAGCACAGTCCCGAACGCGGGGCGCGGCGTGGATTCGGCGGGGCGCGGCATGGCCTGTGCGTTCATGGTGTCAGTCCTGTATGAAGAGGGTGGCGGGATGCTCGAGGCGTTCTTTCAGGGCCTGGATCATGGCGGCGGCGTCGAAGCCGTCCACGAAGCGATGGTCGAAGGAGGACGACAGATTCATGATGCGGCGGATCGCCAACGCGCCTTCGATGACGACCGGGCGGTCCACCGCCTTGTTGACGCCGACGATCGCGACCTCGGGCGCGTTGATCACCGGGGTCGAGGCGATGCCGCCCTGCTTGCCGAGGCTCGTGACCGTGATGGTCGAGCCCGTGAGTTCCTCGCGCGTCGCCTTGTTGCTGCGAGCGGCTTCCGAGACGCGGCGGATCTCGGCCGCGAGGTCGTGGAGCGAACGCGCCTCGGCGTGCTTAACGACCGGCACTTTGAGCCCGTCCGGCGTCTGCGTCGCGACGCCGACGTGCACTGCGCGGTGGCGCAGGATCAGGTTGCGCTCGGCGTCATGCGTCGCGTTGCACTGCGGAAAATCCTCGAGCACGCGCACCAGGCCCGTGACCAGGAACGGCAGGTAGGTCAGCGAGGGCGCGCCCTTCGGCAGGCGGGAGTTCAGGTACTGGCGGAGCGCCTCGAGCTCGGTGACATCCACTTCCTCGACGTAGGCGAAGTGCGGA
>JBQTKI010000106.1:0-16952 GCA_052386275.1 Gammaproteobacteria bacterium
CGGTCGCGATCGTGCTGTTCGGCTTCGTGTCGCTGTCGCGCCTGAAGCTGAACCTGCTGCCCGACCTCTCCTACCCGACGCTGACGGTGCGCACGGACCTGCCGGGCGCCGCGCCGCTCGAGCTCGAGACGCTCGTTACACGCCCGATCGAGGAATCGGTCGGCATCATCAGGAATGTCCGCTCCGTGCGGTCGGTGTCGCGCGCGGGCCAGGCCGATGTGATCCTCGAGTTCGCCTGGGGCACGGACATGGACCTGGCGGGCATCGACGTGCGCGAGAAGATCGACCTGCTGCAGCTGCCGATCGAGGCGAGCCGCCCGATCCTGCTCCGCTTCGACCCATCCACCGAGCCGGTCATGCGACTCGCATTCGTGGACACCGACGAGTTTGCCAATGCGAGTGCCCATGAGGCCGGCACGGTCGACCACCTGAAGGCGCTCAGGCGCTTCGCCGACGACCGGCTGAAGCCCGATCTCGAGTCGGTCGACGGCTCGGCGGCGGTCAAGGTGAGCGGCGGCTACGAGGACGAGATCCAGGTGTTCGTGGACCAGGAGAAGCTGGCTCAGCTCAATCTCTCGATCGAGACCATCGCCCGCCGCCTGCGCGAGGAGAACGTCAACCTTTCGGGTGGCCGGCTCGAGCAGGGTACGCAGCGCTTCCTGGTGCGCACGCTCAACGAATACGCGACCGTCGGCGAGATGGCCGACGCGATCGTCGCCAACGTGGACGGCAAGCCGGTGTACCTGCGCGACGTCGCGACCGTCGAGAGCGGCTACAAGGACCGCGAGGCGATCACTCGCCTCGACGGCCGCGAGTCGGTCGAGCTCGCAATCTACAAGGAAGGCGACGCCAACACCGTGCAGCTGGCCGGGGGTCTGCGCGCGCGCGTCGAGGAGCTCGGCAAGTCGCTGCCCGCGGGCAGCGAGCTGCGCATGGTCTACGACCAGTCGCGGTTCATCTCCTCCGCAATCGGCGAGGTGCGCGATGCGGCGATCATCGGCGGCCTGCTCGCGATCCTGGTGCTGTACCTGTTCCTGCGCGACGCGCGCGCGACGCTGATCATCGGCCTCGCGATCCCGGTGTCGGTGATCGGCACCTTCCTGCTGATGCACCTGTTCGACCTGTCGCTCAACATCATGTCCCTCGGCGGCATCGCGCTCGCGGTCGGCATGCTGGTGGACAACGCCGTCGTGGTGCTCGAAAACGTCGTGCGGCACCGCGAGGAGGGCAAGTCGCGCGTCGAGGCTGCGCGCATCGGCACCAGCGAGGTCGGCACCGCGATCACGGCGGCGACCCTGACTTCGGTCGCGGTGTTCTTCCCGATGGTGTTCATCACCGGCATCGCCGGGCAGCTGTTCCGCGACCAGGCGCTGACCGTGAGCTTCGCACTGCTGTTCTCCCTGGTCGTCGCGATGACCCTGGTGCCGATGCTGGCGGCCGGCAAGGAAACGCGGCTGCCGCCCGACCCCGAGCGCGCACCCGGGCGCGGCGGCCGCGCCATCGGCTGGATCATGGCGCAGGCGCGCTGGCTGTCCTCGCGGCTGTCGCGCGGCATGGCGTGGCTGCTGGCATTTCCCGCGCGCTGGACCCAGACCGGTTTCGCCGCGCTCGCGCGTGCCTACCGGCCGGCACTCGCCTGGTGTCTCGAGCACCGCGGGCGCGTGGTCGGCTTCTCGGTCGCCCTGCTGCTCGCGACCGCCGCGCTGGTACCGCAGCTCGGCAGCGAGCTGATCCCGCAGCTGTCCCAGGGCGAATTCCTGGCCGACCTGCGGCTCGCACCCGGGTCGCCGCTCGAGCAGACCGACCGCGCGATGGCCGCGGCGCAGCACCACGCGATGGACCTGCCCGAGATCGAAGTCACCTACGCGGTCACCGGCACCGGCAATCGCCTCGACGCGAGCCCGACCGACGCTGGCGAGAACACCGGCCGCCTCGCGGTCACGCTCAAGCAGGGCACCGGCTCCGATCAGGAGGCCCGCGTCATCAACGAGCTGCGCGGCCGCTTCGACTCGCTCGCGGGCGTGCAATACCAGTTCAGCCGCCCGGCGCTGTTCACCTTCGCGTCCCCGCTCGAGGTGACGATCACGGGCTACGACCTTGACCGCCTGCGCCTGGTCGCCGACCAGGTGCGCCTCGGCCTGCAGGCGAGCCCGACCTTCAGCGACATCAAGTCCACGGTCGAGTCCGGCAACCCCGAGATCCAGATTGTGTTCGACCAGGAGCGCGCGTCCCAGCTCGGCATCACCGTGCGCGAACTCGCCGACCGCGTGGTGTCCTCGGTGCGAGGCAGGGTCGCGACCCGCTACAAGCTGCGCGAAAAGAAGATCGACGTGCTGGTGCGCAGCGTCGACACGCGCGCGTCGTCGGTCGAGGAGATCCGCTCGCTGATCGTGAACCCGGGAAGCCACAGGCCGCTGCCGCTGTCCGCGGTCGCCGAGGTGACGGTCGCCACCGGGCCGGCCGAGATCCGGCGCACGCGCCAGCAGCGCGTCGCGGTCGTGACCGCGAACCTGGCCTCCGGCGACCTCGGCTCGGCGGTCGCCGAGCTCGAGGGCATCGTCGCGGGCGTCGAGCTGCCGGTCGGCACCACCGCGGCGGTCAGCGGCCAGAGCGATGACATGAAGGACTCGTTCCGCTCGCTGCAGTTCGCGATGCTGCTGGCCGTGTTCCTGGTCTATCTGGTGATGGCCTCGCAGTTCGAGTCGCTGCTGCACCCGTTCGTGATCCTGCTCACGATCCCGCTCGCGCTGACCGGGTCGGTGTGGGCCATGTTCCTGACCGGCACCACGGTCAACGTGGTCGCCTACATCGGCCTGATCATGCTGGCCGGCATCGTCGTGAACCAGTCGATCGTGCTGATTGACGCGGTCAACCAGGCGCGCGAACGCGGCCTGGCCAAGCACGAAGCCATCATGGAAGCGGGCCGGCTGCGCCTGCGCCCGATCATCATCACCAAGCTGACGACGATCCTCGGCCTGCTGCCGATGGCGCTCGGCATCGGCGAGGGTGCGGAGATCCGCCAGCCGATGGCGATCACCGTGATCGGCGGCGTCGCGATCGCGAGCTTCTTCACGCTGCTCGTGATTCCGGTCGTTTACTCGCTGCTCGACCGCAAGCATTTCCCGGCCACCCGGGCCGGCGTAAGCTCGCACCCGGCGCCCGCGCACGGCGGAGGGTGACATGTTGCATGTGAAGTTCGCGCTGCGGCGACCGGTCACCACGTTGATGACTTTCGTCGCGGTGGTGCTGATCGGTCTGCTTTCGCTCAAGCTGCTGCCGCTCGAGCTGTTCCCCGACATCCGCTTCCCCGGCATCCTCGTCAACATCCCGTTCGTGGGCTCGACGCCCGAGGAAGTCGAGCAGCTGATCACGCGCCCGGCCGAGGAGGCGGTCGCGACGCTCTCCGGCATCAAGGAGATGCGCTCGACGTCCTCCGAGAACGGCATGGAGATGATCGTGTTCTTCGAGTGGGGGCGCGACCCGGCCGCGGTCGGCTTCGAGGTGCGCACCAAGCTCGAATCCATCAAGCACGAATTCCCGGCTGCCGCGAACCGCATCGTCACGCGCATGTTCGCGGCCGGCGACGACCGCGTGGTGGTGGTGCGCATCTCGAGCCAGGAGGATCTGTCGCGCCAGTACGATATGCTGGACCGCTACCTGAAGAAGCCGATCGAGCGACTCGACGGCGTGGCGAGGGTCTCGCTCGAGGGCGTGGAGCCCCTGGAACTGCGCATCCTGGTGGACCCGGTGCGCCTCGCCGCGCACGGCGTGGACATCGCGCGGCTGCGCGATGCGCTCGAGGGCGCCAACTTCTCGGTCAGTGCCGGCGAGGTCACCGGCGGACAGCAGCGCTTTCTGGTCCGGCCGATCGGCGAGTTCCGCACGCTCGACGACGTGCGCGATTTCATCGTGACGGGTAACCTGCGCCTCAGCGATATCGCCGACGTGCGCATGGTGTCGCCCGAGCTGACGGTCGGCCGCCATCTGAATGGCCGGCCGGGCGTCGGCCTCGACGTGTTCAAGGCGACCGGTGCCAACATCGTGGACGTGGCCGACCGCGTGATGGCCGTGGTCGAGGAGGCGCAGAAGCTGCCGCAGCTGCAGGGTGTGGACGTGATCGTGCTCGCCAACCAGTCCGAGAATATCCACAGCTCGCTCTCCGAACTGCGCAACGCCGGCCTGATCGGCGCCGCGCTCGCGCTGATCGTGCTGTTCTCGTTCCTGCGCGACTGGCTGACGACCTTCATCGTAAGCCTCGCAGTGCCGTTCTCGCTCCTGATGACGCTTGCCGCGATGTACTTTCTCGGCTTGTCGCTCAACATCCTGACCATGATGGGCATGATGCTCGCGGTCGGCCTGCTGGTGGACAACGCCGTGGTGGTGACCGAGAGCATCTTCCGCCACCGCCAGCTCAACGGCGGCGACGCCATCGCCTCGACCTACTCCGGCGTGACCGAGGTCGGCCTGGCGGTCCTGGCCGGCACGCTGTCGACCATCATCGTGTTCCTGCCGATCGTGTTCGGCGAGGAGAGCCAGCTCTCCGTGTTCATGGTCCATGTGGCGGTGCCGATCGTGATCGCGATGGTGGCGTCGCTGTTCGTCGCGCAGACCATCATTCCGACGCTGACCGCGCGCTTCCCCGCGCCGCCGCCGATCGCGGCCGGCTCCCGGTTCGCGCGCTTCCAGGATTGGTACCTGCGCCGGCTCGACTGGATGTTCTCGCACAAGTGGTGGTCGGCGCTGATCGCGGTGCTGACGGTCGCCTCGGCCATCGTGCCGTTTGCGACCGGCATGTTGAAGGTCGACATGTTCCCGCAGGACGCCTCCGACCGGCTGAATCTGCAGTACCACATCGAGGGCACCTACCCGCTCGCGCGCACCGAAGAGGCCGTGACGCGGGTGGAGAATTATCTCGAGCAGAACCAGGAACGATTCGGCATCGAGCTCGTATACAGCTACTTCACGCCCGACGAGGCCGCGAGCGTGATCAAGCTCCTGCCGCAGGACCAGCGGCCGATGGAGCCGCGCGAGCTGATGAAGGAGATCGAGAAGGGACTGCCCGAGATCATCATCGGCAAGCCCTCGTTCCGCTTCGACGAGAACCAGGGAGGCACCGGCGGCTTCAGCATGAACCTGACCGGCGAATCCACCGAGCAGCTGGTCGAGCTATCGCGCACGCTGGTCGCGCGCCTGCGCGACGTGCCCGGCTTCGACACCGTCCGCTCGACTGCCAGGGCAGGCGAGCACGAAGTGCAGGTGATCGTGGACCGTGATCGCGCGGCCCGCCTCGGGCTCACGCCCGAGATCGTGGCACAGACGCTGGCCGTCGCCATGCGCGGCGACCGGCTCAAGGAATTCCGCGCCGAGGACCGCGAGATCCAGATGCGACTCGCATTCCGCGCCGACGACCGTCAGACGCTCGAGGATCTCGCGGCCACCCCGCTCTACCTGCCCGACGGATCGCGCAGCACACTCGGCGCGGTCGCCAGCTTCCGCATCGACCAGTCGGAGCGCTCGATCGAACGCGTCGACCGGCTGACCTCGGTCGTGATCGAGGGCATCGTCTCTCGCGATTCGTCGCTCGACGAGGTCAAGAAGGGCGTCGAAGCCACCATGGAGGAATTCCCGCTGCCACCGGGCGTGGCCTGGAAGTTCGGCCGCAGCGTCGAGGAAAACGACGAGACCGCGCAGGACATGCTGATCAACATCCTGCTGGCGGTAGTGCTGATCTACCTGGTGATGGCCTCGCTGTTCGAGTCGCTGCTCTACCCGATCTCGATCATCACCTCGATCGTGTTCGCGGTGGTCGGCGTATTCTGGGGCCTCACCATCAGCATGACGCCGATGACCTTCATGGCGATGCTGGGGATCATGATCCTGATCGGGGTGATCGTGAACATCGGCATCGTGCTGATCGCGCACGTCATCGACCTGCGCAAAGAGGGCATGAACCGGCACGACGCGATCATCGAGGCCGCGCGGCACCGGCTGCGGCCGATCCTGATGACCTCGCTGACGACGCTGCTCGCGATGCTCCCGATCGCGGCGGGCGACACCCAGATCGGCGGGGACGGGCCGGCGTACTACCCGATGGCCCGTGCGCTGATGTCGGGGCTGTTCTTCGGCAGCATCACGTCGATCTTCTTCGTGCCGATGTTCTACGTCTGGCTCGACGACCTGAACAACTGGCGCCAGCGCGTCAAGCTGTTCTCGCGCGGCGGCGTGGCCGCGGTGGCGGCGCCGGAAGGCTGAGCCGGCTCAGCGCAGCAGGATCTTGTAGACGTCCCAGTAGTCGTCGACCAGCACGTTGGCGTCGGGCACGCCGCCGGTCGCGGCGGGCGGCAGCGACGCCGGCTGCGGCACCGTCTCGGTGGCGTTGCGCCAGGTGGCGCCCTTCGCCATCTTCTCGACCCGGGCCTTGATCAGGGGCGCCAGGCCCTCCTGCGAGGCCACCTGCACCAGCGCCGACGAGATCTCGCGGATGCGGCCGAGGCAGGCGTCAAGGCCCCCGTGCTTGGCGCTCTCGACGCTGCGGTTGTTGGCGAGGCGCGAGTCCATCGCGAGGCCGCTGACCGCGAGCTTCGCGTACAGGATCTGGGCGTAGGCGATCACCGCAAGGTTGACCGAGCGGCGACCCTCGATGGTCAGCCCCGGGAACTCCGGCCAGGGCTCCTTCTCGATCGTGCGGTGCGACTCCTGCATGTCGGACAGCTGGCGCTCGGCCACCACGCAGCGCTCGCGCTGCGCGGCGATCTCGGCGGCGAGCTCCCGGCGGCGGAAGTAGTTCCAGAACCCCTTGAGCTTCGCCATGCGTTCGGCCCGCTGGCGCAGCCGCTCGCTCTCGGCGTCGGCGACTTCCCGGGCCTGCCGCAGCCGCTCGTCCGCGACCTTGAGGCGCTCGTTGCGGTCGGCCTGGAACTCCGCGAGCTGCTGCTTGCGCTGCGCGTCCTGGCGGTCGCGCTTGAGGTCCGAGGCGAAGCGCTCGAGCTGCTCGCGGCACGCGCGCCACAGCGCCTTGAGGCCGAAGTGCACCAGCGCGTCGAAGCCGCGCTCCGGGTTGCCGAGCAGCATCTCGAGCTGCTCGATCTGCTGCTGCAGGCGCGAGTTGGCGTTTTCCTGCTGCTTGAGCTTGTTGCGCAGGCCGTGCAACTGGTCGTCGAGGTCCTGCAGCTCCTTCTTGAGCTCGGCCCGGTTCCAGAACAGCTTGAGCAGACGCTCCTGCTCCGCCGGGTCGGCCTTGCCTATCGTCGGCAGCTTCAGCTGTGACCACTTGTCGGGAAGCATGACGGCCATGCGCGGATCCGCCTCAGGCCGCGGGCAGCGCGAAGCGGTGCCCGCTGCCGGCGCAGTACTCCAGCCACTTGTTCAGCAGCATGTTGACGGACCAGCGGCTGCCGCCGTCGCGCGGGATCGCGGCGGCGAGGCGGCGCAGCCCGGGGTGGGCATACCCGGCGCCGGCGCCGCAGGCCTCGGCGAGGCGCGCGTCGTGGTACACGCGGACCTCGAGCGCCGGTTCACGCGCGGGCGCCGCGCCGTCGTCGAACAGGTAGGACATGCCGAGCGTGGTCGTGTAGCGGCACTGCTCCAGCACCGCGAGTTCGAGCGCGGGGCCGCCAGGCACCGCGGAAGTCAGCGAGCCAGAAATGCGGCGCAGGTCCGGCACCAGCCAGCCGAGCCGGATGTAGTTGCTCTCGTACAGCGTCATCAGGCTCACGAAGGAACGCGGCCTGGCGCGCCAGGAGCTAGCGCATTGCTGGTCCGGAACCATGACCATGGATTTGACTATATCACGGCGATTCCGCGCCATTCCCCCCGCGAATCGTGCGGCTGGTCACGAATCCGTCACGGCCGCACGCGCCGCGGGATCGCGAGCCGCTCGAGCACGCGGCTGGCGATCTCTTCGATGGAAGTGTCGGTGGTCTCGAGGTACGGGATGCCGTGACGCTCGAACAGCTGCTTCGCCGAGCGCACCTCGAATGCACACTGCTGCGCGGACGCGTAGCGGCTGTCGGGCCTGCGCTCCTGACGGATCTGCTGCAACCGCACCGGGTCGATCGTGAGCCCGAACAGCCGGCCGCGGTGCGGCTCGACGACTGCGGGCAGCCGCACGCCGTCGAGGTCGTCCTCGGTCAGCGGGTAGTTGGCCGCGAACGCGCCGTACTGCAGCGCCATGTACACGCAGGTCGGCGTCTTGCCGGAGCGCGAGACGCCCAGCAGGATCACGTCGGCACGGTCGTAGTCGCGCGTCTGTGCGCCGTCGTCGTTGGCGAGCGCGAAGTTGGTCGCGTTGATGCGCATCGTGTAGGCGTTGATGTCGGCCATGCCGTGGGCGCGGCCGAGCACATGCGCCGACGGCTCGCCGAACTCCTGCTCGAGCGGCCCGAGGAAGGCGTCGAAGAAGTCCAGGAACAGGCAGTCGGCGCGTTTCAGCGCGTCGCGCACGTCCGCGTTGACGAGCGTCGCGAACACCACCGGCCGCGCACCCTCCGCCCTGCCGGCCTGGTCGATCTTCGCGACCGCCTCGTGCGCCTTGTCAACACTGGTGATGAATGGCAAAGTGACCGGCCTGAAATCCATGCCGTCGAACTGCGTCAGCAGGCTGTGTCCCATCGTTTCTGCGGTGACGCCGGTCTGGTCGGACACGAAGAAGACGGTTCGTCGCTGCTTCATGGCGCGTGATCGTATCAGGTGCGGGCTGACCGGGGACCAGGCGTGACCGGCTACACGATTCCCTTCGCGCGCGTCGGCATGGCCGACGTCGCCGTCGTCGGCGGCAAGAACGCCTCGCTCGGCGAGATGATCGGCCGGCTCGGCGGCGCCGGCGTGCGCGTGCCCGACGGCTTCGCGACCACGGCCGATGCGTTCCGCGATTTCCTCGCGCAGGATTCGCTCGGCGAGCGCATCGCCGCCGCGCTCGCATCGCTCGAGGTCGGCGACATCGCAAAGCTCGCCGAGGCCGGCGCGCGCGTCCGCGGCTGGTTGCTCGCGACCCCGTTTCCGCCCCGCCTCGAGCAGGAGGTGCTCGCAGCGCACGCGGCCCTCGGCGCGCCCGCGGTCGCGGTGCGCTCCTCGGCCACCGCGGAGGACCTGCCGGGCGCGTCGTTCGCCGGCCAGCAGGAAACCATCCTGAACGTGCAGGGCGGCGCGGCCATGGTCGCGGCCATGCACCAGGTATTCGCGTCGCTCTACACCGACCGCGCGATCGCCTACCGTGTGCATCAGGGCTTCGACCACGGCCAGGTCGCGATCTCGGTCGGCGTGCAGCGCATGGTCCGGAGCGACACCGGCGCGAGCGGCGTGATGTTCACGCTCGACACCGAGTCCGGCTTCCGCGACGCCGTATTCATCACCGCGTCCTGGGGCCTCGGCGAGATGGTGGTGCAGGGCGCGGTCAACCCGGACGAGTACTACGTGTACAAGCCGGCTCTCGCCGCCGGCCGGCCCGCGATCATCCGCCGCAACCTGGGATCGAAAGCGACGCGCATGGTGTACGCGCGCGACCCCGCGCCCGGGCGGTGGACCGAGACCGAGGACGTGCCTGCCGCGGACCGTGCGCGCTTTTGCATCACCGACGCCGACGTGCACGAACTCGCGCGCCAGGCGCTCGCGATCGAGTCCCACTACGGCTGCCCGATGGACATCGAATGGGGCAAGGACGGCGAGACCGGCGCGATCTACGTGCTGCAGGCGCGCCCCGAGACGGTGCAGAGCCGCGCCGGCCGCTCGATCCAGCGCTTCACGCTGAAGGGCCGCTCGCGCGCGCTCGCGCGCGGCCGCGCCATCGGCCAGCGCATCGGCGCCGGGCCCGCGCGCATCGTCGCAAACGCGCGCGAGATGTCGCGGGTGCAGCCGGGCGACGTGCTGGTCTCGGACATGACCGACCCGGACTGGGAACCGGTGATGAAGCGCACGGCCGCGATCGTGACGAATCGCGGCGGGCGCACCTGCCACGCGGCGATCATCGCGCGCGAGCTCGGCATCCCGGCGGTCGTCGGCTGCGGCGACGCGACCACCGTGGTCCGCGACGGCGAACCGGTCACCGTGTCCTGCGCCGAGGGCGACACCGGCGTGGTGTACGAGGGGCGCCTCGACTTCGAGCAGCAGCAGATTGAGCTCGACGCGCTGCCCGATCCGCCGGTGCGCATCATGATGAACGTCGGCAACCCCGACCGCGCATTCGACTTCGCGGCGATCCCGAACCATGGCGTCGGACTCGCGCGCCTCGAGTTCATCATCAACCGCATGATCGGCGTCCACCCGCGCGCGCTGCTGGAATTCGCCAGGCAGGAGCCGTCCGTGCAGGAGCAGATCCGCCGCCAGATGGCGGGCTATGCAGACCCGGTCGCGTTCTTTGTCGACAAGCTCGCGGAGGGCATCGCGAGCATCGCCGCGGCGTTCGCGCCGCAGCCCGTCATCGTGCGGTTGTCGGACTTCAAGTCGAACGAGTACGCCAACCTGATCGGCGGCGGCGCCTACGAGCCGCACGAGGAGAACCCGATGCTCGGTTTCCGCGGCGCCTCGCGCTACACCGACCCCGCCTTCGGCCCCTGCTTCGCGCTCGAGTGCCGCGCGCTCGCGCGGGTACGCGACGCGATCGGCCTCGCGAACGTGCAGGTCATGGTGCCGTTCGTGCGCACCGTGGAGGAGGGCCGCCGTGTAGTCGAGTTGCTGGCCCGGAACGGCCTGCAGCGCGGCGAGCGCGGGCTCAAGGTCATCATGATGTGCGAGCTGCCGACCAATGCGCTGCTCGCCGGCCGCTACCTCGAGCACTTCGACGGCATGTCGATCGGCTCGAACGACATGACGCAGCTGACCCTCGGGCTTGACCGTGATTCCGGCGTGGTCGCGCGCCTGTTTGACGAGCGCGACGACGCCGTCAAGGCGCTGCTCGCCATGGCGATCCAGGCCTGCCGCGAGCGGGGCAAGTACATTGGCATCTGCGGTCAGGGTCCTTCCGACCACCCGGATCTTGCCCGCTGGCTGGTCGACCAGGGCATCAGCAGTCTCTCGCTGAACCCGGACACCGTGCTCGAGACCTGGCTGTATCTGGCAAACGGCGCGAAGTCGTAGGGCGCGCACTGGCGCGGCAGGCGGGCTCCCTCGCTCGCGCGGAAGAATCGGAAAAACGCTCGAGCTCGGGACCCGCCTGCCGCGCTATTGCGAGTCCAATGACTCGCGCGCGGATTCCCAATTGCGGCCGTCGAAAGGTCGGACCCGCATCGAGGCGATCGTCGACGGATCGAGGCAGCGGGCGTTGACGCTGTAGCCGTCGGGATGGGACCTGGGCACGTAGTAGGACTTGACCCCGCAGGTCCCGCAGAACAAGTGCCGCGCCACGCCGGTGCCGAAGCGATACTCGACCAAGGCTTCGTTGCCCGACAGCAGGCGGAACCGCTCGCGGGTCACGATCAGGTGCAGAAAGTGCGAGCGGGCGCAGATGGAACAGTTGCACTCGAGCAGCTCGAGGTCGGCAGGAGCCTCGACCTCGAAGCGCACGCGGCCGCAGTGGCAGCCGCCGCGGTGCACGACGGCGGGCGCGCTCACGCCTGCGGCGCGTTCCAGGGCGCGGCGAGGAGCGCGGCCCGGTAGTGGCGCAGTTCCGCGATCGACTCGTGGATGTCGGCCTGCGCGGTGTGGCGCGATTCCTTGGTCACGCCCGCGAACACCCCGGGTGCCCAGCGGCGCGCCAGCTCCTTGACCGTGCTCACGTCCACGTTGCGGTAATGGAAGAACCGCTCGAGCGCCGGCATCCAGCGTGCGAGGAAGCGGCGGTCCTGGCAGACGCTGTTGCCGCACATCGGCGAGCGGCCCGCGTCCACTTGAGCGGCGAGGAATGCGAGCGTCGCGCGCTCTGCGGAGGCCTCGTCCTCTGCACTCGCGCGCACGCGGGCGATCAGGCCGGTCGCGGCATGGGTGCGCGTGTTCCATTCGTCCATCGCCGCGAGCACGGGCTCCGCCTGGCGTACCGCGATCACCGGTCCCTCCGCCAGGACCGCGAGGTCGGCGTCGGTGACGACGGTCGCGATCTCGATGATGCGGTCGCTCTCCGGCACGAGGCCCGTCATCTCAAGGTCGATCCACACCAGCCGATCATCGCGCGCCATGTTGCCGGCGAGTTTAGCAGAGGCTAGAGTCCGCGCTGCCCCGCCCCATGCACCCGTTCACTGCGCTGTTCCTGTCGCTGCTCGCCGCCGGCCTCGCCGCGCGGCTATGGCTGCTGCGCCGCCAGATGCGCGCAGTGCGGGCGTCGCGCGAGCGCGTGCCGGACGCGTTCGCCGCGGCGGTGACGCGCGAGCAGCACGCGCGCGCCGCCGACTACACGGTCGCGAAAGCGCGCCGGGCGGCCGTGCAGATTTCGGCCGGCGCGATTGGGCTCGCCGCGCTCACGGTCGGCGGCGGCATCGCGGCAATTGACGCGGCAATCCGCGCGCAGGGCTTCGACGGTCTGGCCGCCCAGGTCGCCACCGTCGCCGCAGCCGCGCTGACGATGCTCTCCGTGAACCTCCCGTTCGAGGCCTGGGGCGTGTTCCGCACCGAAGCGCGCTTCGGCTTCAACCGCATGACGCCGGGCCTCTTCTTGCTGGACCTGATGCGCTCGCTCGCGGTCAGCGCGGTGCTGTTCCTGCCGCTCATCGCGCTCTTGGTCTGGCTGCAGCCGCGCGCCGGCTCCGGCTGGTGGCTCTGGGCCTGGGGAACCTGGGCCGTGTTCTCGGTCGCGCTCAGCTGGCTGTGGCCGCGGGTCATCGCACCGCTCTTCAACCGCTTCCGCGAGCTGGAGCCCGGCGAATTGCGAACGGCAGTCGAGCAGCTGGCCCGGCGCTGCGGCTTCGAGCCGCGCGGCGTGCGCGTCATGGACGGGTCGCGCCGGAGCACGCACGGCAACGCGTACTTCACCGGCATCGGCCGCAGCAAGCGCATCGTGCTGTTCGACACGCTGCAGGGCATGCTCGCGCCGCCGGAGGTGCAGGCGGTGCTCGCGCACGAGCTTGGCCACTACCGCCTGCGCCACATCGCCTGGGCGCTGGTGGGCTCGCTGGCGGCCTCGTTCGCGGGCTTCGCGGCGCTCGGCTGGCTCGCGCGCCAAGACTGGTTCCAGCCGGCGCTCGGCATCGCCGACGGCGGGCCGCACACGCTGCTCCTGCTGTTCGTGCTCGCGGCGCCGGTGTTCCTGCTGCCGCTGCGCCCGGTATTCGCCTGGTTCTCGCGCCGGAACGAGTACGCGGCGGATGCCTTCGCCGCGCGCCACGCCGCCGCTTCCGATCTCGCCAGCGCGCTCGTCAAGCTGCACCGCGACAACGCGGTCACGCTGACGCCGGACCCGCTGTACACCGCCTTCCACGCCGCGCATCCGCCGGTCATCGACCGTATCGCGCGTCTTAGCACGAGCGCGGCCCCGTGAGGCCGGCGGCACCGCCGCCCGCGGCGCGCGCCGGGCGTGTGGTCGCGAGCCACGGCCGCGACGCGCTGGTCGAGGATGAATCCGGCGATCGCGTGCGTTGCCGCCTGCAAGGGCGCCGTCTCGCCGTCGTCTGCGGCGATCGCGTGCGCTGGCTGCCTGCCCGCACCGAGGGCGGCGGCGGGATCGTGACGGAGGTGCTCGCGCGTGACACCGAGCTCGTGCGCGTCAACCTGCGCGGCGGGCGCGAACCGGTCGCGGCCAACCTCAGCCAGCTGGTCGCGGTCGTCGCACCCTCGCCCGCGCCGGACTTCGGCCTCTGCGACCGCTACCTGGCCGCCGCCGAATGGGCGGGACTCAAGGCCTGCGTGGTCGCGAGCAAGTCGGACCTGACCGATCCGGGCGGCCGCATCGCAGAGGCGTTCGCAGCTTACGAGAGGCTCGGTTACGCCGCCGTGCGCGCGAGCAAGCACGCCACCGACGGCGTATCCGCCCTGGCCGCCCGGCTCGCTGGCGAGCGCAGCGTGCTGGTCGGTCAGTCGGGAGTGGGCAAGAGCTCGCTGACGAACCTGCTGGTGCCCGGCGTTGAAGCGGCGGTCGACGAAGTCTCGCGCGCGACCGAGTCGGGCCGGCACACGACCACGACGGCCTCGCTCTATCGGCTGCCGACGGGCGGCGAGCTGATCGACTCGCCCGGCGTGCGCGACTTCGCGCCGCCCCTGCCGGCGCCGCGCGCAGTCGCCAGTGGATTTCGCGAGATCTCGGCCGCCGCCGCCGACTGCCGCTTCCGGGACTGCCGGCACCGGCGCGAACCGGGCTGCGCGGTGGCTGCCGCCGTCGAGCGCGGCGCGATCTCGGCGCAGAGACTCGCGAGCTACCGGCAGCTGCTGGGACTGTCGGAGGACCTGGCGCGGCGGGTGCCACACCTCAGGCGATGAGCTGGCGGCCGGCGAGCGCGTGCGCGAGCGTGCCGCCGTCCACGTACTCGAGCTCGCCGCCGACCGGCACGCCGTGCGCGATGCGCGAGGCGCGGATGCCGCGGCGCCGCACCAGCTCGCCGATGTAGTGCGCGGTGGCCTCGCCCTCGACCGTCGGGTTGGTGGCGAGGATGACTTCGCGGACCTCGCCCTCGTCGAGCAGCTTCTCGAGCGCGCTGAGGCCGAGTTGCTCGGGGCCGATGCCGTCGAGTGGCGACAGGTGGCCCATCAGCACGAAGTAGCGGCCCTGGTACCCGCCCGACTGCTCGACCGCGACCACGTCGGCGGGCGACTCGACGACGCAGAGGGCCGACGGGTCGCGGCGCGGCGCTCTGCAGGTCTCGCACAATTCGCCCTCGGTCAGCATGCGGCAGCGCCGGCAGTGCACGATGTTCACGGCCGCGTCCTCGAGCGCGCGCGCCAGCGCCCGGCCGCCTTCGCGGTTGCGCTCGAGCAGGTGGAAGGCCATCCGCTGGGCTGATTTCGGGCCGACGCCCGGCAGCACGCGCAGTGCCTCGATCAGCCGGGCCAGTGCGGGGGAATACTTCACGGCCACCGCCGTCAGAACGGCAGCTTCATGCCCGGCGGCAGCTGCAGGTCGCCCATCGCGCCGGCCATGTGTTGTTGCACCGCCTCGCCGACGCGCCGCACGGCGTCGTTGCAGGCGGCGGCGATGAGGTCCTCGAGCATCTCGCGGTCCGAGGCGTCCACCGATGGGTCGAACTGCACGCGTCGCACCTCGTGCCGGCCATTCATGATGACCTTGACCATGCCGCCGCCGGCTTCGCCCATGACCTCGAGCGCGCCCAGCTGCTCCTGGGCCTTCTGCATGTTGGCCTGCAGCTGCTGCGCCTGGCGCATCAGCTGACCGAGATTCGCTTTCATGCAGCCATTCTACCCGACGGGCTTGATGGAATCCGGCTGCACCACCGCGCCGAAGCGGTCGCGCAGCGCCTTGACGTTGGGGTCGCGCTCGATCGCCGCGCGCGCCTGCTCGAGCCGCTCGTCGCGCGCCAGCAGATCGCGCTGCGCCGGCGTGTCGGTGGTGCCGCCCACCTCGATCTCGACGCTAGCGTCGGCGCCGATCAGGCGCCCGAGCGCTGCCGCAAGGCGCTCCTCCTGCTGGCGCGTGTGCAGCGACTGCGCGCGCGGGTCGAGCAGGAAGCGGAACCGGTTGCCGTCGCGTTCGACCAGTTGGCAATTGCCGGCGAGCTGGCGCGCGGCGCCCTGCAACTCAAGGCGCGCGAGCAGTTCCGGCCATTCGCCGGGCGCTGCCGCCGGACCGAGCGGCAGCGGCCGCGGGACCGCTCCGTGTCCGGCCGGCGATCCGGTGGGCGCGGCCGCGCCCGACTCCGCCGTGCGCGTGCTGCCGCCCGCGGCCGCGGGCTGGAACGCCAGCATGCGCAACAGCGTCATCTCCATGCCCGCGCGCGGGTCGGGCGCAAACTCGAGGTCGCGCCGCCCGAGGATCGCGATCTGGTAGCAGAGCTGCACGTCCTCGGCCGGCATCTTCGCCGCGAGTTCGGCGAGTTGCGCCGGATCGTAGAACTCGTCCTCGCCGAGGTCCGGGACCGCCTGGCACAACGCCACCTTCTGCAGCAGCGCGGCGAGCGCCTCCAGCAACTGGGCGTAGTCGGGCGTGAACTCGTCGATCGCGGCGATCGCCTCCATCAGGCCGCGGGCATCGCGCTCGGCCAGCCGCCCCGCGAGGCGCAGCACGTCCTGGCGCGCGACCGTGCCGAGCATCGAGCGCGCGTCCGCCTCGCTGACGCGGCCGGCGCCGAAGGCCAGCATCTGGTCGAGCAGTGACAGCGCGTCGCGCAGGCTCCCATCGGCCGCATGCGCGAGGAGCGTGATCGCGGCGGGCTCCGCCGCCACGCCCTCGGCCGCGAGGATGTGCTGCAGGCGCGCGCCGATCAGCGCCGCCGGCAGGCGCTTCAGGTTGAATTGCAGGCAGCGCGACAGCACGGTCACCGGCAGCTTCTGCGGGTCGGTGGTCGCCAGCAGGAACTTGACGTGCGGCGGCGGCTCCTCGAGCGTCTTCAGGAGCGCATTGAAGGAGTGCGCCGAGAGCATGTGTACTTCGTCGATCAGGTACACCTTGCAGCGGCCGCGCGTCGGCAGGTACTGGACGTTCTCCAGCAGCTCGCGCGTGTCGTCCACCTTGGTGCGCGACGCGGCGTCCACCTCGATCAGGTCCACGAAGCGGCCTTCGTCGATCTCGCGGCAGGCGCCGCATTCGCCGCAGGGTGCGGAGGACACGCCGCGTTCGCAGTTGAGCGACTTGGCGAGGATGCGCGCGATGGTCGTCTTGCCCACGCCGCGGGTGCCGGTGAACAGAAAAGCGTGGTGGATGCGGCCGGAATCGAGCGCGTTGACCAGCGCCTGGCGCACATGCTCCTGGCCGACCAGCTCGCCGAAGCTGCGCGGGCGCCACTTGCGTGCCAGTGCCAGGTAGCTCATCGATGTCCCTGCCGCCTTCCCGAGCGGCTGCCATGATCGGAGGCGGCCCGCGCCAGCACCCCTCCGTCACCCGATGCCACCGCTACCGTTGCTCCCTTCCGGGCCTGGCGGGGTTC
>JBQTKI010000107.1:0-10895 GCA_052386275.1 Gammaproteobacteria bacterium
TGATGATCACGAACACGCACAGCGTCGGCGTCGTGCGCGATGCCGTCATCGCCTGGCGCGTGGGCCAGGGCGATGCCGGCGCCGACGGCTACTGGTGGTCGCTGCCGGTGGTCGCGGAGACCTGGGATGGGCACCTGAACGACGTCAACGGCTTTCACGTCAAAGCCGAACATGCTTGGGCGGCGCTGGAGGCCGCCGTGGGCGGTCCGGTCATGGAAGGCAACGTCGGTGGCGGCACCGGCATGATCTGCCATGAGTTCAAGTGCGGCATCGGCACCTCCTCCCGGCGCGTGAAGATCGCGGGCCGCGACCACACCATCGGCGTGCTGGTACAGGCGAACTACGGCCTGCGCGAGACGCTGCGCGTCGCCGGCGTCCCGGTCGGTGAGCACCTGCGCGAGCATCGCGCCTACCAGGACCAGCGCGGGGAAACCGGCTCGATCATCATCGTGGTCGCGACCGACGCGCCGCTCTTGCCGCACCAGGTGAAGCGCATGGCAAGCCGCGCCAGCCTGGGCCTCGGGCGCATGGGCTCGACCGCGGGCAACGGCTCGGGCGACATGTTTGTTGCCTTCTCGACCGCGAACGCACAGGCGATCACGGCGGATGCGTATGCGGCCGCGGAGTTCCTCGACAATGGCGCGCTCGATCCGCTGTTCGACGCGACCGTGCAGGCGACCGAGGAGGCGATCGTCAACGCGCTGGTCGCGGCAAAGGACATGCGGGGTCAGGACGGGCATTACGCGATCGCGCTGCCGCACGACGAGCTGGTCGAGCTGCTGAAACGCTACAACCGCTGGTCGCCGCCGAGGTAGCGCTCGTACCAGGCGAGGTGCCGCTGCATGCGGTCGCGCAGGTACGAAGGCACCGTCACCGGGTGCCACTCGCCGGGATAGATCACGAGCTGCGTCGGCACGCCCTGCGAACGCAGGGCCTGGTACATCTGCTCGCTGCCATGGCAGGGCACGTTAACGTCGAGTTCCTCGCAGTAGAACAGCGTCGGCGTCACGATGCGCCCCGCGTTCAGGAACGCGAAGCTGTTGCGCTCGTAAACGGCGCGGTCGCGCCAGGGCAGGCCGAGCTCCAGTTCGACCTCGCGCGTGTACATGTCGTGGCCGTACATCGCGGTCGCATGCGCGGACCCGGCACCGCTGACGGCGGCCTTGAAGCGTCCGTCCCGCGCGATGACGGCGTCCGTCAGGATGCCGCCATAGCTGCGGCCGCCGACGCCGAGACGATCCGGGTCCGCGATGCCCTGTCTTACGACATGGTCCACCGCCGCGAGCACATCGGCGGCGTCGCGGTTACCCCAGTCCGCGTATATCGCGCGCGCAAACTCGAAGCCGCGTCCCGAGCTGCCGCGCGGGTTCGGCGCGACGACGGCGTACCCCTCGGCTGCATAGACCTGCCAGTCCTCCATGAACTCGTGGCTGAACTGGTATACCGGCCCGCCGTGCAGGCGCAGGATCGCCGGGTAGCGGCGCCCTGGCTCGTAATCGAGCGGTTTCACGAGCAGGCCGTGGATAATCGTGCCGTCCGCACTCGGGAACTCAATCGGCTCGATCGGCGCCAGGCGGCGCTCACCGATCCATGCGTTGTGGTCGGCGATGACGCGCAGGCCCTTGCGCTCCACAGACTCCAGCCGGCGTGGGCGTGAATCATCGCTCGCGAGAACTGCGATGCGACCATTGGCCGCGACGTCGAAGTCCACGTCGAATCGAAGCCCGCGCGTGAGCGGCGTGACCCGCCCGTTCAGCAGATCGATGCGGGAGAGGTGGGTGACGCGTGACTGCTCGATGAGCGCGAGCACCGATTTCCCGTCGCGTGAGAACTGCGGCCGCGTGAAGCAGCGGTCGATATCCGCAGGAATGCGGGAGGCGCCCGAACCAACCTCGATGACCGCGAGCTGCCAGGGCTTGTAGTAGATATGGCGGTCCTCGCCGCTCGTGAGGTAGGCGATCCGCCGTCCGTCCGGGCTCCAGGCGGGCCGGGACTCCCAGGAGGGATCCGAGTCCGCGCCTTCGAAACTTGTAAGCCGACGCTCGGGGGCGCCCGCGCGCGGCTCGATGAGATAGATGTCCCAGTTCAGGTGGCGATCCGGGTCGCCGCCGCGCTTGGTGACGTAGGCGATCTGCTTGCCGTCGGGCGACCAGGAGGGCAGGTGCTCGTCGTTCGGCCCGGAGGTGAGCTGCGTCGCCTTGCGCGTCGCGAGGTCGAAGACATGAAGGTGCTGGCGGCGCTTCGTGAGATATCCGGCGAAATCTTCCTTGAACTGGTAGCGGTCGATGACGATGGGTTCCGGCTTCGGCGGTTCCGTCTCGCCCTCAGGGCGGTCTGGATCGCTCGCGATTACCACGAGGCGTGAGGAGTCCGGCGACCAGGCGTAGTCCAGGACGCCGCCGGGAAATTTCGTGAGCGCGACCGCCTCGCCACCCGCGGTCGGCATCAGCCAGATCTGAGTCATGGTCTCGTCGTCGCCGCGGTCCGAAAGGAATGCGATCGTGCGTCCGTCCGGGCTGTAAGTCGGCTGCCACTCGTTGTCATCCGGCGTGCTCGTCAGCGCGCGCCGGTCGCTGCCATCCCAGCGAACGCGCCAGAGGTCGGACACCGGCTCGTCGGTCTCGAAGTTCGCGGCTTCGACGCTGTAGACGAGGTACTCACCGTCCGGCGAGAAATCGGGCGCCGCGACCGCGGCGAGGCGCAGGAGATCTTCCACCGAGAACCGCGCAGACTCCGCGGTCGCGGGAAACGCCCAGGCGGCGCCCAGCAGGAGGGCGGCGGGCATCCAACGTGTCATGGCGATGACGTCTCCCCCGGCGTGGCGAGGGCGCGAAACCGTTCCCGCGCGGCGCGAAGATAGGCGAGCGTCGCAGAAGTCTCGGTTGCATCGTTCCAATCGTCGCGCGCGCGCGCCGCCTCGATGACGCGGTCCATCCAGCCCACGAAGTAGGCAGCGTCGGCCGGCGCCGGTGGCGCCGCCGGCGAGGCGAGGTAGATCGGGCTCGTCGTCGCGTACGGATAAAGGTCGAGCACCCGGGGATGCGGTGCGTCGTTGAAGGCGCGCAGGACGATCCAGCCGCCCTGCTCCAGGGTGACTTCGCCGCTCCAGTCGTGGCGGCGGCGGTCCCCGGTGAGCCGGAACGACCGGATCACGCGCCCGTTCTGAACCAGCTCCAGGTGATCCATCGACACCGGTGAGCGCATCGCGATGCGCACCGGCAGCCGCCCGGCGGCCGGAATGGTCCCTCCTGGGCGCTGCCCCGCGACCTCGAGGCCAAGGAGCGCCGTGTTGCTGACGAAACCCCGGCCGGCGTTCAACGAATCGCGCAGCACCGCGGGAGTGAAGCCGGCCGACACGTCGAGGAAGACGCGAACGAGACCCGTGGGGCCGCGCAGCGAAGCGTAGTTCGCCATGGCGTCCGTGCCGGCGCCCGCCGGCAGGCGGAAGCCGAGGTTCAGCAGGCGATACCAGATGCCCGCCGTGATGCGATGGTCCGAGAAGCCCATCACCTCCAGGTAATCGACCTTGCCCTGTGCGACGTCCGCGGGCAGCTGGTAGGAGAGTGCCTTCTCCTGCGGCGGATCGATCGGGACATCGGCGACGTGCACGTAGCCGACGAGCGCGCCCTGGGCGCGCGCGAGGTCCGACACCACGCCGTTGTGCGGCCACGGGCTCGCGAGGGCCGTGTGGCGATAGCTCGCATAGTCGGGCAGCAGCAGGTGGTCGGCGAGGTGCAGCAGGCCCAGGTGGCCCCAATAGCTCGTGTGGAACTCCTGCGCGTGCAGCAGCATCCGCTCGGCGCCCGCGGGGTCGGGCCCGGGCCGGAAGTACGCGACGTCCGGGATGCGTTCTTCCTTGTTGACGATCAGGTTGTGCACGACGTCGAGGTCTTCCGCCGCCGCCTGCGCGAGCAGGCGCTCCGGCGTGTTGCGGTAATGGCCGCCGTAATTCATGTGCACGTGCAGATCCGCGCTCGCAAACCGGCCGAAGGACGCCGGCAGGTCGTGGGACTCGAGCCGGAGACCGATCTCGCGCGTCTCGCCGGCCGCGAGCGTGACGGTCTGCTCCGCATGCAGGCGCCGGAAGCCGCTCTGCGCGTGAATCGCCGCGGCACCGGCGGGCAGCTCGACGCGACAGGGCGACCGGCAATGAAAGTAATGCACCTCGCTCGGGAACTGGCCGCGCACGTAGGCCTCGTCGCCGTGCATCCAGGCCTCGCGCGGCGCGTGCCAGCGGCCGTCGCCGCCCAGCACCGAAACGCGCGCGGGAATCGGCTCGCCGGCGCCGTCCTGGACCAGGATCGAGACCGTGGCCGTGGGCCGGAGCCAGCGGCGCTCCAGCGCGACGACCGGCGTGCGTGCCCCGCCGAAGAATTCCTGCACCCAGAGCGTGGTATTGCCGGTCTCGTTGCTGACGTAGGCGATGCGCGTGCCGTCCGGCGACCAGCGGGCGTTCCTGCGGTCGAATTCGCCGTAGGAAAGCGGCAGCGGCGCAGCATCGTCAGTCGTCGTCAACCATAGCTGGTGCCACTGCCCGCCGTGGTAGTTCGAGAACAGCATGCGCCTGCCGTCCGGGCCGGGTTCCGGCCGCGCGGCCCACGACGTCTCGAACTGGTGCCGCTCGAGGCAGACCATCGCCCCGTCGGCGACGGCAATCGAACAGATGCGGCCCGTGCCCCAGGCGGTCTCCGCGTTCGAGATGAACCAGACGCGTTGGCCCTCCGGCGACCAGGACGGGTTGATCGCATGATCGAGCGCCGAGTAGTAGTAGCGGTCGATTCGACTCTCGCGCGGCGGCAGCAGGAAGCGCTCGTGGGCGAGGCCCGCCGGCGTCAGATCCGCGATCCTGAGGTTGAAATGCCCAGTGCCCGCAGTCGAGACGAAGACGATGCGGTTTCCGTCCGGGGAAATCCTGGGCTCGACATTGACCCCCGCATTCGCGGTGAGCGCGCGCGTCGTTCCGCTTGCGAGGTCGAGCTGCCACAACTCGATCGCGCGGCCGTCGTAGCGACTGAAGACCGCGCGCGACCCGTCCGGCGCCACGTCCGGCTGGTAATCGTAGGCGCCGTCCGCGTGCGTGAGCTCGAAGGCTTCGGTCGAGCCAATGCGCTGGCGCCAGAGCGAGCCCGCCATGCTATAGACGAGCTCGTCGCCGCCCGGCAGGAAGGCCGCCGCGGAGGGGCCCGTCGTCAGCTGCGGGAGGTACAGCTCGCGCCAGTAGTAGCTGTGCGGCAGCGCCACCTGCGACAGGACGGGCTCTCGCGCCGCCCCGGCCGGCGCGACGGCAAAGAGCGGCAGCGCCGCGCACAGCGCGGCCGCGGCGCGGCTCATGCGCTCGCCGCCACCGCCTGGTCCAGCGCCCGGCGCAGGTAGACCATGGCCTCGTCCACTTCGGCCTCGGTCACGCACAGCGGCGGCATGAAGCGCAGGGTCGAGACGCCGCAGGAAAGCAGCAGGAGCCCGTTGTGGTAACCGGCGTGCAGAATCCGGTCCACCAGCTTGCGCGCCGGCGAGCCGTCCTTTTCGATGAGCTCGAGCCCGATCATGAGGCCGCAGCCGCGCAGGTCGCCGATGCAGGCGTAGTCCCGCTTGAGTTCCGCAAGCCGCCCCATGAAGTACGCGCCGACTTTCGCCGCATTCGCCGCGTACTGCTCGCGCACCAGGTCGATGGTCGCATTCGCCGCTGCACAGCAGAGCGGGTTGCCGCCGAAGGTGTTGCCGTGGGCGCCCTTCTTCCACTTCTTCATGATGCTCTGCCTGGCGACCACGGCGCCGATCGGCATGCCGGAGCCGAGCCCCTTGGCGAGCGTCATGATGTCGGGCTTCACGCCTGAATGCTCGGCGCAGAACATCTTCCCGGTGCGGCCGACGCCGGACTGCACCTCGTCGAACACGAGCAGGATCCCGTGCTCGTCGCAGATCTGCCTGAGCCCTGCGAGGAATCCCTCCGGCGGAACCAGGTAGCCGCCCTCGCCCTGCAGCGGCTCGACCATGATCGCGGCGACTTCCTGGGGCGGCAGGTTGCGCTCGAACAGCATGCGGATGTAGTCGAGCACCGCCTGGCCCTGGTCATGGCCGGCGAACAGTGGCCGATAGCTGTTCGGGTAGGGCACGTGCGTGACGCCGGGCATGGTCGGGAAGAAGCCTGCCTGCTGTGTGACCTTGCTCGAGGTCATGGCGAGCGAGCCCATGGTGCGGCCATGGAAGCTCCCCAGGAAAGCGATGATGCGGCCGCGCCCGGTGACGTAGCGCGCGAGCTTGAGCGCGCCTTCGACCGATTCGGTGCCGGACTGGCACAAGAAGCACATGCCGGGCTCGGCCAGCGGTACCAGCGCAGAGAGGCGCTCCGCGAGCGCGGTCATCTCCTCGTGCCAGTAGTCGCTCGAGATGTGCAGGAACTTGCCGGCCGCCTGCTGGATCGCCGCGACCACCCGCGGGTGCGCGTGGCCGGTCGCGCAGACCGCGATGCCCGCCGCGAAGTCGAGAAACCGGTTGCCGTCCACGTCCCAGACCTCGGTGCCGCGCCCGTGCGAGATCACGAACGGGTAGTCGCGCGGGTAGGAGGGAGAAGCGACTTTCGTGTCGCGCTCGATCATCGCGCGCGACTTCGGGCCCGGTAGCTCGGTCTTGATGTGCGGGTTGCGGCTCACGGTGCTGGGTTTCGCGTTCATATCGGCAGCCTCACGGGTTCACGATGCGCGGCCTCGGTGCGGGACTCGAGGGCGCGCAGCGACTCGAGCTCAATGGAAGTGGGCGGCGCGATGGTATCCATCTTTTCGGCGAAGGCAAGTGGCCAGCCGATGGCGGCCTTTGCCTCGGTTGCCGGGATCCCCGCATAGGTTGCGGCGAGGACCAGTTCGCCGTCCGCGCCCAGGGGCTTCAGGATCCCGACGTCGGTGACGACGACGGAAGGGCCGCCGCCCATCGCGCCGCGCTCGCGGCGCCCCGGGAAATGCCCGCCGCTGGTCTGGAAATCGAGCTTCACGACGAAGCTGCGCGGCGTCGCCTTCATGACGATGAAGACCTGCTTCGCGTGCGCTGCGATCTCGGTCGCGCCGCCGGCGCCCGGCAGGCGCGTGCGCGGTTTTTCGTACCCGCCGATGACGGTGCTGTTCAGATTGCCGTGCCGGTCGATCTGCGCGGCGCCGAGGAAACCGATGTCGATGCGGCCGGCCTGCAGGTAATCGCTGAAGATCTCGGGCAGCGGCACCACGCAGGTCGCGGTCTCGGCGAGCTCCCCGTCACCGATCGAGAGCGGCAGCACCGCGGGCCGGGTGCCGATGGGGCCGGACTCGTAGATCAGCACGATGCCGGGCGCATGCGTGAGGCGCGCCAGGTTGCAGGCCGCGCTCGGCAGGCCGATGCCCACGAAACAGACCATGCCGTCGGCCAGGAGCCGCGCGGCCGCAATGGTCATCATCTCGTCGCGCGCGCAATCGCTCATGCGGCGCGGCCTTGCAGGCTGCGGAGGAACTCGCCGTGATCGCGCGTGCCGCGCACATGCCGGTCGATCCAGGCCTCGAACTGCGCCCGGTCGCGGGCGATCGCGTCCCAGCGCAGGTAGAAGTCGTTGTCGCGAGCGTAATGGCCCTGCGCGTACGACGGCCAGGCGCCGGCGGGGCAGTGCGCGACCGCGGTGACCGTGAAGTGTGGCAACACGACGTTGTTCATGGCCGGCGGGAACTCGTCGACGAGTTCCTCGACCGTGACGATCAGCTTCGCCGCGGCAAGGCCGGCTTCGCGCGTGGCGCCCGTGATACCGGTGATCCAGACGTTGCCGTGCCGGTCCGCGCGCTGCGCATGCAGGATCGTGACATCCGGATTGATCGCGGGAACGGTCGCGATGTCCTCGTGCGTGTAGGGACAACGCACGCTCCGGATGCGCGGGTTGTGCTTCGGCAGATCGGTGCCGATGTAGCCGCGCAGCATCCCGAACGGCAGCCGCGCGGCGCCCGCGCGGTAGGCTGCGGCCAAGCCGGCATGCGTGTGTTCGTCGAGCTCGAGCAGCCGCGGCCAGCCATGCTCGACGGCGTCGCGGATGCGGTGCGCCGATCCGACGCCCGGATTGCCGCCCCAGGAAAAAGTGAGTTTGCGCGCGGTCCCCGCGCCGATCATCTGGTCGTAGACGAGATCGGGCGTCATGCGCACCAGGTGCAGGTCGCGCCGTTGCTGGCGGATCAGCTCATGCCCGGCCGCGAAAGGGATGAGGTGCGTGAATCCCTCGAGCGCGACGCAGGCGCCGTCCGGGACGTGCTCGCGGATCGCGTCGCGCAACGGGACGAACTGCGTCACTCAATCCACCACGGTGCGCGACTGCTCGCGCAGGTAGAGCGGCAGGTAGTAGGCGGAAGCGATCGCCTTGCCGGATGAGCCCGAGCCCTTCCAGCCGCCGAAGGGCTGGTAGCCGGGCCAGGCGCCGGTGGTTGCGCCCTGGGCGCGGTTCGCATAGGTGACGCCGGCCTCGATGTGGTCCTGGAACCAGGCGACCTCGTCCGGCGCGCCGTAAAAGCCCGCGGTCAGGCCCATGTCGGTGTCGTTGGCGAGCTTCATCGCGGCCTCACGGTCGCGATAGCGCTGCACCATCAGGATCGGCAGGAACATCTCGTGCTTCCACAGCGGATGCTCCGGCGGCGCCTCGGCGAGCACGGGCTCCACGTAGTACCCGCGCGCGAGAGCACCCTCCCTGCACTGCTTGCCGCCGCGGCGGAACTTCGCGCCGCCGCTCCTGAGTTCGCCGACGAAACGCGCGTAGTTGTCGTAGGCGCGCGCATTCACGACCGGACCCAGCCAGTTGTCGCGCTGCGTCGGGTCGCCGATGCGCACCGTGTCAATCTGCTTCTCGATGCGCGCGAGCAAGTCATCGGCCACTTGTTCGTGCACGTACAAGCGCGAGGCCGCGGAGCACTTTTGCCCGTCCATGCCGTAGGCCGAGCGCAGGATGCCGCTGGCGGCGCGGTCGAGGTCGGCGTGCTCGGTCACGATCACGGGATTCTTGCCGCCCATCTCGGTGATGCAGGGTCGCGGGTAGGGCCCCGAAGCCATGGCCGCCATGATCGAGCGGCCGACGGCGACCGAGCCGGTGAAGGTCATGCCCGCGGTGCGCGGATCACGGACCAGTCGCTCGCCCGCGGCGGCGCCAGAGCCGGAGATGTAGTTGAAGACGCCGGGTGGCAGGCCGGCGTCGCGGATGCACTCCGCGAGCAGGTGGCCGGCCCAGGGCGTGTCCGAGGAGCACTTCAGCACCACCGTGTTGCCGGTAACGAGCGCGGCGGCCGTGGGACCGGCCGCGAGCGCGTTCGGAAAGTTGAACGGCGCGATGATGGCCCAGACGCCGTAGGGGCGCATGACGCTCCTGTTGCGCGAGGTGAATCCCGTGAGCGGGTCGTTCGGCAACGCGAACTCGTAGCCCTGGTGGGACTCGAAGTCATCCGCATAGCAGCGGAAGAAATCCACGGATTCCTGGGCCTCGCCGAGCGCCTCCATGCGGTTCTTGCCGACTTCGAGCACGAGCGCGGCCGCAATGTCGTAAACGCGCGCCTCCAGGACATCCGCGACCTTGCGCACGAGCCGGGCGCGTTCGGCGACGGAGGTCGCGCGCCAGCCCGGAAAGGCGCGCGCGGCCGCGGCGATCGCGGCGTCCACTTCGTCTGCTTGCGCGAGCGGGAAGCGCCCCAGCACGATCTCGCGGTCGATCGGACTCCTGCGCTCCTCGGTGACCGCGGCCGGCCGATCCAGGCCGCCGATGAAAAGGGCATGCGTCCGTCCGAGGCTCGCCCGCACCTTCGCGAGCGCCGCCTCGAAGCGCGAGTGAATCTCCTCGGGCGGGTTGTACATGGTGGCGTAGGTGAGGCGGAAACTCATGGCTTGGGCTCCGAATGGAAGTGCTTGCCGAGCAGCCGGTCGAGGAGTGCGAGCGCTCGAGCCAGGTCGGATTCGCCGATCACGAGCGGCGGCGCGAGGATCAGGAGATTGCCGCGCGAGCCGTAGGAAACGCCCTCGACCAGCGCCTCTGCCAGCAATGCCTTAAGGACGCCCGGCTGCTGCGGCCAGGGCGCGATCGGCGCCCGGGTCGCGCGGTCGGCGACGAGCTCGACCACGGCGAACAGTCCATGGCCGCCGCGAACGTCACCGATGACGGCGTGGCGCGTGGCGAAGCGTTGCAACTCCGCAAACATGCGCGCGCCCAGCGCGCGCGAGCGCTCGATCAGTTTCTCGTCGCGGTAGGCCTCGATCGCGGCCACTCCCGCTGCGCAGGAGAGCGGATGCCCGCCAAAGGTGAGGCCGCCGTAGAACATCTCGCGGTCGATCGCCTGCGCAACGGCCGCACTCATGACGACGGCGCCGAGTGGGATCGCCGCGCCGGTGAGGCCCTTTGCCAGCGTCATGAGGTCAGGGCGGCCTTCCTTGCCGTGGCGTTGCCAGGCGAACCACTGGCCGCAGCGACCAAATGCTCCCATGATCTCGTCCGCGATCAGGAGCACGCCGCGCTCGCGCGTGAGCACGCGCAGCCCGGGCCAGTAATTGTCCGGGGCGACGATGCCGTTGCTGCCGGCGTTGGTCTCTATCAGGGCGGCGGCGACGCGATCCGCGCCTTCGCGGTCGATCACGGCGGCGACCGCCTCGGCCGCGCGGTGGCCGCATTCCTCTGGCGAGTTGCTGCCGAACGGGCAGCGGTAGGCGTAAGGCGGTGGCACGTGCCGCACGCCCCAGGCCTCGGCGTCCACCTGGTGCGCGGTGCGCGAATCGCCGGACAGCGCCATGTCCATATAGCTGGCGCCATGGTAGGAGCGGTCGCGCGTGACCACGAGGCCGCGTGGCTTGCGCGAGGCGAAGCGCGCGATACGCACGGCGTTTTCGTTCGCGTCCGCCCCGCCCAGCGTGAAGAACACGCGCCC
>JBQTKI010000108.1:0-57226 GCA_052386275.1 Gammaproteobacteria bacterium
AGCTACGACGTGAAGCCCAATTTCACGGTCGAGAACGAAGCGGAGATCTCACGCCCGCCGACGGTGGATTTCGGCACGGAACCGGTGGCTCCCTCCGACGCGCCCACCGCCCAGCCGACCGGCTGAGAATTTGCGATGACCCCGCCGTCCGCGCTGCGCTGGTTGCGGCAGCGCTGTGGCTTACCGCGCTGACGGCCGCGCCCGCGGCGTCGCAGGCGTTGCGGCCGATTCCGCCGCTCGAGGCGCGCGTCACCGACCTGACGGGCACTCTCTCGCAGGCGGAGCAGGCGCAGCTCGAATCCCAGCTCGCCGAATTTGAATCGCAGAAGGGCGCGCAGATCGCCGTGCTGATGGTCCCGACCACCGAACCCGAGGCGATCGAACAGTATTCCATCCGCGTCGTCGACGCCTGGAAGCTCGGTCGCGCGCAGCCGGATGACGGCGCGCTGCTGCTGGTCGCGAAAGACGACCGCAACATGCGCATCGAGGTAGGCCGCGGCCTTGAAGGCGCGCTCACCGATCTCGTAAGCAGGCGGATCATCGCCGACACGATCACTCCGTTCTTCCGACAGGACGATTTCGCCGGCGGTATCGGCGCGGGCGTCGGGCAGATGATCCGCATCATCGAAGGCGAGCCGCTGCCGGCCCCGGATCACCAGTGGGGCGGCGGACCGGAGCGGCTGGGCGGGATACTGCCGTTACTCTTCGCGGTTGTCCTCGTCGGTTCGATGGTGCTGCGTGCCCTCTTCGGCCGGGCGCTCGGCTCTGCCGCGACCGGTGGCATTACGGGCGTCATTGTCTGGTGGGTGACCAAACTGCTCGGTCTCGCGATTGGCGTCGGCATCTTCGCGGTCATCGCCTCGTTGTTCCTCGGTGTCGCGGGCGCCCGCCGCTGGTCGAGCCGTCCGGGTCACGGCGGCTGGACGTCCGGCGGCTGGGGGCGCGCAGGCGCCGGGAGCGGGGGATTTCGCGGCGGTGGCGGCAGTTTCGGCGGCGGCGGCGCGTCGGGGCGCTGGTAAGCCATGCGATTCGCGCGCGCGCTGCGTCATCTGTTCGCGACCCGATGGGCCACCGCGCGCCGGTTCACGCCGCAGGTGCTTGCGCGCATCGAACGGGCGCTGACGCAGATCGAGAGCCAGCATGCCGGTGAACTGCGGTTCGCGATCGAAACGGCATTCGACCTGCCGGACCTTTGGTACGGGGTCACACCGCGCGAACGTGCGCTGCACGTGTTCGGCCATCTCGGGGTCTGGGACACGGCGGGCAACAACGGCGTGCTCATCTACGTGCTGATGGCCGACCGCGACGTCGAGATCGTTGCGGACCGCGCGATCGCCGCGCGAGTGCCGCAGTCCGAGTGGGACGCGGTGTGCCGCGAAATGGAAGGCCACTTTCGTGCGGGCCGCTTCGCCCAAGGCGCGGAGTCCGGGATCGCCGCGATCGGGCGGCTGCTCGGCAGGCACTTCCCGGGCGGGTCGGGGGACCGCGACGAACTGCAGAACCGGCCGGTCGTGCTCTGACGGGCGTCCCCGCCGGCTCAGGCCAGGGAGTGGTACACCTTCTGGACGTCCTCGTCCTGCTCCAGCCTGTCGATCAGCTCCAGCGCCTCGTCGGCCTGCGGCTCGGGCAGCTCGATGGGCGTGGTGCACACGTATTCCTGCTCCGCGGATAGCGGCGCGACGCCGCGTTCCTCGAGCCGCTTCTGCAGTTGCCCGAAGTTCTCGAACAGGCAACGCAGGACGAGCTGCGGCTCGCCCTTGTCGCCGGTGCTCTCGCCTATCTCCTCGAGCCCGTGGTCGATCAGGTCGAGTTCGAGCTCGTCGGGATCAATGCCCGCGGGATCGAGCCGGAACACGCCCATGCGCCGGAACAGGAAGCTGACGCTGCCGTTGGCGGCGAGATTGCCGCCGTGCTTGGCGAAGATGTTGCGCACGCCCGCGACCGTGCGGGTCGGGTTGTCGGTCGCGGTCTCGACCAGCACCGCGACGCCGTGCGGCGCATAGCCCTCGTAGAGCACCTGCTGGTAATCGGCCGCACCCTGCCCGGAGGCGCGCTTGATCGCCGCTTCGATCCGATCCTTCGGCATGTTGATCGCGCGCGCGTTCTGGATCACGTGGCGCAGAGCAGGATTGTTGGCGGGATCGGAGCCACCCGACTTGACCGCGATCGCGATGTCCTTGCCGATCCGCGCGAACTGCTTCGCCATGCGGTTCCAGCGGGCGAACATCGCGTGCTTGCGGACTTCGAAGATCCTGCCCATGCGGGAATTATCGCATCCGCACCGCGGCTGCGGGTAGGATGCCGGCATGCGCGAAGCCGTAGAGCGCTTTGCCATCAAGCGCATCCTGAACGTCGCGCGCGCGGTGCTCGCCCGCGATCCCACGCCGGAACGCGTGCGCGCGCTCGTCGCGCGCACGGCGCCGCTGCTGGCCCGCCGTGAGCAGTACGAGGCATCGGTGCCGTTCCCGGTCGGCGAGGCGAACGCCTGGTGGGTGCAGCCCGCCGGCGGCGCGTCGGGCGCCGTGATCCTCTACCTGCATGGCGGCGGCTTCGTGGCCTCCTCGCACGCGCTGCACGAGCCGATGCTGGCCGCGATCTGCCGTGCGGCCGACGGGCGCGGCCTGATGGTGGATTACCGGCTCGCGCCCGAGCATCCGTTCCCCGCGGCGCTCGAGGATTGCTTTGCGGCCTGGGAGTTCCTGTTGTCGTCGGGCGTGGACCCCGGGCGCATCGTGATCGCGGGCGACTCCGCGGGCGGCAACCTGGTCGTCAACACGGCGCTGCGCACGCGCGACGAAGGCCTGCCGCAACCGGCGGCGCTGGTCCTGATCTCGCCGCTGCTCGACCTGTCGTTCAGCGGCGGCTCGATGCGACGCAATGACGGGCTCGACCCGCTGTTTCGCGCGTCATCCGCGCGCGCACTGCAGGGTTACTACGGCGTCGGGATGGATCCCGAGGACCCGCGGCTGTCGCCGCTGTTCGGGCGGCTGTCGGCACTGCCGCCTACGCTCGTGCTGGTGGGGAGCTCGGAGCTCCTGCTCGACGATTCGGTGCGCTTCGGCGCGCGCGTGCCGGGGGCGAGGGTGGAGGTCTGGCACGACCTGCCGCATGTGTTTCCGGCGTACCGCGGCCTTGCGGCTGGCGACCGCGCGATCCTGGAGATGGCGCAGTTCATCCGCGAGAAGACCGCGGATGCGACGACGGGCGCCGGCTGAGCCGGCGCCCGCCGCGGGGGACTCTCCTTCTTACCAGCTCCTCGGCCGGGACTGCGCGTCGTGCTTTTGGCGGTAGATGCGTCCGCTCATGCGGTCGGCATGGCGCTTGAGCGAAACGCGCTCGCGGCCGGTCACGACGCCGTCGCTCTTGGCGACGCGCTCGTGGCGGTGCAGCCGGACCTCGCCGCGCACCAGGCGGCGCGTTTCGGGCCGGGTCAGCTCGCCCGAGCGTACGCCCTGGGCGATGCGCTCGCGCTGGTTCTGCTGGCGGGCGTCGAGCACGGGCGTGCCCGCGAACGCCGGAACCGAAACCGCGGCCAGCACGGCCGCCATCGCGAATGTCCTGAACATGTTGAGTCTCCCGTTCGAATCGCTCACGATTTGTGGCGTTCGAGGACAGGAACGGCCCGCGGCCGCGGGCGTTGACGGGGACCCCATGCATCCGCTCGCGCGCCATGTCGTCGACGTGCCGGACTTTCCGCAGCCGGGCATATTGTTCCGTGACATAACGCCCTTGCTGAGGTTGCATTTCCGCGCCGCGGTGCTCGCCCTGGACGGGCTCTGGAGCGACGCCGAATGGGGGGACACCGAGGCCGTGGCCGGCGTCGAATCTCGCGGGTTCATCCTCGCGGCCGCGCTGGCGGAACGCCGCGGCAAGGGCTTCGTGCCGATCCGCAAGAAGGGCAAGCTGCCGCCGCCCGTGGTGGACCGCGAGTACGCGCTCGAATACGGCTCGGGAATTCTCGAGATGCAGCGCGGCCACGGCCGGCTCCTGCTGGTGGACGACGTGCTCGCGACCGGCGGCACGCTCGGCGCGTCCGCGGCCCTCGCGGTGGACGCGGGATTCTCGGTCGCGCACACCGGCGTCCTGATCGACCTCGGCATCGCGCGCGATTTCCGCTGGCAGGGCCGGCCCGCGCGCGCCGTCATCCGCTATGGCGGCTGAGCGCGCGGTGCTCGTCGCGATGGCGCTCGAAGCCGAGAGCGCCGGGCGGTTCGAAGCCGTGGGCATCCCGGTCCTCTACACCGGCGTCGGCAAGGTGAATGCTGCGATCGCGCTCACGCGCGCCCTCGCGCGGTACGCCGGCGCCGGCAGGCCGTTGCCCCTGGTCGCGAACTTCGGTACCGCGGGCAGTGCGACGATCGCGCCGCGCACGCTCGTCGCCTGCCGCCGGTTCGTGGACCGCGACATGGACGTAGGCGCGCTCGGTTTCGCGGCCGGCGTCACGCCCTTCGACCCGCTGCCGCCGGTGCTCGAGTTCGCGCCCTGCTTCCCGGGGCTTCCCGAGGCGACCTGCGGCAGCGGCGATTCGTTCGCGACGAGTCCGCACGGGCCGGACTGCGACGTGGTGGACATGGAGGCCTACGCCCTCGCGAAGGCCTGCCGTCTGGCGGGCGCGGAGCTCACCTGCGTGAAATTCGTGAGCGACGCGGCCGACGAGGACGCGGCGCGGCACTGGCAGGAGAATGTCGCCGGCGCCGCCGACGGTTTCCTGCGCCTCTACCTCAAGCTGGTCAGCCCGCCTGCTGGCGCGAACCGCGCTTGACGGACATGTAGCTGCGCACCATCTCGAGCGCGGTCTTGCCGCAAGGGGGGAGGTCGACGTCGCTGATGCCGAGCGGCGTGGTGCGCGCGCCCCAGCGTACGACGTGCGCCGACCAGGACAGTCCGGCGCCGAACCCGGTCAGCAGCAGGTGACAGCCGGGCGCCACGCGCCCGTGCTCCAGCGCCTCGACGAGCGCCACCGGCACGGTCGCCGCTGACATGTTGCCGTAGCGCTCGATATTCACGTAGCAGCGTTCCATCGGAATGCCGGCGCGCTTTACGACCGCCTCGATGATGCGCAGGTTGGCCTGGTGCGGCACGACGAGGTGCACGTCGGAGGCGGCGAGGCCGCGCGCCGAGAGCACCGCCTCGCAGGCATGGCTCATGCCGACCACCGCGCGCTTGAAGATCTCCTGGCCTTCGAACACCCAGTCGGTGTCGCCGAGCACCCAGCCGCGGTTCGCGTAGCGTGTGCCCATGCCGTGCACCTGCAGGATCTCGCGCACCTCGCCATAGCAGCCGAGTCGGTCGGCGAGCACGCCTTCCTCGCGTTCGGTCGCTTCGAGCACGACGGCCGCGCAGCCGTCGCCGAACAGTACCGAGACGTTGCGGTTGCTCCAGTCCATCATCGGTGAGATCAGCTCACCGCCGATCACGAGCGCGTTGCTGACCACGCCCGCCTTGATCATGGAACTGGCGGTCGTGAGCCCGTACAGGAAGCTGGTGCAGGCGGTGTTGACGTCCATCGCGCCCGCGCCTGAGGCGCCGAGTCGCTTCTGCACCCAGGACGCCATGTTGGGGACCTGCTCATCCATGCTGCAGGTGCCGAACACGATCAGGTCGAGGTCGGCGGCGGTGAGGCCCGCGGCGGCCAGCGCCCGGCAGGCCGAGACGTAGCCGAGTTCGCCGAGCGAAACGTGGGAGATGCGCCGCTCGTGGATGCCGGTGCGGCTCTGGATCCACTCGTCGTCCGTGTCGAGAAAGGTTGCGAGGTCTGCATTGGAAAGGACGGCCGGCGGCATGCACTTGCCCCAGCCCGTGATCGCTGCAAACTTCACCCATGCCCCCTCGCCACCAGCCGCGATTGTACGCTGGCGGGGAGGCGCGGACGGTTCCAACCTTCGGCAGGCACGGCGCGTCCAAGTACATGAATGAAAGGGGGCTCTCTGGCCGGACTCGCGAACGTGAGCGCTGACAACGAAGAGGACCGGCTGGCCCGCGCGAGGCGGGGCGACGAGGCGGCCTTCGAGAGCCTCTACCGGGAGCATGTCGGGCGCGTGTACGGGCTCTGCCTGCGCATGACCGGACAGGCGGCCGCTGCCGAGGACCTGACACAGGACACGTTCGTGAGCGCCTGGAAGAGTCTGCCGGGATACGAAGGAAGGAGCAGCTTTTCGACCTGGCTGCACCGCATCGCGGTCAATGCCGTGCTGGCGGCGCGGCGCGGGCCGCGCGGGCGGCACGAGACGAGCCTGACGGACGAGGAAGGCAACGAGATGGAAATTGCAGCCGAGGATGCGATGGACGAAGCGACGCCGATTGACCTCGAGCGCGCGATCGGCACGCTGCCCGCGGGCGCGCGGGATATCGTCGTGCTGCACGGCATCTACGGCTACAGCCACGAAGAAGCGGCCTCGATGCTCGGGGTCGCAGTCGGCACCTGCAAGGCGCAACTGCACCGGGCGCGGCAGCTCCTGCGCACGCGCATGCGGATGGAGGCGGCGACATGACCACGATTCCGTTCGGGCCGCGGCGCGACGAGGAAACGCTGATGGCAAAGATGCGCGATCTGCCGCAGGACGTCGCGCCAGGGCGCGACCTCTGGCCCGGCATCGCGGCACGCCTCGGGAGCGAGTTGCATCAGGCCGCGCCGCGGCGCTACGGCTGGCCGATGGCGCTCGCGGCCGGGTTCATGGTCGCCGCGGTGTCTGCGCTGTTGACCTGGGGCGTGATGCGCGACGCCCGGGAGCCGGACCGGGCCGTGATGGCCGCTGCGCAGCCGGCGGCAGTCGTGCCCGTGAACTACGGGCCAAACACGGCGCTCGGCGCCGCACAGCTGGCGGCGCGCGACGAGCTGATGCCGGAATTCCGCCGCCGGTTCGCGCTGCTCGCGCCTGCGACGCAGCAGGCGGTCATCACGAATCTCGCGGTCATCCAGAAGGCGGCCGACGAGATCGACGCGGCGCTCGCCAGGGACCCGGCGAGCGGCCTCTTGAATGAGTTGCTGGTCGGCACCTACCGGCAGGAACTGGAACTGTATTCGAAGGTCGTTACCGCCGGTGACGGCTCCACGAGGAGAACTTGAGATGACGATCCGGACTGCCCTGTTGACCGCCGCGGCGCTCGCGGCCATCGCGCCACCCGCACTGGCGGCCGAGACCATCACGAAGCGCGCGGCGGTCGCCGCGGACGCGTCCATCGACGTCTCAAACGTCCAGGGACGGGTCGACGTGACGGCCTGGGACCGCAACGAGGTCGAGCTCACGGCCGTGCTGGAGAGCGACAAGGACAAGCTCGAATTCGAGGCGAGCGAAAGCGCGGTCCACATCAAGGTCCGCCGGCCAGATGACCACAAGCGCTGGCACGACGACGAGGACGATGCCAACCTGACTTTGCGCGTGCCGAAGGGCGCGCGCCTCACCGTCGGCACGGTGAGCGCCGACATCGGGGTCAGCGGCGTGCGCGGCGAGCAGCGCCTCAACACGGTGAGCGGCGACCTGCGCACGCAGGCCTTCGACGAACCGGTCGGTGTGCGCGCGGTATCCGGCGACGTGACGGTGGCGGGTCAGGGTGGCAAGGCCGGGGTTTCGACCGACAGCGTGAGCGGCACGACCGTCGTCACCGGCATCCGCGGATCCTTCGAGGGCGAGGCCGTCTCCGGCGACATCGACGTCACGGTGGCTGCTGCCGAACGCCTGAGCGCAAAGACGGTTTCCGGCGACCTGCGGGCCAGTGCCGAGCTGTCGCAGTCTGCGCGCGTGAATCTGGGTTCGATCAGCGGCGAAGTCCGCTTGACGGTCAGGCCGCCGGTCAATGCCGAGTTCGAACTCGACTCGTTCAGCGGCGATATCGAGAGCTGCTTCGGCGGCAAGGCGCGCTCGAAGAGCCAGTACGGCCCCGGCAAGGAACTGCGCATGACGCAGGGCAACGGCAGCGCCCGGGTCTATGTCAAGACCCTGAGCGGCGAGATCAGCATCTGCGACCGTTGATAGAATCCGGGAGTCCCCCTGGGCTCCCGGGTTCATGCGACTGAAACGACCCCTGGTCTTCATTCCGGCCGCCGTCGCGCTGCTCGCGATGGCGGCCTTGCTGTTGGTTCCGCTCGCCGCGATGACGCCCTGGGCGCGCCGCGCGGCGGGCAGCTGGATGTCGGAAACGACCGGGCTATCCGCGAACGTCGAGCGGCTGCGGATCCGGTTGCTGCGCGGACCCTCGTTCGAACTTGGCGGCGTCTCGATCAGTCAGCCGGCCGGGTTCGGTGAGGCGCCACTCCTCGATGTAGGCCGTGCAAGCGTCGAGTTGCCTTGGACGAGTCTCTTCGGCGGCGCCGCGCTGGACTCGATTGCGGTCGAGAATGCCGTCCTGCGCCCGGCCATCGCAGCCAGTGGCGCCAACAACTGGTCCGCGCTGATTGCGCGTCTTGCCGAACTGGGCGGAGAGGGCAGGGCCGAGTGGTCCATCGGCCGGTTCGACATCCTGCGCGGCGCGCTCGAGTTCGAGGATGCGGGAACGGGATCGCGCTGGCGGCTGACTGCGATCACGGCCGCGGCGGACGGGGCAGCACCCGGCGCCGATTTTCCGGTCGAACTGAGCCTGGCGGGCGTCGCCGGGCCGAACACATTTCACTTGGCCGCAAACGGTACGGCGCGCATCGATCCCGACGCCGGGGACTACCGCGCCCACGCCCTGAATTACCGCGGCTGGGCCGGCGGCGAGCCCTTGCCGCTCGCCGGCATCGAGCTTGCGGGGCGCCTCGAATCCTTCGCCTGGGCCTCCGCATCGGAATCCGCGAGCTTCACGGGCGGCACGTTCAACCTGGCAGGTGTGCCCGGCGAATTCGACGGCGGCCTCGAACTCGGCGGCCCGCAACCGCGGCTGCAATTGCGCGTGAAGACCGAGGCTTTCGCGCCGCGCGCGCCTGCCGTGGCCATCGGCCGCCCGCTGCCGAAGACGGCGGATCCCGACGCCTTTGGCATCCTGCAGGCGAGCTTCGAGTGCGCGCTCGAGGCCGGCCTCCTCACATTCGAGCCGATCGAAGCCCGGCTCGACGACACGAAGATCGCCGGCCGCGCCGTGGTGCAGCAGCGGCTCCTGCGCCTGCAGGCGGACCGGATCGATCTCGATCGTTACCTGGCGCCCGGCGAAAAGTCGCGGCGCGAAAAGAAGGCGACGCTCGAGGCCACGATCGCGCAACTCGGTGAGTTCGACATCGACGCCGAGATCCGCATCGCGGAGGCGAGAGTCGCGGGCGCCAAGCTTCGCGACACCGTGCTGCGCATCGAACGGCGCCAGGCCGGCGAATGAAGCGCGGACTCGCGCCCGGCAGGATCGCCGCGAAGCTGCTGCCCTGGTTCGAGCGGCACGGCCGCCACGACCTGCCGTGGCAGCGCAATCCTTCGCCCTATCGCGTCTGGGTCTCGGAAGTGATGCTGCAACAGACGCAGGTCGCGACCGTGATTCCGTACTTCGAACGCTTCCTGCGGCGCTTCCCGGATCCGTCGGCGCTCGCGGCCGCGCCCCAGGACGAGGTGCTGCGTCACTGGGCCGGGCTCGGCTACTACGCCCGTGGGCGCAACCTGCACCGCGCCGCGCGTGAGATCGTCGCGCGCCATGGCGGACGTTTGCCCGAGACGCCGGAGGGGCTGCTGTCGCTGCCCGGCATCGGCCGCTCCACGGCGGGCGCGATCCTCGCGCTCGCGCACGGGCGGCGCCACCCGATTCTCGACGGCAATGTCAAGCGCGTGCTCGCGCGCGTGTTCGCAGTCCGCAAGCCGCCCGACGCAGCCATGTCCCTGCTCTGGTCGCTCGCCGAGAACTGCACGCCCGCCGCGCGGGTCGCCGAGTACACGCAGGCGATCATGGATCTGGGCGCGACGGTATGCACCCGCGTGCGGCCAGACTGCGTGCATTGCCCGCTCCGCCACGACTGCGGCGCATTCGCGGCCGGCCTCGTGGATGAGCTGCCGGCGCGCAAGCGGCGCAGACCGCGGCCGCGACGCCGCACGCACATGCTGTTCGTGACGCAGGGCGGCAGGGTCCTGCTGCGACGCCGGCCGCCGCGCGGGATCTGGGGCGGAATGTGGACGCCGCCGGAGTTCGCCAATGCCGCGAGCGCCGCACGCTGGGCTGCCGTGGCTTTCGGCAAGCGGGCAGCTTCGCTGCGGCGGCTGCCGGCAGTCACACATTCTTTCACCCACTTCGACCTCGACATCGCGCCCTGGCTGCTCGCGCTGCCCGGTGCGGGCAAGGCGCGCAGGCGTGCCGGTGAGCGCTGGCAGGCGCTGGCCGCGCCGGCAGAGGTCGGGCTGCCGGCACCCGTGGCAAGATGGGTCCGCAACGGCCTGGCTGCGGGCCGCGTCCAGGAGCCGGGCGATGGCGAGGATGGTGAACTGCGTGCTGCTCGGCCGCGAAGCGGAGGGCCTCGATCGCGCGCCCTATCCAGGGGAACTCGGCCAGCGCATCTATGAGAATGTGTCGAAAGAAGCCTGGCAGAAGTGGCTCGCCCACCAGACCATGCTGATCAACGAGTACCGCCTCGTGACCTTCGAGCCCAAGGCGCGCCAGTTCCTGGTCGGCGAGATGGAGAAATTCTTCTTCGGCGCGGGTTCGCAGAAACCCGGCGGATTTGTCGCGCCGAAAACCTAGCTCGGCTTCGCCAAGGCCTTGGCCAGCCCGGCGATGTCGTGCGGACCGACTCGGCAGCATCCTCCGACCATCCGCGCGCCGTCTCTGACCCACTGCGGCGCAAGGGTCGCCAGGCTGCGGTGATCGCGGGAACCCCGCCAGCCCTCCGACTTCGCATTCCACTGCTCGCCTGAATTCGGGTACACGACGATGGCCTTGCCGGTGCCGGCCCGGATTGCCCGTATGGCATCGCCGACAAGCTCGGGCCTGACGCAGTTGACGCCGATGGCAATGACATTGCTGATCGGGTCGATCAGTCTCGCGCAATCGGTCAGCGGCTCGCCGTGCGATGTGTGGATGCCGTCGGCGGAGGTGAAGCTGATCCAGGCAAGCGCATCGGGACGCTGCGTCAGCAGCGCCACCAGCGCACGCGCTTCGTCGAAGAGCGGGATCGTCTCGCAGGCCAGGATGTCCGCACCCGAGGAAGCGAGCACCCCGAAACGGCGGGCGTGAAAGGCGATGAGCTCGTCGACGCTGAGCCCATAGTCGCCGCGGTACTCTGCGCCGTCGTGCGAGATTGCGCCATAGGGCCCGACCGAGGCTGCGACAGACAATTGGCGGCGTTCCGACGGATGGTTGCGGCGATAGTGCTCGCGGGCGGACTTTGCGAGCTCGACGGATAGACGCAGGAGCGACTCGGTTTCATCGGCGCCCACCCCGAGTTGCGCGAATCCCTCGAAGCTCGCCTGGTAACTCGCCGAGATTGCACAGCAGGCTCCGGCGACGAAATAGTCGTAGTGCAACTGTTCGATGGCCTCTGGAGCCGTCCGCAGCAGCTTCGCCGACCACAACGGGCCTGACACGTCGTGTCCGCGCCGCTCAAGCTCGGTCGCGAGACCCCCGTCCAGGATCAGAGCTTTGTCGCCGAACGCGAGGATTGGATTCAGCATTTGCCGTCATACCGTTGCGGGCGCCGTCGAAAGTATCGGCCCGTTGCGCCGGGCGCACAACGAAGACTATCTGGTGACGCTCCTTTCCCTTGACGCCCGCAAGACCGGCCCTGTGTAATACGCAGCCCCGAGCACGGCCAGGTAGCTCAGTTGGTAGAGCAGCGGACTGAAAATCCGCGTGTCGGGTGTTCGATTCACCCCCTGGCCACCATCTTTTCCAAGCAGTTACGCGAGATTAACGCCGCAAGCCCGCGTCGTTTCGAAGCGATTCGCGCGCTAACGCAGCCCGCTTTTCATCGGGATCTTCGATAGCAGATATCGCCTCTAGACTGCGAATGTACTCTTCGGGCAATCCATGCTCACGTGCACCTGCGACTACCAGCTCCCGATACCAGCGGTAAGGTCGGACATTGGGATCCACGGAGGTAGCGTAATAAGCGAGAACAGAGAGATTTTTCTCTTGTGAAGATACCGCCACACGCCGTTCTCCGTATCCGCTTCCTAGGCCCTCGAACCTATCGAGTTCAATTTTGTCCGCGGAATTCAGCTCGTACAGCACACCCCACACAAAATCCTCGCGGCGACCAGTTTCCTCGATACTGCACTTGCCGGAGCCGTCCTTCGATCGCTTATGCCAACGCAACGCAAAGCGCTCGAGGAAAGCGGGAGCGATTGACCGGGCGGATGAGGCTCGTCTCGTCATTTGCCCAGTCAGCATGTTCGAACCATACGCAAAGACAGTAACAGTCATCTTTCGCTCCTCGACCATTCTCAGCGTATTGATCCAGCGTTCCAGCCGCTGGTTCGGGCAAGCATCGCCATGCAGTAACCCTCACAGACTTTGAGGACCAACTCGTCCTGAGGGAGCTCGGCCAGTTCCCTAATGTCCGCACGTGAATTGACCAACTCCAAGAGTCGCTCTCTTGGTGTGTCCTTGTAGTTTTCGTGGAACCATGCGAATAGATCGATAGGGTTATCAATTCCCTGACTTACGTGTCGATAGACGCCAAAAAACGTATCAGGATGATGGCGGTACGCACGAATCTCAGCATCCGAAAGTGCATCTGTGACGGTAATGCTGCGGTTGTCGCTCGTTTGCAGAACGAGATAAACGCGTTTTTCATTCTCTAGGACAATGGCGTCGGTGAGTTTCCCTTGCACACCGCCCTCGATGTCGGGAAGCTCATAATTATTGCCAATTATCCAACGGCGCTCTGCTTCGGCGAACGCGAATTCAGGGACCTCACCATCAAAAGTTGATGGGATGCGGTAATCCCGTATCGCGCCGACAAGTTGGTAGACGTCTGCGTGCTTCTGACGTGCCTTAAATGCAGCGATCAGACTCGTAAATGGCTTCGATCCGAAGTCAGGGATCTTGAAGCCCTCGGCCAGTAAGCCTCTACGAAATGCAACACCCTCGAGGTCATGGTGTGACGGATTATTTGTGACGATGACATAGGCGGGCGGTGCTGGAACTCCGTCAACGGTCAACTTGGCTTCGCGGCCCGTAATCTTGGATGAAACCCCTTCGATCCACTGTTGTTCAGTTTCAGCTTGTTCACTGGGAACGTTTACATCAATTAGCACAATTCTTGTATACGCAGCGGATTTCTTAAGTGCCGCTGCCAATTGAGTTCCAACGTCAAGATGAGTTTTGCCAGATTGACGTGACTTCGCCTCGACCGAATAGCGATTCCCAGATTCTTTGGCATACGCGGTAAATTCGCAGTGGGATTCGGTCGGGTCGTTTTCATTTTCAAGGTTCAGTTCGAAACCCGCGAGGATGAACCAGGCGGCCACGAAGGTCTCGTAGTACGCGGGGTAAAACTGTCTTGGGTTCTTGAGCCTCTTCACCAGTTGCTGTTGAACTTCAACATTGTGATCAAGCAGGAAAAGGTTGTAAGCGAGGCCAAAATAGGCGGCAGTAGCTCCACTCATGGCTGCTGACTGAACTTTGCCGGGCACTTGGCCAAGTCGTTGTTGATAGAGATTAAGTGCCTGTGCCCAATTCTGGATGGGGTGGGGGTTGGCGGAGGGATTCGAAACTTCTGCCTTCCACCACACTTCACCGAAAGTGTTCTTGACGTAATAGGCGAGAAAGTCGAAAAGCGTGGTCCACTTACCGTGATACAGCTTGTTCTTGACGGCGATGAATCTGCGGCCCTCAAATTCGAAGCTGACTATTGGGTGGCCCCGACCATGCTGATGCTCTCGTAAGCGCTCGCGTGCTTCGTGGCGCTCTAAAGCGCGCTGCATTTCATCTTGGAAACCAGGACGACTTAGGGGGTGGTTGAGCTGACCGTGGCAGTGCTTGAACTTGCGACCGCTGCCGCAAGGACATGGAGAGTTTCTGCCAGGGCGGCTACCACGCGAACGTGTCACACATGCATCCTAGCGACAGCCTGTGCAACAGCCCAGCCACAGTGTTGGCGGAATTTGGCGTTTCCGAGCATCCTCGGCCCGAGGAAGAGGATGGCGTCCCGGAACAGTTCCTGGAGTTCCCAGGATTTTGTGGACACCTGAAAATGGCAGGTCCGACAGCCCTGGAAGCAAGCGATGTCCAACCGAACGAGTGCCGGAAGGGTACGTAAGGCGTACCCGACGTCCGCCCGCTATTGAGTAGCGCGAGAGTTTAGAGTAATGACGGTTCGGTCTAAGTTCGGTCGCAGCGTTAGTAACTCGTTGAACGTTTTCGGAGGTTTGCACCGGGTCGACGGGAGAGATGCGGCCCAGTTCGGAATGGGTTCGGTCAGACGCGACCCGGACCGACGCCCCCGGATAAACTCTGCCGAGTCTTCAGCTTACGAGCGTCCGAGGCAACTGTACCTGCGACTGAAAATCCGCGTGTCGGGTGTTCGATTCACCCCCTGGCCACCATACTCTTCCCACGTTCCAGCGGCATTTCCAGGGTTTGGAATTGGCGTGTCGGGTGCCCAAAATGTGCTCGTGCTACAAGCGTGCTGCTCGAACGCGATTCAGTGCTTGTTCGACGCATCGGACCCTGGCAGCGTGGGCAGGTGAGCGGGCGAGTCTCGTAGATGCGGTCGCCCATGTCGGCCCTGTGCTCGACATATTCCCAGCGTGCGCAGACGGTTGGTTTGACGGACTTCAAACTGCTGCAGACTTCTCGGCGTAGTGGCGCAGCCGCACGAGTTGGCGGCGCGAGCCCCAGTCGCCGGCGCGCGGCTCGAACACGCCTGCACACCGCGTACTGCACCGACGGCACTTGCCTGCGGCATCGAGGTGCCATGCCGTAATCTCATAGCCATCGCGCCCGATGAGCGTCGTGCCGCACTGGTGGCAGTAAGTGCTCTGGCCTGCCTCATCGCGCACATTGCCGGTGTAGGCGTAGCGCACGCCGTTGCGCTGGGCGATCTCGCGCGCCCGTGTCAGCGTGGCGGCAGGCGTTGGCGGGACGTCGAGGATTTTCCAGTCGGGGTGAAAGGCGGTGAAATGCCAGGGCACATCGGGCCCGAAATTGGCGACACCCCAGCGGGTCATGGCGTCGATCTCCTGATCGGAGTCGTTGTGTCCCGGGATCAACAGCGTCGTGACCTCAAACCAAACACTGGTCTCGTGCTTGAGAAAGAGAAGCGTGTCCAACACCGCCTGCAGGTGCCCCCCGCAAATTTTGTAATAAAAATCCTCAGTAAAGCCCTTCAGGTCCACATTAGCCGCGTCCATGTACGCATAGAAGTCCTTGCGCGGCTCGGCCGCCATGTAGCCGGAGGTCACGGCCACCGACTTGACTCCGAGCTTGCGGCACTCGATAGCCACGTCGATTGCGTATTCCATGAACACGATCGGATCGTTGTACGTGTAGGCGACGCTCTTGCAGCCGAGACGCCTGGCGGCGGCCGCGATCGTGGCCGGACTGGCCTCATCCTGGAGTGTGTCCATCTCGCGTGACTTGGAAATATCCCAGTTCTGGCAGAACTTGCAGGCGAGATTGCAGCCAGCAGTGCCGAACGAAAAGATCGGCGTGCCGGGCAAGTAATGATTGAGTGGCTTCTTCTCGATCGGATCGATGCAGTAGCCGCTTGAGCGACCGTAGGTGGTGAGCACGACCGCGCCATCCTGGGCGCCGCGTACGAAGCACAGACCGCGCTGGCCGTCGTGCATTTTGCAGTAACGCGGGCAGACATCGCACTGCACGCGTCCGTCGGCAAGCTTGTGCCAGTACTTGGTCGGATAGGCCGACTGGAACCGTTCCCGTCGCGTCTCGGGCGCATTCATGGCAGCGCTGTCTTGGTGAATTCGACCATTTCCATCCTACGCCTGGTCGCGCACGCTTGAAAATGCGTTTGCGCAGGATCATTGTCAACCGTGAGCTGAAGTTCGAGTTGATGATTCGCCACTATGGCTTCGATTCGCCCACCGGCCGTGGCCGGCATGTTTTATCCCTCCGATCCGGCCGAACTGCGCCGGATGGTCGACGGATTTCTTGCGAAAGCGCTAACCGATCAGTCGGGCGTCGCCGCCAGCTCATCGACCACCACCGGACACACGGCGCCGAAAGCACTGATCGCGCCGCACGCGGGCTACATCTACTCCGGCCCGGTCGCGGCCAGCGCCTACGTGCGCGTGACATCACTGCGTGGGACGATCACGCGTGTCGTGCTGCTCGGACCTTCGCACCGCGACGGCTTCCGGGGTCTGGCGTTGAGCAGCGCTGATTATTTCGATACCCCGCTCGGGCCCATTGCGCTCGACAAGGCCGCGCAGCAATCTATCGCCGGATTGCCACAAGTGAAGGTGCTCGATGCTGCACACGCGCTTGAGCACAGCCTGGAAGTGCACCTGCCTTTCCTGCAGCAACTGCTCGGTATTTTTCAGCTCGTGCCACTGGTCGTGGGGGAAGCGCGTGCCGAGCACGTGGCCGAAGTGCTTGAACGGTTGTGGGGCGGCGAGGAGACGTTGATCGTCGTCAGCTCCGATCTCAGTCGCTACCACGACTATGCGACTGCGCAGCGCATGGATCGCGCGACCTCGCAGGCGATTGAACGGCTTCACTACGAGGATCTGCAATACGAGGACGCGTGCGGACGCACACCGGTGAGCGGTTTGTTGCATTACGTCCGCGGCCATGGCGGGCGGATGCGCACCGTCGACCTGCGCAACTCTGGCGACACGGCAGGCGCCCGCGATCAGGTGGTCGGGTATGGCGCCTACGTCCTGGAGTGAGTGTGCGGACGCGTGGACTGAGCGCGAATTGGCGGCGGCCGGGAACCGGTGTGCGGCGACGTGCCAGATTTTCAAGGATCACGCTGCAGGTAGCACGCAGCCAAAATGCAACCGCCCCGAGCCAACCGGAGCTAACCGGAGCCAACTTGGGGTGGCGGTGATTTCAGGCAAACAGGCTGTTAGGTCTTCTCGGCTTTGCTGGGATCGGTCTCCGGCCCGCCTGAAAATCCGCGTGTCGGGTGTTCGATTCACCCCCTGGCCACCAACCTTTCGCCTCCGCCGCGCTCCTCCTGGGAGTGAGAATCCGGTCACACAAATTGCGACCTGACGATAGTCGCGGCGGGCTCGTGGATGCTGCTTCGATTGCCGTGGACCGTCAGTCCTGACACTGCGGCCTCCATCACATTGTCATCTGCACCGGCCTGACACGATTCTGTTGCCAGCCATGAGGGCCGGACTATGGCGCTAGTGATTGTTTCAGCCGGCACCCTGGCAAGCGCCAGGCTTCGTACGATGACGATGCGTGCGCTCGCGGTGGCCGCGGGCGCGCTGACAGTGACCGGCATGCTCGTGGGGTTCGCGCTGGGCGTCGGACTCGGCGGTCGCATGTACGCGGGCGCCGATACGCCGGAATTCGCGAATCTCGATCCCGCGCAGCCCGGGAGCCAGGCCCTCATCCGCGAGATCGGCACCTTGTCCGGCCGCATGAGCAGGCTCGAGGCCCTGGCCGGGCGTCTGGCCAAGCGCATCGGTGGCACGCCTGCGGCGGCTGTCCGGACGGCCGTTGCGCCGGCCAGGATCACCAACCAGCCAGCGGGCGGACCGCTGCTCGCGCCGCTATCCGACGCTGGCCCGAGCACAGGGGCAGCGCTGCTCCGGCTCGATCAGGGTCTCGCTCATGTCGAAGCACGCCTCGACCGGATGGCTTCGCTGGTCGCGCGGCGCGACCTTGACCAGATGGCATTCCCCAGTCGCACGCCCGTTCCCGGCGTTGCCGCGTCGTCCGGATTCGGCCGCCGCCTCGATCCGTTCACGGGACAACTTGCCCAGCATGCCGGTGTCGATTTCACTGCGCCGTACGGCACGCAGGTCCTGGCGAGCGCCGGCGGGAGAGTGCGTCGCGCCGGACCGTACGGCGCCTTTGGCAGGACCATCGAGATCAGCCACGGCGATGGTCTCGTCACGCGTTACGGACATGTCTCCAGGATCCTGGTGAAGGTCGGCGACCTGGTGCTTCCCGGCCAGCCGATCGCGACGGTGGGCTCGACCGGTCGTTCCACCGGCCCGCATCTTCATTTCGAGATCCTGCACGACGGGAGGCAGGTACATCCGGACCTGTACCTCGCGGGCACCGGTCCTTGACGCCTGCCGCTCGAGGAAGTGCGTCATCGACACCCATTGGCTGACACATGCAAGATTCGAACTGACTGCCCCGGAGCGGGACCGGCGGCGACGGCTGCTCGCCGTCGGCGCGCTGGTGGTGATGCTCATCGTGGCCGGTCACGGGTTTGCGGGCGACGTCTTCGTCAAGGCGCACGAATTCGCCGCACTGCGCGAGGAACGGGAACTGCTCGCTGCCGAGGTCGAGCGCCTGCGGGCGAAGTTGGCGGTGGAAAGCGCGACGCGCCGTGAACTCGAACGGCAAGCGGCGGAGCAGAATGCTCAGGTAGCGGAACTCGGCAGCCAGGTGGAGTTCCTGAAGGCGCGCAGGGCACCGGGCAAGAACGTCGAGTAATTTCAGCAATGATCATCGAGGTCAGATCCATGTTCCGGAAGAAAAACAGCCCGGCTATCGACGTGAGCCGCATGGCCGGCCTCTTGGCTCACGACACCTGCGTCCGGGGCGATGTCACGTTCGCCGGCGGGCTCAGGATCGACGGGCGGGTCGAGGGCAATGTCCTCGGCAAGGCGGACGATCACGGCCTCCTGGTCCTCAGCGAGAAGGGCGTCATCGTCGGCACGGTCAAGGTCCACGACGCGATCATCAACGGCCGGGTCGATGGCGACCTGGAAGTCGAGCACTTCCTCGAGCTGCAGGCCGGCGCGCGTGTCACCGGCAACATCACCTACCGGACGATGAAGCTGGATTGCGGCGCCACCGTGGATGGCAAGCTGGTTCGGGTCGGTGATGAGCCGGCCCCTGCGGAAGCCGCCGGTGACGGCAAATCCAAGGTCCTTTCGTTCGCCAAGGCGCCTTAGACGCTTTCTTGACTCGCCTCGAGGTCACGGTCACCGACCCGGACGCCGGTGGCGGCGTCGAATGCCGTGAATGCCGGCGTCGCGCTGCCGAACATCAATGACGGTTTCCTCGGCGGCGCACCCGACCTCGGCACCCGGGAATCCGGAAGGGCGGCACCGGCCTACGGCGTGCGCAGACAGCTCTCTCCACCGAACCCCCCGGCAAAGCCTGCGGGCCGACTGACAACGGGGCAGGACCCGGCCGCACGGGCGCCGCCGGGGGCTTCCTGAAGCCCTTGTTTGAAAACTGGCTCGGATCATGTATCATTAATGCGAATCATTCTTATTCGTATTAAGGATGGGCCGGGAGATGAGGCAGCTTCGGATCGCAGTCGGGATGACTTTGGTAACGGCCGGCATGACGGCCGGTGCGCAGGTGGACGAGCTCGGGACCGTGGCCCTCGCGCAGCTTCCCAAGGTGGTCGTCACCGGACAGCGCGAGTCCCAGGGCTACCTCAATGAGCACAACGAGTCCGCGATGCGGACCGACACGCCGCTCCTCGACGTGCCGCAGTCGGTCAGCATCGTGACGCGCGACCTGATCCGGGACCAGTCGATGCAGAGCCTCGCGGATGTCGCGCGCTACCTGCCGGGAGCGGGCATGGCGCAGGGCGAAGGCAACCGGGACACGATCATCCTGCGCGGCAACAGCTCGACGGCCGACTTCTTCGTCGACGGCGTGCGCGACGACGTCGAGTATTTCCGCGACGTGTACAACCTGGACCGCGTGGAAGCGCTCAAGGGCCCGAATGCGATGATCTTCGGGCGCGGCGGCGCGGGCGGCGTCATCAACCGGGTCACGCGCCAGGCGAACTGGGACCGCGTGCGCGAGTTGTCGCTCCAGGTCGGCTCCTGGGACAACCGCCGCGCCACGCTCGACGTCGGCGGCGGCCCCAACGAGACGGTCGCGCTGCGGGTCACGGGCATGTATGAGGATTCAGACAGCTACCGCGACGGCGTGGGCCTCGAGCGCCGGGGCGTCAATCCGACGGCCGCGTTCCGGCTCGGGGACGACACCACGCTGCGCCTGTCCTACGAGTACTTCGACTACGACCGCACCGCGGACCGCGGCATTCCATCGCTGGCCGGCGTCCCGTTTGAAACAGACGAGTCGACATTCTTCGGCGACCCGGCGCTCTCCGCGACCCGCGCGACCGTGAACATGGCGACCGTCGTGCTCGACCACGCATTCAACGACAGCGTCAACATCCGCAACCGCACGCTGTACGCCGACTACGACAAGTTCTACCAGAACGTTTTCCCTGGCGCGGTGAACGCCGGCGCGGGCACCGTGACGATCACCGCCTACAACCATGAGCAGCTGCGCGAGAACGTCTTCAACCAGACGGACCTGACGTTTTCCGCGGCGACCGGCCACGTGCGGCACCAATTCCTGGTCGGCGCCGAGATCGGCGAGCAGATGACGGACAACTTCCGGAATACCGGGTTCTTCAACGACACGACGACCTCGATCCAGGCCCCGCTCGCCGACCCGACGATCTCGATCCCGGTGACATTCCGGCAGAGCGCGACGGACGCCGACAACCACAGCCGCGCGATGATTGCCGCGTTCTATGTCCAGGACCAGATCGAGATCACGCCACAGTTCGAGGTGGTCATCGGCTTGCGCTACGACCGCTTCGATGTTGATGCGCGCAACAACCGCACCGGCGAGGATTTTTCGAGCACGGACGACCTGCTGTCGCCGCGCGCCGGGCTGATCTACAAGCCGGTCGAGAATGTGTCGGCCTACGCCAGCTACAGCATGACCTACGTGCCGCGGGCGGGCGCGCAGCTCAACTCGCTCGATCTCAGCAACCAGGCGCTGGATCCCGAGGAGTTCGAGAATCTGGAGATCGGCGCCAAGTGGGACCTGCGGCCGGGACTCGCGCTGACGGCGGCGGTATTCCAGCTCGACCGCGCGAACATGGTGATCCCCGACCCCAACGTCCCGGGCCAGTCGCTGCTGGTGGACGGCCAGCGGACCGAGGGCTTCGAGCTCGGCCTGGCCGGCCGGATCAGCGACCGCTGGAGCCTGCAGGGCGGCTATGCCTGGCAGGAAGGCGAGCTGACGGACGCACTCGGCGGGGCCACGCTCGCGCAACTGCCGGAACACGTGATCTCGCTGTGGAACCGCTACGACTTCTCGGAGTCCTGGGGCGCGGGCCTCGGCGTGATCCACCAGACGGAGATGTTCGCGGCCGCGGACAACGCGGTGACGCTGCCGGACTTCACGCGCGTGGATGCGGGCCTGTACTTCCAGCCGAGCGAACGCCTCATGGTCCAGCTGAACGTCGAGAACCTGCTCGACGAGGTGTACTACCCGAACGCCCATAACAACAACAACATCTCGACTGGCGCACCGCGCTCGTTGCGCGTGGGGCTGACTGCGAGTTTCTAGTCCCCCGGGCCTTGCCTTAGACTCCCTTTCTGACGCATTCGGAAGGGGAGCCGGGCATGGCCAAGCTGACCTGCGGCCTGATCCAGATGGGCCTGAAGGGCGACACCTCGATGCCGCCCGACCGCATCCGCGACCTCATGATCGAGGCGCACATCCCCTACATCGAGCAGGCGGCCGCGAGGGGCGTGCAGGTGCTCTGCTTCCAGGAAGTGTTCACGCAGCCTTATTTCTGCCCGGGCCAGGAACGCAAGTGGTATGCCGCGGCCGAGCGCATCCCGGACGGGCACACGACGCGGCTCATGCAGGAATACGCGAAGAGGCACCGCATGGTCATCGTGGTGCCGCTCTACGAGGAAGCGATGCCGGGGGTCTACTACAACACGGCGGGGGTGATCGACGCGGACGGCGCCTTCCTCGGCAAGTACCGCAAGAACCACATCCCGCAGGTGGACCCGGGCTTCTACGAGAAATTCTTCTTCAAGCCTGGCGACCTCGGCTATCCGGTGTTCGAGACGGCCTATGCGAAGGTCGGCGTCTACATCTGCTACGACCGCCATTTCCCCGAGGGCTGGCGCGCGCTCGCGCTGAACGGCGCCGAGTACATCCTGAATCCGTCTGCGACCGTCGCGGGACTCAGCAAGTACCTCTGGGAACTCGAACAGCCGGCCTCCGCCGCGGCGAATGGCATCTTCATCGGCGCGATCAACCGCGTCGGCCGCGAGCAGCCCTGGGCGGAGCGCATGGGCGAGTTCTACGGCTCGAGCTACTTCGTGAACCCGCGCGGCAAGATCGAGGCGCAGGCGAGCTACGACAAGGATGAACTGCTGGTGCACACGATCGACCTCGACATGATCCGCGAGGTCCGGAACACCTGGCAGTTCTTCCGCGACCGCCGGCCGGAGACCTACGGCAACCTGGTCTGAGCCGCGCCCGATGTCCGAACTCAAGACGGTGAGCCGGGAACTCGCGGTCAACGGCTTTTGCGAGCTCGACGCGGGCACGGACGTCACGGACAGCCCGCGCTTCAACCGCGACATCGCGCCGACGCGCGTCGGCCAGCGCAACTGGAACCACTGGCACATCGCCGCGCTCTGGGTCGGCATGGCGATCTGCGTGCCGACCTACACGCTCGGCGGCGTGCTGACGGCCTACTTCGGGCTGTCGGTCACCGAGGCGCTCTGGACCATCCTGGTCGCCAATGTCGTGATCCTGATCCCGCTGACGCTCAACGCCTTTCCCGGGACCAAGTACGGCATCCCGTTCCCGGTGCTGCTGCGCGCGTCCTTCGGCATCGTCGGCTCGAACGTCCCGGCGCTGATCCGCGCGCTCGTGGCCTGCGGCTGGTTCGGCATCCAGACGATGTTCGGCGGCATCGCCGTGCACCTGATGTTTTCCGCGATATCCGACGCCTGGGCGAGCCTCGGCAGCGAGGGCGAGGTCGCGGGCTTCTTCGTCTTCTGGGTCTGGAACGTGTGGGTCGTGATCCGCGGCTCGGATGCGATCAAGCACCTCGAAGTGCTGGCGGCGCCGATGCTGCTCGCGGTCGGCGTCGGCCTCATCGTCTGGGCCTGGCCACAGGCCTCCGTGAGCGACCTCATCGCGCAACCGCCGTCACGGCCGCCCGGGGAACCCTTCCTCAAGTACTTTTTCGGCGGCCTCACCGCGATGGTCGGCTTCTGGGCCACGCTATCGCTCAACATCCCGGACTTCAGCCGCTTCGCGGATTCGCAGAAGAGCCAGGTGATCGGGCAGGTGATCGGCCTGCCGCTCACCATGTTCCTGTTCGCGGGCCTCGGCGTGCTGATGACGGCGGCGTCGAAGCAGCTCGTCGGTGCAACGGTCGCCGACCCGATCACGCTGATCGGCCACATCGACAGTCCGTTCTGGGTGGTGCTGTCGATGTTCGTGATCATCATGGCGACGATCTCGACGAACACCGCGGCCAACATCGTCTCGCCGACCAACGACTTCCAGAACCTCGCGCCGAAACGCATCAACCAGATCCGCGGCGTGCTGCTGACCGGCCTGATCGGCGTCCTGCTGATGGGCTGGGAACTCATGAAGAAGATGGGCTGGCTCGAGTCCGAAGTCAGCGTCGAAAGCCTCTACTCGAACTGGCTGATCGGCTACTCGAGCCTGCTTGGCCCCATCGCCGGCATCATGATCGTGGACTACTTCGTCGTGCGCCGGCAGCGGCTGGACCTCGCCGCGCTCTACCGCGATGGCGGGACGTACCCGGCCTGGAACCGGGCAGGGTTCATCGCTTTCCTCGTGCCGGTCGCGCTGACCGTGTTCGCGATCATGAGCGGCCGGCTGCGCTGGTTCTACGACTATGGCTGGTTCACCGGCTCCCTGCTCGGCGGTTTGATCTATTATCTGGCGAGCGGCAAGAGGTAGGGGCCTTGGCACTCCTGATCCGCGGCGGAACGGTGGTGATGGCGGAACAGACGCTCCGCGCCGACGTGCTCTGCGACGGCGGCAGGATCGTCCAGGTCGGCCCGGACCTCGCGCCGCCTCCGGGTGCGGAGGTGGTTGACGCCGGCGGCCAGTACGTAATGCCGGGCGGCATCGACCCGCATACGCACATGCAGCTGCCCTTCATGGGCACCGTCGCGAGCGACGATTTCTACAGCGGCACGGCGGCGGGCCTCGCCGGCGGGACCACGATGATCATCGATTTCGTGATCCCTAACCCCAAGCAGAACGTGATGGCGGCCTACCGCGAGTGGCGCGGCTGGGCCGAGAAGGCGGTCGCCGATTATTCCTTCCACGTCGCGATCACCTGGTGGGACGAGACCGTAGCCAGAGACATGGAGGCGCTGGTGCGTGAGCACGGCGTCAACAGTTTCAAGCACTTCATGGCCTACAAGGGCGCGATCATGGCGGACGACGAGACGCTGGTGAACAGCTTCTCGAAGGCGCTGACGCTCGGCGCGCTCTGCACGGTGCACGCCGAGAATGGCGAGCTCGTCTACGCGCTCCAGGACCGCATCTACCGGGCCGGCATCACCGGCCCCGAGGGCCACCCGCTGTCGCGCCCGCCGGAGGTGGAGGGCGAGGCGGCGAACCGCGCGATCCGCATCGCCGAGGTGCTGCGCGTGCCGCTCTACGTCGTGCACGTCTCCTGCCGCCAGGCGCTGGAGGCGATCACGCGCGCGCGCAACGAGGGCCAACGGGTGTTCGGCGAGGTGCTCGCGGGCCACCTGCTGGTGGACCACTCGGTGTACCGCGACCCGGACTTCACGCGCGCGGCCGCCCACGTCATGAGCCCGCCGTTCCGGAGCCGCGACCACCAGGAAGCGCTGTGGCACGGGTTGCAGTCCGGCAACCTGCAGACGACGGCGACCGATCACTGCTGCTTCTGCGCGCCGCAGAAGGCCGCGGGACGCGACGACTTCCGCAAGATCCCGAACGGCACCGGCGGCATCGAGAACCGCATGGAAGTCCTCTGGCACCACGGGGTCAACACGGGCCGGCTCACGATGAACGAGTTCGTGCGCGTGACTTCGACGAATGCCGCCCAGATCTTCAACATCTACCCGAGGAAGGGCAGCGTGTCGGTGGGTGCCGACGCCGACCTCGTGGTCTGGGACCCGGCGGCCTCCAAGACGATTTCCGCGAAGACGCACCGCCAGAACGTGGATTACAACATCTTCGAGGGCATGAAGGTGAAGGGCTCGGCTTCACACACGGTGAGCGCCGGCAAGCTCGTGTACGCGAAGGGCGACCTGCGCGTCGAGCGTGGCGCCGGACGTTACGTCAATCGGCCGCCGTACCCGCCGTACTACGACGCCCTGAAGCGCCAGGCCGACCTCGCGAAGCCCGCCGCGGTCCAGCGTCCGCGCTGAATCCATGACCGCCCGGAATCCTGACGTCGCACCGGGCCGGCTGCCGGCCGCCGAGGTCGAGCGCAATTTCTCCGACCTGCACCCGCCGCTGTCAAAATCCGAGGCGCTCATCGCCTCTGACCGCTGCTATTTCTGCTACGCGGCGCCCTGCACGGCGGCCTGCCCGACCGGCATCGACATCCCGCGCTTCATCCAGGGAATCAGGAGCAACGACCTCGAGGGCGCGGCGGTCGCGATCCTGTCCGAGAACATCATGGGCGGCATGTGCGCGCGCGTCTGCCCGACCGAGGTGCTCTGCGAGCAGGCCTGCGTCCGGAACGTGCATGAGGACAAGCCGGTGGACATCGGCCTCTTGCAGCGCTACGCGACGGATCCATTCCTCGCGGCAGGAAAACAGCTCTTCGCGCGTGCGCCGGCGACCGGCGCCACGGTCGCGGTCGTGGGCGGCGGCCCGGCGGGGCTCTCCTGCGCGCACCGGCTCGCGATGCTCGGCCATTCGGTCACGGTGATGAGCCGCGACGGCAAGCTCGGCGGGCTCAACGAGTACGGGATCGCCGCCTACAAGACCGTAGACGACTTCGCGCAGCGCGAGGTCGAATGGATCCTTGGCATCGGCGGCATCGAGGTGAAGGCGGGCGTGTCTCTGGGCCGCGAGCTGTCGCTCGCGCAGCTCTGCCGCGCCTACGACGCCGTGTTCCTCGCGGTCGGGCTCGCGGGCGTCAACCGCCTCGGGCTCGACCATGAGGACCAGCCGGGCGTCGAGGACGCCGTGCAGTTCATCGCGCGGCTGCGGCAGGCCGGGGACAAGACCGCAATATCGGTCGGGCGGCGGGTGGTCGTAATCGGCGGCGGCATGACGGCGATCGACGTCGCCGTGCAGTGCAAGCGGTTGGGTGCCGAGGACGTGACGATCGTCTATCGCCGCGGCCGCGAGCACATGGGGGCGAGCCGCTACGAACAGGAACTCGCGCTCGGCGACGGCGTCCGCATCCGGCACTGGGCGCGGCCGGTGCGGCTCGTCGGCGGCGACCTCGTGACGCGCGTCGAGTTCGAGGGCACGCGCCTTGCGGCCGATGGCCGGCTCGAAGGCACGGGCGAAACCTTTGCGCTGAGCTCCGACGTGGTCTTCAAGGCGATCGGCCAGGAACTGGACTGGGACGGCCTCGGCGCCGCGTCCGCGGTGCTTCAGGTCGCCGACGGGCGCATCGCCGTGAATGCGGAACGCAAGACTTCGCTCGACAACGTGTGGGCAGGCGGCGACTGCGTCGCCGGCGGCGAGGACCTGACGGTCACCGCCGTGCAGGACGGCAAGCTCGCCGCGGAATCCATCGACCGGTACCTGCGGTCGGGGAGGGTGACATGACCAAACCCGGAAACGGCGCCGTGGACCTCGCCTGCGAGTTCCTCGGCATCCGCTCGCCGAATCCCTTCTGGCTGGCCTCTGCGCCGCCGACCGACAAGGCCTACAACGTCAACCGCGCCTTCGAGGCCGGCTGGGGCGGCGTGGTCTGGAAAACGCTCGGCGAGGACCCGCCGATCGTGAACGTGAGCGGGCCGCGCTACGGCGCGATCCATTCGAACGACCGCCGCGTGATCGGCTTCAACAACGTCGAGCTGATCACCGACCGTCCGCTGGCGACGAACCTGGCGGAAATCCGCCAGGTCAAGCGCGACTGGCCGGACCGCGCGCTCGTGGTTTCGGTGATGCTGCCGATGAACCGCGAGGCCTGGGCCAAGTACGTGCCGATGATCGAAGATACCGGTGCCGATGCGCTCGAACTCAACTTCGGCTGCCCGCACGGCATGTCCGAACGTGGCATGGGCTCGGCGGTCGGCCAGGTCCCGGACTACATCCGCCAGGCGACCGAGTGGTGCAAATCGGTCGCGCGCATCCCGGTGATCATCAAGCTGACGCCGAACGTCACCAGCATCATGCCGCCGGCGAAGGCGGCCAAGGACGGCGGCGCAGATGCGGTATCGCTGATCAACACGCTCAATTCCATCATGCGCGTGGACTACGACACGCTCACGATGTACCCGACGACGGACGGCAGGGGATCGCACGGCGGCTACTGCGGCCCGGCGGTCAAACCGATTGCGCTGCACATGGTCGCCGAGATCGCACGGCACAAGGACACCTCGAGCCTGCCGATCTCGGGGATCGGCGGCGTCACGGACTGGCGCGATGCGGTGGATTTCCTCGCCCTGGGCGCCCGCAACGTTCAGGTCTGCACCGCGGCGATGGTCTATGGATTCAAGATCATCGACGACCTGCGGAGTGGACTGAGTCATTTTCTGAGGGACAAGGGCATGGCCAGGGTTTCCGACCTGGTCGGCCGGGCCGTGCCGTCAGTGACCGACTGGCAGTACCTGAACCTCAACTACGTGGTCAAGGCGCGCATCGACCAGGACCTCTGCATCAAGTGCGGCCGCTGCCACATCGTCTGCGAGGACGCCTCGCACCAGGCGATTACGAACCAGGTGGATGGCGAGCGCCGCTTCGAAGTCATAGACGCGGAATGCGTCGGCTGCAACCTCTGCGTGAGCGTCTGCCCGGTGGCCGACTGCATCACCATGGTGGAAATGACGAGCGGCACGGACCCAAGGACGGGAAAGCCCATTGATCACAGAAAATCAGACTGGACCACGCACCCCAACAACCCGATGCGCCGCTCTGACCCGTGACGCCCGACTGGCAGGCGATGCTCGCGGTCGCGGTCGCAGAGGCCCGGCAAGGCCTGGCCGAGGGAGGCATCCCGATCGGCGCGGCGCTGTTTGACGGCCACGGAAAGCTCCTCGGCCGCGGCCACAACCGTCGCATCCAGGAGGGCGATCCTTCCGTGCACGGCGAGACCGACGCCTTCCGCAAGGCCGGCCGCCGGCGCAGCTATCGCGACAGCGTCATGGTGACGACGCTCGCGCCCTGCTGGTACTGCAGCGGTCTGGTCCGGCAGTTCAACATCGGCACGGTCGTGGTCGGGGAGTCGGCCAACTTCGCGGGCGGCCTCGAGTGGCTCCGTGACAACGGGGTCAGGATTGTGAACCTGCGTTCGGAGGACTGCATCCGGATGCTGGGCGACTGGATCCGGGCCCATCCGGAGGTCTGGAACGAAGACATCGGAGAGCCGTAACCACGGCCGCCCGCGAAAGGATTATCATCGCGTCCACACGACGCATTCCCTTAGGGAGGGATCAAGATGAAGAACAAGAAGCTCGCGCTTGCCATGGGCGCCGTTTCCGCCGTGGGCGCCGGTTTTGCCGCGCCCGCAATCGCGCAGAACACCTTCGAGCCCGTGATCGTCACGGCCCAGAAGCGCGAGCAGAGCATCTACGACGTACCGGTCGCGATCAGCGCATTCAATGCCGATACGATCGAAAGGCAGGGCATCACCGACCTCACCGACATCGGCAAGTTCGTGCCGAACCTGAACGTCACGGGGTTCTCGGCGGGCCATACCTCGTCGGCCAACCCCTTCATCCGCGGCATCGGCCTGCAGGACCACCTGATCACTACCGACCCGGGCGTCGGCGTCTACGTGGACGGCGTCTATCTCGGCCGCCAGGTCGGCCAGAACTGGAGCCTCGCCAATATCGAGCGCGTCGAAGTGTTGCGCGGACCGCAGGGCACCCTGTACGGACGCAATTCGATCGGCGGCGCCATCAACATCATCACGCGCAAGCCGGGTGACGAGGAAGGCGGAAAAGTGTCGCTGATGGCCGGGTCGCGCGGCCGGCTGAACGCCGAGGCCTACACCAACGTGCGCCTCACGAACCAGGTCGCGATGTCCTTCACCGGGGCCTTCCAGCGTCGCGACGGGCTCGGCGACTTCCTGCTGCTCAACAACCCGCGCAAGGAAGTCGGCGAGCTGCAGGACATTTCCGCGCGCGTGGCGCTGCTGTGGGAACCGACCGATCGCCTGTCCTTCCTGATCACGGCCGACGCCAACGAGGGCGACAACGGCCTGCGTCCCTACGACACCTTGATAGACGAACTAGGCGCCGCCTGCCGGGCGAATCCCCCAATGCCGCCGGCGAACTGCGATTCCGTCAATGGCGCCTTATACAATGCCGGCTATCGCAACTCCGACGGCGCCGCGGATCGCTATGACAACAATACCGGCCAGTCCGAGCAGATCGCGGTGACCAACGAGGCGCAAGGCGTGTCCCTGACGTTGGATTTCGCCGCATCCGATGCGCTCAACGTGAAGTTCATCGCGAGCGACCGCAGTTCGGAGTATTCGTCGGGCCTGGACGACGACGGATTCTTCGACGACTTTCTGACCTTCCCGGAGGATGGCGAGGCCGACCAGACTTCCTTCGAGCTGCAGTTCAGCGGCAAGAGCGGCATGATCGACTACGTCGCGGGCCTGTACCACTTCGAGGAAGAGGGCGGCAACGTCCAGTTTCCTTACACTTTCAACGGTGGCGGCGGCGGGTTTTTCTTCCTGGGACAGGAAGTGGAAAGCCAGGCGGCCTACGCGAACGTCGGCTTCAACCTGTCGGATGCGCTGCGCATCGCCGCCGGCGTGCGTCATACGCGCGACGACAAGACGGCCGGGACGATCCTGATTCCGGGGCTGCTCGAAGAAGTGCAGAGCCGCGATTGGTCGGAAACCAGCTGGGATCTTTCGGCCTCATACAAGTTCAGCGACCGCATGACGGCCTACGGCGCGATCCAGAACGGCTACCAGTCCGGGCAGTTCCCGCCGCGGCCGTTCTGCCTGTTCGGTTGGTTCTTCGCCGGCGGGCCCTACTGCTTCCTGGCCAACGACAACGTCACGGCGCAGAACTACGAGGTCGGCCTCAAGGGCCAGCCGTTCGACAACCTGCAGATGAGCATCGCGGTCTTCTACACCGACTACACGGACCTGCCTTACCAGGTCAGCACGACAGTCGGCGGCGGTTTCACCACGGTGAACATCATCGTGGACCAGATCTCGCAGGGCGTCGAATGGGAGGGCACCTGGCTGGTCACCGACAATTTCCGCATTCATTCGACGCTCGGCTACATTGACGCCGACGTGAAGGGCGCGAACCCGACGACGGTCGCCCCGTTGACGCCGGAATTGACGGTTTCGATCAGTCCGGAGTTCACGTTTCCGACCGGCAACGGCGAGGTGACGCTGCGTGCCGACTGGTCGTTCCGCGACGACATGTTCGGTGAACCCAGCTCCCTTCCTGGCCGGTTCACGTTCATCGAGAGCCGCGACCTGATCAATTTCGACATCAGCTACCGGCCGAGCGACGGCGACTGGAGCGTTGCCGCCTACGGCAGGAACGTCACGGACGAGCGCTACGACAATGCGCGCCTGAACGTGTCGGACTACGTGCTGATCATGCTGTCGAACGACGCGAGCGAGTTCGGGGTGCGTTTCACCAAGGAGTTCTGAACCGCTGATCGCGCTGCTCGAAGCCCGCCGCGCCGGGCTCTTCCGGCGCGGCGAGATCAAGAACAACGTCGTCGCGGGCGTCATCGTCGGCATCGTCGCGCTGCCGCTCGCGATGGCGTTCGCGATCGCCTCCGGCGCCAAGCCGGAGCAGGGGATCTACACCGCGATCGTCGCGGGCCTGGCGGCCTCTGTGCTCGGCGGCACGCGGGTGCAGATCACGGGCCCGACCGGCGCCTTCATCGCGGTGCTCGCCGGCATCACGGTCGAATACGGCTTCGCGGGGCTGCAGGTCGCGACCCTGATGGCCGGCGTGATCCTGCTTGCGATGGGGATCGCGCAGCTCGGCGGCGTAATCCGCTTCATCCCGAACCCGGTGATCGTCGGCTTCACATCCGGCATCGCTGTGATCATCTTCGTGGGCCAATGGAAGGATTTTTTCGGCCTCGAGGCGCCGGACCCGGGCGCCGAGTTTCACGAGAAGGTCTGGACGCTGCTGCAGGCCTTGCCCGGCCTCGACGTGCCAACGACGGGCATCGCCGTCATGACGCTCTTGGTCGTCGTCGCGGGGAACCGGGTGCTCGACCGCATCCCCGGCCTCGGATGGGTGCCGGCGCCGCTCCTCGCGATGCTGCTCGCGACCGCCGTGCAGGCGACCTGGCAATTCCCGGCCGTCGCGACGATCGGCACCGCCTTCGGGGGCATCGCGCGCTCGCTGCCCGCTTTCCACTGGCCGGACCTGACCGTGGCACAGGTGCTTGCGCTGATCGGCCCGGCCTTCGCGATCGCGCTGCTCGGCGCCATCGAGTCGCTGCTGACGGCGGTGGTCGCCGACGGCATGACCGGCACGCGGCACAACCCGAACCAGGAGCTGATCGGGCAGGGTGCGGCGAACATTCTGGCGCCGATCTTCGGCGGCTTCGCGGCGACCGGCGCGATCGCCCGCACCGCGACCAGCCTCAGGAACGGCGCGACCAGCCCGCTCGCGGGCATCGTGCATGCCGCGTTCCTCATGCTCGTGATCGTGCTGTTCGCCCCCTGGGCGTCGCACATCCCGCTCGCAGCGCTCGCGGCGATCCTGTTCTTCGTGGCCTGGAACATGAGCGACGTGCGCCACTTCGGGCGCCTGCTGCGCCGCGCGCCGCGCTCCGACAAGCTGGTGCTTCTCATCACCTTCGGCCTGACGGTGCTCGTGGACCTGGTGGTCGCCGTCAACGTCGGCGTGGTGATCGCGGCGCTCCTGTTCATGCGCCGCATGGCCGAGTCGGTCAGCGTTCAGGAGGAGGTGTTCGGCGGGCCCGAGGGTCGTGCCGACGCGGAGGGGCCGCAGCAGGCGGCGCTGCCGCCTTCAGTGCTCGTGTACCGCATCGACGGGCCGTTTTTCTTCGGCGCCGCCGAGAAGCTCGAGAGCACGGTGGAGCGCGCACAGCTGCACGTCGAGACGGTCGTGATCCGCCTCGGGCGCGTGCCGTTCATGGACGCGACGGGCACCCACACCCTGTCCGAGATCATCGAGCGCTTCCGCCGCCGCGGCATCCGGGTACTGCTCTGCGGCATCCATCCGCGGCTCGAGCGCGCGCTCGAGCGCGCGGAGATCCTGTCGCTCGTCGGCCGCGAGAACATCTGCGCGAACATGGCCGAGGTCGCGCAGCGCGTTGCGATCAGGTAGAATGCATCGGTCTGGTAATCCCTCGTTCTGACTCGCCTGGCCCGATGCGCCGCTCCAGCGCCCTCCGACCAGGTCCAGCCAATACCGAAGCATTGCCGAACCTGCAGGTGGATAGCCTCCTGCCGACAGTCATTTCCGAAGTGAGTATCCCAATGACGAAACTTTTCGTAGGTAATCTTCCTTTCTCCGCCACCGAGGAATCGGTGCGCGCCCTGTTTGCCCCGCACGGCACGATCGAGTCGCTCGCGCTGATCAACGACCGCGACACCGGGCGCCCGCGCGGATTCGGCTTCATCGAGATGTCGAGCGCTGATGCCGCCAAGGCCATGCAGGCCTTGAATGGCACGAACTTCGAGGGCCGCGACCTCAAGGTCAGCGAGGCCCAGGCGAAGGAGCGCGGTGCCGGCGGCAACCGCGGCGGGCAGCGCCGCTACTGACCCGGCGGCGGGAACCAGGTATCAGCCGATGCGCATCGTGTCGCGAACCACCCGTTCGATGCTCGAGCAGCGCCGCGAGGAGACGCAGCGTAAGCGCGCTTCCGCGGGCACCATCGGTACCGCATTCCCGACTGTGACGTTGGTGAACGTGGAGCTGCGCTTCGGCAGCGGGGCGCGCTCCGCGCCCGCGGCGCAGCGCCACGCGCTTTACCCGCCAGCGTCCGCATGCTTCGAGTTCGCCTGCCCATTCGGCGATTGCGACGGCAGCTTCGACCTCGATGGCATCGCGGTTCCGCTCCTGAAGGAATCCGGCGGCTGGGCGGCCGGAAGCCTGCAGTGCAAGGGCACCAGGGCGCAGTCCGGGGCCACCCGTCGCCCCTGCCGGCTGCAGCTCGAATACCGGATCACCGCCCTCTACCGGCTGCGCGGCTGATCAGGCCGGCTGGATGTTGGCGTTCAGCCGGAACAGGTTGGCCGGGTCGTACTTCTTCTTGAGTGACTGCAGCCGCGGCAGGGCGATCCCGTAGTTGTCGCTGACGAGTTTCTGGGGCTCGTCGCCGATCGAGTTGGTGTAGCGCCCAAGCGTGAATGGCTCGAGGGTCGCCCAGAAATCCTTGATGTAACGGATGTGGGGAGCAGGATCCCGGTCGAGCTTCCAGGAGACGACCGTGAACATGCCGTGCTTCACGTGCCGGTGTGCGAACGCAGTCGCGTCGGCTGCGACGCGACCGATCGCGCCGCCCGCGTGCTGGAAGAACACGATCGTGCCGCGCTCCGGGTTCGGCTGGTAGCCTTCGATGAGCGCGTTGACCATCGCGGGCTGGAAGTCCCGGATGAATCCCTCCTTCATGTACGCGCCCTCGTTGCGCGGATCGGTGCGGTCGGTACTGCGCTGGATCGCCACGTAGTCCATCGTCTTGATCGTGTCGGCGATCGGCGTGCCGAGCTTGCGCAGCGGCGCGAGTACCCGTTCGGCGTCCGCGGGCGGGCCCGAATAGCAGGGTGCGATGACGATAGCCCCGGGCGCGCCGCCGATAGGGGAGGCAATGACGGCATCCACATAGAGTTCATCGGGCGCGTTGGAGCTGAATTCACCATAGAACTCCAGGATCTCGCGCATCCGGCTGAGCGGAAACACGACGCTGCCGCCGACGATCTGGCGCCGCATCGGATGCAGCCCGAATTCGAAGCTGGTGACGATGCCGAAATTGCCGCCACCGCCGCGCACGCCCCAGTACAGTTCGGGATTCTCATCCGGGCTGGCGTGACGATAGCCGCCGTCGGCGTTCACCATGTCGACGGCGAGGACGTTGTCCAGCGCCAGGCCGAAACGGCGCGCGAGCCGGCCGAACCCGCCGCCGAGCGTGAGGCCGCCGATTCCCGTGTGCGAAACGGTTCCCGAAGTGGTGACCAGGCCGAACGCCATGGCCTCATGGTCCAGCTCGCCGAGCAGGCTGCCCCCGGCGGCGAAGGCGCGGCGCGCGACCGGGTTCACGCGCACCGCGCGAAATCGCGACAGGTCGATCTGCATCCCGCCCTCGCAGGTCGACTTGCCGGAGGTGCTGTGTCCGCCGCACTTGACGGCCAGGAGCAGGTCGTGATCGCGCGCGAAATTCACCGCGGTCCGGACGTCGCCGACTCCCGTCGGCTGCACGACGAGCGCGGGGTGCCGGTCGATCGATTCGTTCAGCACGCGCCGGGCCTGGTCGTAGCCCGGATCGCCCGCCAGCAGCAGGCCGCCGCGCAGCGCCGCCTTCAATTCCCTGAGCGCCGCCTGCTCGATGACCGTCGCCGCGCCGCTGCCGGTGACGGCGGGGATGCCGCCGGCGGCCTGCGACGCGGCCTGATCGAGGGCCAGCAGCCTGCCGTAGGGCAAGGCGCAGGCAACGGCAGCGGCCACGGACGAGCGGACAAACAGGCGACGGTTCATGTGATCTCCCCGACCGCCGCGGTCTGGCCCCGCCAGGCGGATCGAAGCAGCAGGAAAGCGGCGTACAGGACGACGACGACCACGCCCCAGCGCAGCCACACAATCGGCATTTCCTTGACGATGAAGGCCGCGACCAGCACGGCCGGGATGCCGCCGAGAGATATGCCCAGCACGATCCTGATATCGATGCGGTCGCTCTTCATGAAGCTGAAGCCGGTGGTCGGCATCAGGAAGGCGCATGCGCTCGCCATGATCGGAAACGCGAGACGCGGGTCGAGGCCGAGCAGACTGAGCAGGATCAGGGACGGCGCATAGAGCCCGATGCCGAAGGCCATCAGCGCGCCGAGCACGAAGTGGACGGCGATCGCGACCGCCGTCGCCGCCGCGGGCAGCGCCGTGGCGTTGCCGCCGATCGGCATCAGGTCGAGGTTGCTCATCGCGTACAGGCAGGCGGCGATCAGGAGCGCGACCCCCACGATCGTCTGCACCAGCTGGACCGGTGCGCGCACGACCAGCGGAGTGCCGATCAGGGCCCCGAGCACGGCCGCGCCGATGCAGGACGCGAGCAGCAGCGGGTCCACGTGCACGCCGAGGATCACGAGGAAGATCGCCGATTGCGCAATGGTCGGCAGCGCATGGCCGACGTTGAGGGTGGCCGGTATGAAGCTGTCCGGCACCAGGCGTCGGAACTTGATCCATGCGGTCGTGGTCGCGAAGGACCCGATCCCGAGCGTGTCGAAGAAATTGGTGACCGCGCCGAGGCCGATCGATTCGGCGCCCGGCCGCGTCTGGCCGCGCCGCACGGCGGTCCTGAGCAGCATCGCCGTGAATACGATGCCGAGGATGGCGAGTGCCGCAAGGAGGATTGCAACGATCATGCGACGCGGCGCCGGGGCATGGTGCGCACTCTAGCGCATCCCGCTTATCATCCGCACGGGGAGATCCATCGATCCGGACCAGCCTGCCGCGGGGGACAAGCCCATGCCAAGCCGATCATCCACGTTCCTGCCGGGTGTCGCGTTCGCGGCTGCCTGCGTGCTCGCGCTCGGTCCGACGCCCTGGGCGTCGGGCGAGGAGCCGGACCCGGAAGTCGTCGAACCGGCCGATGAAGATGCCGGCGAAGTCGACGCGGAGGAGGCGTTCCCGCCGGAAGAGCCGATCGACCAGGCAACGGAGGAGGAGGAGTACGAGGAATGGGCAGGTATGCCCATGGAAGAGGACGAAGTCTGGGTCGAGGAAGTAATCGCGGATGAATCCGACGATGCGATCCCGGCGGATCCCGCGCTCGAGCTCCCGGACGAGGAATGGGAAGTCACCGAGTTCGGCGATGACGGCGACAATCTCGAGGACGCGCCAGCCGAGTTCAGCAGCGAGTTCACCGTGACCGGCGACATGCCGGTCCTGCGCAGGGCGAAGCGCAAGCCGCCACCGGCCGGCGGCGATGACGACGATGTGCCGTATTCCACCGGCGGCAAGCCGGTGCGCGACGCCGGCGCGCCCTGGCAGGCGCAGATCTACTATCCGCGCACGGCGCCGCAGTGGACCGAGAAGCTCAAGGCCGGCATGCCGCTCTGGCAGCTGCAGCATTATTGCGGTGGCGCACTGATCGCTCCCGACTGGGTGCTGACGGCCGCGCACTGTATCGACGACGGCATGGTCAAGGCCGGCTATCGCGTGCGACTCGGCGTGCAGGACATCTCGAAGGACGGCGGCTGGTCCTACAGGATCGACCGCATCGTGCGCCATTCGGGCTACGGCTCGCGGAAGCTGCCGGAAACTCCCAACATGTATGCGAACGACATCGCACTCGTGCACATCGTCGAGGATGCGAGACAGCCGTCGCGCGACCCGGCGCGCGTGCGCGCGATCCCGCTCCACCAGCAGCCGGTCCCGGCCGGCGCGGAAGTCACCGGCACCGGCTGGGGCAAGACCGAGGCGGTCGAAGGGCATGCGCCTTCCGCGGTGCTGATGAAGGTGGATCTTCGCGTCATGGACACGGAGCGCTGCCAGCAGCTGCCCGGCTACGGCCCGCAGAAGATCCACGGGAGGGTCATCTGCGCGGCGCATCCTGAGCGTTCCACCTGCCAGGGCGACAGCGGCGGCGCGATGGTCCTGACGAACGGGGCGCCGACGGTCGTCGGCGTGGTCAGCTGGGGCAAGAAGCGCTGCAGCGGCGACGGACAGCCGGGCGCCTACACGCGCGTCGAACGCTACCTGGACTGGATCCGCCAGGCGATGCGGCTCGAACCCTCGCAGGGCATGCTGCCCTGAGCCGCGCGGGATGAAGCGCAGCCGTCCCGGCTTGCACCGGGACGGCTGGCATCGTCAGTTGGCTGTGTCAGCCGCCGGCCGGAGCGGTTTCCGGCTCGGAGACCTTGTCGCCGCCAGACTGCTCGGCGTCCGTGGATGCGTCCGCCGGCGCCGCATCGGCCGGAGCTGCCTCTGCCGGAGCCGCTTCCGGGGCCGCCTCGGCCGCCGGCGCCTCTTCCTTCTTGGCGCAGGCCGCCAGCAGGAGAGCCGCCATCGCAGCCGCGAGGGCTGTCGTCAATTGCCGCATGGTCCTTCCCCTTTTCGTTCTGGTTCCCGGCGTTACGGGCGCCGGCTAAACGGAGCCTAGTCGAAGCCGAGGCGGTTGAGCAAATCCGCGAATTCCGCGTCCTCCCGCAGCGGGTCCAGGAACGGGTCGTTGCGCGCGTACACCAGTCCCGAATCGCCCAGCGCCAGGGCGCGCCCCAGGGCGGCCAGGGCGGGCTTGGTCCGGCCCCACTGCGCCAGCACCTGGCCCTGCTGGTAGAGCACCCGGTCGCCATGATCTGCGACGAGCTGCGCCAGCGCGGCCTCGGCGGCTGCCATGTCGCCGCGGCGGCGCTCGAGGATCGCGAGGCCCGCGAGCCGGAAGTCGTCGACCGGCTCGGCGGCGTATTCGGCGCGTGCTTCGTCGAGCTTCCCGAGCATCAGGAGCGCGTCGCCGATCGCGGCATGCGCGCGCGACATCTTCGGATTCATCGCCAGCGCCTGGCGCAGATGCGGAATCGAGTCGGCGTAACGCCGCGCCGCGAACGCGATCGATCCCGCGGCGCGGTGGATCAGCGGATTGAGCTTGTCGAGCAGCAAGGCGCGATCCATCGCAGCCGACGCTTCGCGATGACGGCCGGTGCGCGCCGAGTACTGTGCGTAGCGGGCGAGCACGGTCGCCTCGCCCGCGCCCAGCTCATGCGACCGTTCGAACGGCGCACGCGCCGCGCGTGCGTCGAGACGGCCCTGGAACAGCGTGAATCCGAGCGTGGAATGCGCGTCGGCGAAATCGGGAGCGAGCGCGATCGCGCGCTCGGCGGAGGCGATCGCCGCGTCGTAGAGCGCGGCAAGTTCCCCGGTCTTGCCGTACTGGTTGGCGATCGCCGTCAGCGCGCGCGCGCGCGCCGCGTGTGCGGCCGCGTAGTCGGGGTCGACGGCGATCGCGGCGTCGAACTGCGCGAGGGCCGCGCGTTCGGATGCCTCGTCCGCGCTCAGGTCGTAGAGGGCACGGCCACGAAGATAGGCGTCGTAGGCCTGGATGCTTGTCGTGCCGCCCGACGCCGTCGTTGCCTCTACAGCCTGCCCCGGCGATTCGTTGCCGCCGGCGACTCGCGTGACGAGCTCACGCGCGACGGTATCCGCGATCTCGTGCTGCACCGAGAAAATATTGCTGAAACCCCGGTCGAACATCTCCGACCAGCGGCTGAAGCCGGTTTCGCCGTCGATCAGGTCGGCGGTGATGCGCATGACATCGCCGGATCGGCGCACGCTGCCGTCCAACAGGTACGCCACGCCCAGCTTGGCGGCGATGGTCGGCGCGTCCTCCTTGCGCTCGCGAAACACCGCCGACGAAGTCTGCGCCATGACCTGCAGCTTCCGGTTGCGCGCGAGCATCGCGCGCAACTCCTCCGTGACGCCGTCGGCGAGATAATCGTTGCCGGAATCGCCGCTCAGGTTCACGAACGGCAGGACGGCGATCGAGTTCGGCGCGGGGGCGGGCTCCGGCGGCTGCAGCAATTCGCCGAGATGCCGGCCGGTGCCCGGCAAGGGCAGGTCGCGCCACAGCTGCCCCAGCGTAAGCGCGGCCACGACGGTGACGATGACCGCGGCGATACGCCGCACGCGCCGCGAGGCGACGCGCGCGAATACTCCCGCGATGCGACCCGCGATTCCCGGCGGTTCCGCCGGGAGCACGTCGAACGTGCGGACCGGCTCCGAGATGTTTTTCACCTCACGCGTGCCGGCGGCGATGTAACGGGCTGGGACCCTGAGGTGGACCTGGTCGTAGACCGTGCCGGAGATCAGCACGCCGCCCGGCTTCGCGAGCGCCTGCAGCCGCGCGGCCACGTTGACGGTGTCACCGAACGCCGAACCCTTCTCTTCGATGATGTCGCCGAGATTCACGCCGATGCGCAGTTGCATGCTATGCGTGGCGGGCAACGACGCGTTCTCGCTGCCGACACGATCCTGGATCATCAACGCGCACGAGACTGCATTCACGGCGCTGCCGAACGCGGCCATGAGGCTGTCGCCGACGCTGCCGAACTCGTGACCGTCGAATTCGCGGACCACCTCGTCGAAGATCGCCCGACGGGCCTTGAGCGCCGCGAGCGTGCCGGCTTCATCGGCGCCCATCAGCCGGCTGTAATCGACGACGTCGGCCGCCAGGATCGCGGCCATTCTCCGGCTGTCCCTGGGAGTGGCGGCAGGCAGCGGTGCGGGCCGGCCCGTCACCGCGACGATGCCGCGGACGAGCGCCGCGATCTCAGCCGAATCAGCCGCGCCGTGCCAGCGCGAAATGTCGACGGACTGGTACTGGCGAAATCCCAGCGGCGGTCCGGTGCCGTCGAGCGACGCCGGTACCAGCTTGCGCTGATCGCGCCCATGCGCAGCCTCGTCGAGCACCCAGTCCGAAGTCACCGACACGCGCGACCAGACTACGACCACCGCGTCACACTTCCGGAGTGACGCCTCGATGGATTTCGCGAACGAAGCTCCGCCGTGGATCTGCGAGTCCTGCCAGACGTCGAAGCCCGACTGCTCCAGCGCAGCGGCAAGCTTCGCGACCTGGGCCTGCTCAGCCCGCGCGTAGCTCAGGAATACCATCGGGCGAGCGGCGTTTTCTCCCATGTTCCGGAGAGTCTACCTTGGCTGCGTCATTGACGCGGCCGACCCGCTCCTAGGACACTGCACGCCCGAACTACGGAAACCTCGATCCCGCCCAAATGGCAGAACCGGGCCGCCTGCCGCAATTTCACGTCGTCGGATTCAGCGGTCACCGCCTGTTCGGAGATCCGGTCGTGGCGGCCGGGCGCCTCGCGGGCGCGCTCTCCGACTTGCAGCGCATGGCCCCGGGCGAATGGATCGCCGTCTCGTCAGCCGCCGCGGGCGGTGATCTGCTATTCGCCCGCGCCGCGCAGGGCCTCGGCATGGCCTGGGAGGCCCTGTTGCCGCTGGCACAGGCTGAATTCCAGAAAGATTTCGGCGCCGATGACTGGCGCGAAGCCGAAGGATTGCTCGCCACCGCGGAGTCCGTGACGGTGCTGGAGGGCAATGCGGAGCGCGAGGAGGCCTATCTTGACTGCGGCATCGAGACCGTCAATGCCTGTGACCTGCTGATCGCGCTCTGGGATGGGGAGCCCGCGCGCGGCCGCGGCGGCACCGCCGAGATCGTGAATTACGCGCGCGAGCTCGGCAAGCCGATGATCGTGATCGACCCCGACAGCGGCGCCTCGCGGCGAGAGAACATGGAGCGCTTCGTGGTGTCGGATCCCGAGCTCGAATTCCTGAACGGCCTGCCGGACGCGGAACATGGGGCCGGCAGCCCGGACGGCGCCCGCGCGACCGTGCTGCGGCTCTACCGCAACGCGGATGCGGCGGCGAGTCGCAGTGCGCCGCAGTTCCGCCTGCTGACGATGGCGACGGTGCTGCTGCACGTGGCGGCGACCATCACGGCGACCGCGGGCCTTGCCTTCGAATGGCACGCGCCGTTCCTGCCCTGGGCCAAGCTGCTCTTCGTGCTCGGCGCGCTGGGCGCCGCGCTCGCGATCCGGCACTACCGCGCCCGGCGCAACTGGGTGCGTTGCCGCCTCGCTGCGGAAATCTGCCGCGCGGCGCTCGCGACCTGGGGCATGCCGCGGCGCGCGGCGCTGTTCGAGGATCTCGAACTGCCGGGCGCGCGCATGCTCCTGCGATCGCTGCACATGCTGCACCGGCGCGGCGCGCCCGAACGGCGCGCCAACCTCGACACCTTTCGCCAGGAGTACAGCGGTGGGCGGCTGCTCGATCAGCTGCGCTACTACCAGGCACGGCTCGCGCGAGCCGCGCCACTGCTTGCGTGGCTGCGCGCGGGCTTCGCCGCCAGCACCGTGCTGGCGGTCGCCTGCATGGCGGCCTACGCAGCGCATCGCGCGCTGGCGTTGCCGCCGGCGCCGCGGCTCGTCGAGGCCGTCGCGTTCCACTTCCTGCCGATCGTGCTGCCCGTGATCGCGGCCGCCTTCGTCGCGCTCGTCTCCATCAACGACCTGCACCGCCGCGTGGCGCGCTACCGCGAGATGTGCCTGCTGCTCGAGGCGACGCACCGCCAGGCCGGCGTCACCCACAGCTGGCGCAGCCTCGAGCAACTCGTTCGCCACACCGAGCGCGCGCTGCTGCACGAGGTCCTTGAGTGGCACACGCTGATGAGCCACCTCGACCGCCACTGAGCTTGCGCAGGCGCGGGCCGCGCTGCGACAATGCGCGCGTCCCCCAACAAGGATCCTTCGCATGCATCCGACGCCCGCCGGGCGGCGACTCTGCGCCGCGTTACTCTCCCTCGCACTGGCCGCGCCCGCATCGGCGGCAGACGCGGTCCCCCGTGCGGTGTCCGCGCAGGCGCTCGAGCTGCTGACGCGCTCGATCTCGTACCGTACCGTCCTCGGCGAGGGCCAGGTGCCGGCCTACGTGGCCTACCTCGCGGACGTGCTGGTGGCCGGCGGCTTCGACCGCCGCGACATCGCGATCGAGCGGCACGGCGAGACCGCGACGCTCATCGCGCGCTGGCCTGGCCGCGATCCCGCGCTCGCGCCGCTGGTGCTTGGCGGGCACATGGACGTGGTCCCGGCGAACCGCGCGGACTGGCAGCGCGACCCGTTCACCGCCGTGGTCGAGAACGGCTACGTCTACGGCCGCGGGTCGATCGACAACAAGTTCGGCATCGCAACCATGGTCACGACGCTCGTCTGGTTGCGGAAGCAGGGCTTCCAGCCGCGGCGCGACATCGTGCTTGCGCTCTCCGGTGACGAGGAGACCTCGCAGGACACGACTGCGGCGCTCGCGAAGCATTGGAAACACGGGTGGATGTACCTGAATAGCGATGCGGGCGGCGCCTCGCTCGGCGACGACGGCCGGCCGGTCGTCTATGCGCTGCAGGCGGCCGAGAAGACCTACGTGGATTTCGAGATCGGTTTCGCCCATGCCGGCGGGCACAGCAGCAGGCCAAGCCGGGACAACGCGATCTATTCACTGGCGCGCGCAATCGCGCGCATCTCGGAGCTGCAATTCCCGCCGCGCGCGAGCGAGCTGACGCGGGCCTATTTCCGCGCCGCGGGCCCGCTCACGCCGGGCGAAACGGGGCAGGCAATGCTGCGCTACGCCGAGGATCCGTCGGACACCGGGGCTTACCAGCACCTGGCATCGCAGCCGGAGTACATCGGCCAGCTGGGAACCACCTGCGTCGCGACCATGGCGAAGGCCGGACACGCGCCGAATGCGCTGCCGCAGAGCGCGAGCGTGAACGTCAACTGCCGGGTGTTCCCCGGTGAGCGCATCGAGGACGTGCAGGCGACGCTCGAGCGGGAGGTGGACGACCCGGCCGCGATTTTCCGCGTCCTTGGAACGCCACGCACCAGCGACGCCTCGCCGCTGCGCGGGGATCTGCTCGCGGCGCTGCGCCGGGCGATCGACCTGCGCGCGCCGGGTCTGCCGATCGTCCCGACGATGTCGGCCGGCGCGACCGACAGCCTGTTCTTCCGCAACGTGGGGGTGCCGAGCTACGGCGTCGGCGGCGCGTTCATGAGCCCGCGCGACAACTATGCGCACGGGCTCGACGAGCGCGTGCCGCTCGCGACGATAGACGGCGCGCTGCTGCAGTGGCGGAGCCTGCTGTCGAACCTGGCCCGCTAGCAGGCCCCGCCTTCAACCAGCCGCGCCGGTCGCCTCAGAAATCGACCGCGAGGCGTCCGTACACGTAGCGCCCCGAGCGCCCGAACGGCGAGTAATTGGAGAACGGCGTGTTGCCGGTCGCGTTGCGCGCCGTCGGGAATGCGTCCGGGTACTCGTCGGTCAGGTTCTCGGCGCCCACCGCGAGGCGGATGCTGTCGGTCACGTCGAAGCGCGCCTCCAGATCGAGCAGGGTCTGGTCGCCCAGCTCGAAGTCGAGCGCGGCCGAGGTGCCCGGATCGAGCGCCTTGCCGTAGCGCGTCGCGCGGAAAGTCGCGCCGAAGCGGTTCAGCCTCCAGTTCACGATCGCCGCGTACTTGTCCTCCGGATTGCCCTCCTCGAAGGTCAGGATGTTGATCCGGTCGAACAGCGGCGGCGGCGGACTGAGAGCCGACAGCGGGGCCGTCGCGGGCACCCGCGTCACGTCGGTCGAGTTGTAGTTCGCGACCAGCGTGAAGTCGAAGGTGCCGGCCCCCGCTGACTCCCACGGCCAGCTCACGACCAGGTCGAGGCCCTCGGTCTCGGTGTCCACGCCGTTGATGAAGAAACGGCCGCCGCCGATGCCGATGAAGCCCTGGTCCGTCAGGAACTGGCGCACGTTCGCCTGCGTCAGGTTCTCGGACAGCACGATGCGATCGTCAATGTCGATCCGGTAGGCGTCAATCGTGACCGTGACCTCGCCGATCCGGAGCACTGCGCCCAGCGAGTAGTTGAGCGACTCTTCCGCATCCAGCGGCTGGGCGCCGAGCGCGATCGCGACCGGGTCGCTGACCGGGAAGGTCGTGATGTCGAAGGGCACGCCGTTGATGAAGTTCGTGGACGTGGTCGCGAAAAACTGCTGCGGCAGCGAGGGCGCGCGGAAGCCGTTCTGCACCGAACCGCGCAGCGCGAACGTGTCGGTGAAGTCGTAGCGCAGCGCGATCTTGCCGGAGACATTGCTGCCGAAGTCCGAATAGTCCTCGAGCCGCAGCGCGGTCGAGCCGAGCAATTTCTCGGTCAGGTTAGCCTCGAGGTCGAGGTAGGCGCCGACCGCGGTGCGATCCTCGCTCACCTCGTTCGCAGGCCGGAAGCCCGGGAACACCTGCGCGCCGGACGCGGTCGGCTGCCCGTTCGGCAGCAGCACGCCGCCGTTCCGGTACGAATCCGGCTCGCCGGCAAAGATCGAGTAGCTTTCCTGCCGCGCCTCGATGCCGGCCGCGATATTGAGCGGCGAGGCGAAGGCCCCGACCGACACCTGCCGGACGCCCGAAAAGTTGAACACCAGCTGGTCGTAGTCGAAGCCGCCGGAGTCGAACACGGTCGGGCTAGCGGGCCCGAGCGAGCGGTTCAGCGTGTTCTCGATCGTGAACTCCATCTCGTTGAAGCCGTACACCAGCGAGCTGTCCATCTCCCATTCGGCCCAGGACCAGGCGACGCCGAATGCCGCGCTCCAGTCGGTGACGTCGGGCGCGATGATCGGCAGGAACCCGTCCGGGTAGATCTGGATGACGTTGCGGTCATCGAGCGCGCGGCGGAAGAAGCCGGCCGAGCGCGCCTGGCGATCCTGGTAGCTGGCCCAGCCGTACACGCGCGCGCCGTTCGCGAGGTCTGCGCCGGCATTCGCGAAGAACGTCAGCTGCTCCAGCTCCGGCTCGCCGTACCACGCGTTGTACCGGTCAAAGCCGGCCTCGCGCGGGTCGAAGACGCCCGCGACCAGCGGGTACTGCTGGCGGAAATCCCAGCCGTCGCGTTCGGTGCGCTCCTGGTCCTTGTACTCGAGTGCGAGCGTGATGAAGCCGTTGCCGCCGAGCGGCAGGCCCTTCCAGCCCGACACCGTCAGCACGTCGCCGTCTGAGGCGTCGCGGGAGAGCACTGCAGGCGCCGACCAGGTCGCGCCCACCGGCGGTGTGCCGGTCGGCGTCGAGTATCCGGAGTCGCGGGTGCCGAAGGAGCCCGTGAGGTTGCCGCCCTCGCGCTCCTCGAGCAGCCGCACGTTGATCACGCCGGCGATCGCGTCCGAGCCGTACTGCGCCGATGCGCCGTCGCGCAGCACCTCGATCGAACGCACGATCGCGGTCGGCACCGTGTTGAGGTCGACCGCGGCCGCGCCGCGGCCGATGGTGCCGTTGACATTGACGAGCGACGCCGCATGGCGGCGCTTCGAGTTCAGCAGCACCAGCGTCTGGTCGGGCGCGAGGCCGCGCAGCGTCGCCGGGCGGATCGTGTCGGTTCCGTCGGCGAGCCCGGGGCGCGGGAAGTTGAACGAGGGCAGGGCGACCGAGAGGGCCTGGTTCAATTCGGTGACGCCGGCGTTCTGCAGCGATTCGCCCGACACCACGTCGACCGCGCCTACGGTCTCGAGCGCGGAGCGGTTCGCAACGCGCGTGCCCGTCACCACGACCTCGCCGAGCTCGTCGGACTCGTCCTGGGCGTGCGCGGCTGCCGCGGCGAGAATCGACACGATGCCGGCTGCGAGCGCTGCCGCCTTCTTCGACGCATTCCGATTCATGATCTTCACCTCAATATACGTTCGCTTGATCCCCGATTCACCTTACCACAGGAGACCTCAGGCGTTCTGCCGATCGCGATGCAGCAGCCAGAGGCCCGCCCCGACCACGATCGCGGAGCCGGCGAGCATGCGGGTCCCGGGCAGCACCTGCCACACGGCCCAGTCGATGCCGACCGCCCAGACAAGTGCCGTGTACTCGTAGGGTGCGACGGTCGTCGCGGGCGCCAGGCGGAACGCCTCGGTGATGAGGTGCTGACCCGCCCAGCCGGTCAGGCCGATGGCCGCAATCCAGGGCCAGTCCACCGCCACAATCGGCACCCAGGCGGGCGCCGCGATTGCGGCCGCGCCCGCCGACAGCAGGAGCAGGTACCAGAAAACCATCGAGGCCGTGGTATCGCTCTGCGCGAGGACGCGAACGAGCACGACCACGATCGCGTAGGCGAGCGCGGAACCGAAGGTGGCGAGTCCCGCGAGGCTCACGATCCCTGCGACGGTCGGATTCAGCATGACGAAGACGCCCACAAGCCCCGCGCCGATCGCGAGCCATACCTGGCGGCTCACTTTCTCGCCCAGCAGCACGGCCGCCGCCAGCACGACGAGCAGCGGCGCCGACATGAACACCGCGTAGGTGTCGGCCATGCTCGCGCGCGCGAGCGCCCAGAGGAAGCCCCACAGCATCAGCACCGCGAGCCCGGCGCGCGCGAGGTGCAGGCCGAAGCGTACCGGCCTGAGCTGCCGCAGCTGGCCAGTCACCGCATAGGTGAGCACCACGAACGGCAGCGAGCTCGCGCCACGCAGGCAGGTCATCTGCACCGCCGGGTAGCGCACCGACAGCTGCTTCATGATCGCGTCCATGACCGAGAAGACGCCGACGGCGGCGAGCATCGCAAGCACGCCCCGCAGACGTTCGGGCCGCCCATCCACCGGCTGTCTCCCGCTACAATCCGCCTGCACAGTAGCGTCCCGCCGGCGGAGCGACAACATGAAGGTCTACGGCAACGTGCTCGAGATGGTCGGCAGCACGCCCATGCTGCGCCTGAGGAAGCTCGATGCCGGGCCCTGCGAGCTGTACCTGAAGCTCGAGCTCATGAACCCGGCGGGATCGATCAAGGACCGCATCGGCGTCTCGATGATCGAGGAGGCCGAGCGCCGCGGCGACCTCAAGCCGGGCGGCACCATCGTCGAGGCGACCGCCGGCAACACCGGACTCGGGCTCGCCCTGGTCGCCGCACAGAAGGGCTACCGCGTGGTGCTCGTGCTACCCGACAAGATGAGCCAGGAGAAGATCTTCAACCTGCGCGCGATGGGCGCCGAGGTCGTGCTCACGCGCTCGGACGTCGAGAAGGGCCACCCGGAGTATTACCAGGACCTCGGCGCGCGCCTCGCGCGCGAGAACGGCTGGTACCACATCAACCAGTTCGGCAACCCGGACAACCCGAAGGCGCATGCGACGACCACCGGCCCCGAGATCCTGGAACAGATGCAGGGTCGCGTCGACGCCGTGGTGGTCGGCATCGGCTCGAGCGGTACGATCGCGGGGCTCACGCAGTGCTTTCGCGAGCGGCTGCCTTCCATCGAGATCATCCTCGCGGACCCGGAGGGCTCCGTGCTCGCGGACCAGGTCAACCGGGGCAGCTATGGCCGCGCGGGCTCCTGGCTCGTCGAGGGCATCGGCGAGGACTTCATCCCGGCGATCTGCGACTTTTCCATGTGCCGCAAGGCCTACAGCATCCCGGACGCGGAGTCGTTCGCCACCGCGCGCGAGATCCTGCGCACGGAGGGCCTGCTGGTCGGGTCGTCCACCGGCACGCTGGTGTCCGCGGCGCTGCGCTTCTGCCGCGAGCAGCGCGCGCCGAAGCGCGTCGTGACCTTCGCCTGCGACACCGGCAACAAGTACCTGTCGAAGCTCTTCAACGACTTCTGGATGGAGGACCAGGGCTTCATCCGGCGGCCGAGTCACGGCGACCTGCGCGACCTGGTGGGCCGACCGCACGGCGAGCGCGCGACCATCACGGTGGGGCCGGACGACGTGCTGACCACCGCGCACAACCGCCTGCGCAACGCGGGTTTCTCACAGCTCCCGGTGATGGAGGGCGAGCGCCTGGTCGGCTTCATCGACGAGGACGACATCATGCGCCATGCCTTTGGCGACCCGGAGCGCTTCAACGACCCGGTGCGTAAGGCCATGCACACCAACTATCTCGTGGTCGAGCCCACCATGTCGCTCAGGAACCTGGTCGCGATGCTGGACGTGCAGCCGTACGCGGCGGTGATGGAGGAGGGCGTGTTCCACGGCCTGATCACCCGCGCGGACGTGCTGAACTACCTGCGCCGGCAGATGAGCGCGGCGTCGCCGCACTGAGGAGACGATGAAGAAGGACTCCAGGAGGCGCCCCGGCTTCGGCACCCGCGCGATCCACGCCGGACAGTCGCCGGACCCCACGACCGGCGCGGTGATGCCGCCGATCTACGCGGTTTCCACCTACGCGCAGCAATCGCCGGGTGTGCACCGGGGCTACGAGTACTCGCGCACGCAGAACCCGACGCGCATGGCATTCGAGCGCTGCATCGCCGACCTCGAGGGCGGCACGCGCGGCTTCGCCTTCGCCTCGGGCATGGCGACGACCGCGACGCTGCTCGAACTGCTGGACAGCGGCAGCCACGTGGTTGCGATGGACGACCTCTATGGCGGCAGCTTCCGCCTGTTCGAGCGCGTGCGGCGCCGCTCCGCCGGGCTCGATTTCACGTTCGCGGACCTCTCGGACCTGCAGGCGGTGACAGCCGCGATCCGCCCGAACACCCGCATGATCTGGATCGAGTCTCCGACCAATCCGCTGCTCAAGCTCGCGGATATCGCCGCGGTCGCCGAAGCCGCGCGCGGCCGCGGGATGCTCGTGGTCGTGGACAACACCTTTGCGACGCCCTGGATCCAGCGGCCGCTCGAACTCGGCGCCGACGTGGTGATGCACTCGGCGACGAAGTTCCTGAACGGCCACTCGGACATGGTGGGCGGCGTCGCGGTCGTGGCCGACGCCGCACTCGGCGAGAAGATCGCCTTCCTGCAGAACGCGATCGGCGCGGTGTCGGGGCCGTTCGACAGCTTCCTCGCGCTGCGCGGCCTCAAGACGCTGCCGCTCAGGATGCGCCAGTCGAGCGAGTCCGCGCTCGCGATCGCGGCGTGGCTCGAGCGCCACCCAGGCGTCCAGCGCGTGCTCTACCCGGGCCTGCCCTCGCATCCGCAGCATGCGCTAGCGCGCCGGCAGATGGCCGCGGGCGGCAGCGGCATCGTCACTTTGTTCCTGAAAGGCGGGCTCGCGGAATCACGGCGCTTCCTGGAGCGCCTCGAGGTCTTCACGCTGGCCGAGAGCCTGGGCGGCGTCGAGAGCCTGGTGGACCACCCGGCCATCATGACGCACGCCTCGGTGCCGCCCGAGGCGCGCGCGAAGCTCGGCATCACCGACACGCTGGTACGGCTCTCGATCGGCATCGAGGACGTTGCCGACCTCATCGCCGATCTCGAGTCAGCGCTCGGCTGACGCGCCTCAGCGAAGGCGGCGGACCCGCAGGCCGTGGGGATCGGCGCGTTCGACGCCGTCCGCCCCGACGTTGCTGAACCGCACGATGCCGCTCAGTTCGCCGCCACGGCCGCCATCGCCCACCCGCACGACTCCGAGTCCCGGCGTGTCGCCGCGCGCATTGTGGGGGTCACCGGAGAGCGGCGTCGGTCCGCGCAGGGCGACGAAGACCAGGTCGCCGGCGGGCGAGATGTCGCTGATGTCGGGCGCCGCGTTCGAGGTCAGCGCTCCGTTCAGCGCGATGGAGCCGACATGGCGGTCGTCGGCCGTGGCGAAGACCTCGATCATGTCCGCGTGGCGGTCGAACACCCAGAGATATCGTCCCTTGCGCCCGGTCAGGACCATGCCGTGCGAATCGTGGGCGCCATCGACCTGGTACACCACCTTCGCCGCCGGCGTGTTCACGGACGACGTTCCGCCGCCGAAATCCGCGAGCGTGAAGCGATACACGTCGAAGCCGTAGACGTGCAGGTGCTCCATGGGGCCCGGGCGGCCGCCGGAGTTCACGTACAGGTTCCCGCCGTGTTCCAGGCCGCCGCAGCCATTGCCGTGCACCGTCTGCATGTCGTATTCGGCGACGATCCGCATCGGCGTCGGCCGGGGATCCACGACCAGCATGCCGCCGCCGCGCAGGGTCACGAACGCCAGGCTGCCGTCGGGGCTGATGACCGGGCAGATCGGGGCGTTGTCCGGGCGCAGGCCCTGTTCCTGGCAGGCCTTGCCCGAAAGTGTCCTGCACGTCGCGAGATCAAGCGTCGCCTCCAGGTTGTGGACGAAGCTGCGCCGGGCGAAATCCGAGTCGATGCGTTCGAGCCGCTTGCCATTCTGGTTCGCCACCAGGACGTAGGATCCGTCGGGGGCGGGAAAAGCGGCGTGGGCCTGCTGCCCGGTCGGCGACTTCGTCGTGCGGATGCATTCGACGGGGTTGCGCGTCGCCGCATCCATCACGAGCACATGGCCGCTCGCCACGAAAGCGATGACCGCGTGGCTGCCTGTCGCGTCGAACAGCACCATGTGCGGCCGCACGGGATTCGCTCCGGTCCGCTCGCGACAGAGCGCCGCTCCGGCGCCGCCCAGGTCGACGACCGTGGCCGCGGCGGGCGCCGGAATCCCACCGCGCGCGAACTGGTCGCCGCCAAAGATGTGAAGCGTGCCGCCGTGGTCCAGACCGCGCGTGTCGGACTGGTCGATGATCCAGACCTCGTAGCCGGGCGCGCGCGCTGCCGCGCCGGAAGCACTGAAGGCAAGCAGCACGAAAAGGCATGCGGCCCGGCCGATGCCCGCCCGGGCCCGCGAAAGCGTGTTCATGTTCGCCTCCCCTGACCTTGCCGGCATGCGTGCCGGCGGGAAGACTATACGCCGGATCGCGCGGGTCGAAATCCCCCGGGGGCTACTGGAGCCCCGCCACGACCCGGCCATCGGCGAAGATCGTCAGGTCATCGCCGGCGTCGGCGGTCGCGGTCACCGTGCCTGCGGCGAAACGCACTTCGATGTCGTACTCACCGGGCCACGGTGCGCCGACCAGCAGGTCGTACTGGCCCTGAGACTGCAGGCCGGAGCCGGATTCCACGACGCGAATCATCACGCGGTTCGGCTGGTCCTGTGGCGTGATGCGCACCACGCGGCCCTGCTGGTTGCGCTCGCTGCCTGCACCGAGCACGCGGATGCGGATACGCGTCGAGAGCGGGGAGTTCGCACGCATCAGGCGGTAGGTCGTGCCCCAGCGGGCCATGACGTCGGTCACGCCGCTGGCGTCGAGGTCGGCGCAGGCGATCAGGTCGTTGTGGGCGATGAGGTCGTTGGCGGCCGCGAGGCCGTTCGGCACGGCGGACGGCAGCAGCTGGCCATCCACATTCACGAGCAGCCGCGGCGTCCCGGTGTCGGTCGCGACGGCGTTGCGGGCGAACAGCACGTCCTCGAAGCCGTCGCTGTTGACGTCGCAGACATTGAGGCCGCGGCCGAACACGGCCTGCGTCGTGTCCTCGGCGACAATCGTTCCGGCGTCGAAGCTGCCGCCGTCGTTGCGGTAGAGGCGCACCACGGCGCCGTCCAGGTGCACGAGGTCGAAGTCGCCGTCCAGATCCACGTCGATCAGCTTGAGACCGTGGTCGCCACGCACCGGCATCGAGACCGCGACGCTCGCGTCGCTGAAGGTACCGTCGCCGTCGTTCAGCAGGAGCCGTGACCCGAACACCAGGTCCACGAAGCCGTCCTCGTCGAAGTCCACCGCCTGACCGCCGCGCGGCACAAAGGCCGCGCCCGCCGGGTTCCCGTCGACGCCGGCGGCGGCGGCGGCATCAGTGAAATTGCCGCCGCCGTCGTTCATCAGCAGCCAGTTGCGCGCGCCGTCCCCCTGGGTATGGTCGTTCGGCGCGAACAGGTCCACGTCGCCGTCGTTGTCGAAATCGGCGGCGAACACCGTGCCTCCGAAACCACCGATGCCGAGGGCCGTCGTGCTCGCCGAGGTCTGGTAGTTGCCGGTGCCGTTGTTGACGTGCAGCAACGCGACCGAGCCCGCGGTGCCGGCTGCGGACGCGGTGTTGCTGAACAGGTCGTCGCGCCCGTCGCCGCTGAAGTCCGCGAAGCGTGAATCGCCGCTGATGCGTGGCGCGGCGAGCAGGTCGCCGAGCCCGACATCCGCCAGCACGCGCGCCGCAAAGGAGGCGTCGCAGGCGTTGTTGCTGCGACCGCCCGTCGCGGTGACGAGATCAAGGCAGTCGTCGTCGTTGGGGTCGCCGAAAGCGAGACCGGCGCGCGGCAAGTCCGAGGTCGTGATGCTGTGAGCGGGAGAGATCACGACCGGGCCGCCGCTGCCGATCCGGCTGCCATTCATGGCGATGACGCGGTAGAAAACCGCTGCATTCACCGCGATCCCGGTGCGCACATGCGGCGAGGCGGTCGCGATCTCGAACAGCGAATTAGGCCGGCGCCCGGACAGGGCCAGCGCCGATCCCGAGAAATAGATGCGGTAGCCGGTCGCCTGGGTCGCGGTCGCGAAGTGCACCATGTGGCCAGGATCCTGCGCCGTGACCGCGGCCCACTCGACCGGGCCGGGTACCGGGCCGGGCTCGGCAGTCACGGTGATGCTCTCGGGCCCGCGTCCGCCGCCGGTCACGGCCGCGATGCGGTAGCTGTAGGTCCGGAGGTTGGTCAGGCCGCTGTGGACAAAACTGGTGCCGGTGATGTCCCCGATGACGTTGGTGAGCGCGCCGCCCGGCGTGCTGCCGTCGCTCCAGAGGATGACGTAACTGTCCGCGTCGGTGACGGCATTCCAGGTCAGTTCGACCTGGCCATCGGCGCCCTCGGCGACCGGGTTTGCGGGGGCGGCGTGGGGCGGGCTGTCGCCGAATACGCCGCTGCAGCCGGCGAGCCAGCCCGCGGCAAGCAGGACGAGCGTCGCAGTGACCGCGCGTGCCGCGGTTTCCGGTGCCGATGCCATGAAGGACTTCACCCCGTGATGCAGTCGTGCATTAGACCATATCGGGGGCCAAGGATTCTCTGATTGACCCACACATGAGGCGCGTTACGCGCGCGCCGTGGCGCGACCAGGCGCGAGCCGAAGCCCCATAGCAGGCCCTATGGGCGAGGCGAGCAACACCGTCGCGCCAAGGCCCGTGCGTAACCCTTCGGGACCGGGCGAATATCGTCCCTGGCGGCGTCGCTCGTCGCTCATGTATCACGTCACACCTCGCCCCTCGCTTCTGGTCAGGGACGATATTCGCCGCGGTCGCGCCCATGCATGGGTCAATCAGAGAATCCTTAGGTTCAGGCCGCGGCGGGGCGCAGGTCGAGGCGCGAGCCCGCGGCCATGCAGAAAAGCTCGACCGGCCGCGAGCGTCCGCGCAGCACCAGCGGGGGCAGTTCAATCAGGCCGGCCGCCGCCTGTTCGTCCAGCGACTGGCGAACGGATCGCGACAGCAGCACCTCGCCAGCCCGCGCACGCTGCACCAGGCGCGCGGCGACGTTGACGGTGTCGCCGATCAGCGTGTAGTTCAGGCGTTCCGGCGCGCCGACGTCGCCCACGATCACGTCGCCGGAATTGATGCCGATACCAAGCCCGGTCTCGAGCCCGAGGCGCTCCTGCCATTCGGCGGCGAGCCGGCCGAAGCCGGCGATCATCCGGCGCGCGGCGGCGACCGCTCGCTCGCTGGCATCGTCCGCAGGGTCCGGCAGGCCGAAGCCGGCCATCATGCCGTCGCCGGCAACGTGGAACACCGCACCGCCGTGCTCGGCCGTGGCCGACGACAACATCGAGAAGTAGTCGTTCAGAAGCGGTACCACCTCGGCGGGCGTGAGCCGCTCCGCGACGGAGGTGAAGCCGCGCATGTCCGCGAACAGCACGGTGCCGCAGACGCGGGCCTGGCCCAGGCCGCTCCTCGCTCGCGCCGTGCACCGGCAGCGGTCCTGCTGGTGCAGCTCGATCGTGTTGCCGGCGGGATCCCGCAAGTGGAGCTCGCGCGAATCCGGGCCGAGCGGGCCGTGCAGGACGCGGTACGGCACGCCGAGACGGTCAAGTTCCGCCTGCGCCTCCTCGATGGAGGCGACCGCCAGCGCGACATGCGGCGCCATGTGGTCGAATTCCCCGGGCGGCGTCGGCCGGGTGACCAGGTGGATCTGGGCCGTCGCACCTGCGTTGATGCGCAGGCATTCACCGGGCCGGTCCCAGGCGGCCAGGTCGGCTTCGAGCCCGAGGACCTCGGCATAGAAGCGCCGCGCCTCCGCGGCTGCATCCGGGCCGGGCGCGATCCGCACCGCGTGGTGGTGCAGTCCCGCGACCTTCACGGCCACGGCTTGGGATCCGGGTCGAACAGCTCGACCGTGAGGTCCAGCAGCCGCTCCTCCCCCGGCGCGAGGCCGCCCACACCGATGACCTTGCGCGCGAGTTCTGCGCCCCCGGGGTCCCGGATCACGACGACGACGGAATACTCCCCCGGTCCTTCCGCTGCCGGCCGTGAAAACTGTCCGGACACCTTGAGCGCGACCTTGCCCGGTGCCTCGACTGGTGCATCCATGCGCCGCTCGAAGCGCAGATGATGCCGGCAGGCCGGGCAGACCGCGGCGCTTTCGAGGATCGTCGCCCGGCAGTGCGGGCAGGACCTCGTCTTGCCGGCCGCAGCGACGCGACGATTGACGGCCATGGGCCTCAGTTGCGGGTCGCGGCCCTGGGTGCGCCGGTCTCGGTCCAGCCGAACTCGGCGCGGCCGCGCATGCGCGCGCCGCCCGCGACCGACAGCGAGCCCGCGTTGACGTCGCCGTTGACGACGGCGGTCTGGTGCAGCTCGACCCTGTGCGCGCTCTCGATGTTGCCTTCGATCTCGCCCGCGATGACCACGGAACCCGCGCGCACCGCGCCCGCGAGGTGAGCGCCGGCCTCGACCGTCAGCGTGCCGTCGACGTGCACGTCGCCCTTGAAGCGGCCCGCGATCCGTACGTGGCCCGAGCCTTCGATCTTGCCTTCGAATGTCAGGCCGGAGGCCAGCACGGATTCCTTGAGTTCACGCCGCGCCGCGTTGGCAACTGCGGCGGCCTGGGGTGCGGCCGGCACCGGCTCGGGCCGCGGGCGCATGGCGGGCGCCGCCGCAGGCACGGCCTCATCGGGTTTGCTGGAGTCCTTGGCGACGATGTCCTTCCAAATGGCCATGGCTGGTCCTCCGGGTGGGGGACGCCAAGAGTAGCCAGTTGGGCGGCCTGGGGCGAGCGGCGCCGCTGATCGGTATCGGTAGGCCGGCCGACTGTCGCCAGCTGGCGACAGTGCGGGGCGGGGGAGCGCCTAGAAGAGCCCCGGCAAGATGGCCTGGGCGGTGGTCGGCCGCGAGACCTCGGGATAACGGACCGGAATCCGAGCCGTCGGGAACGGCGTGGGCGCTGCCATCGACTGGCCGCAAGCACCGGTCTGGAGCCAGTTCAGGGCAGCCGCGGTCGAGGATTCCGCGCTGTCCCAGGGCGCGCGTGTCAGGTCGTCGCCCGCGGCGCAGGCCCTGCCTGGCAGGGTCGGCGCCAGGCCGTCGTAGAAGTCGCCCTCGTTGTCCGCATTGGTGACCCTGAAGCTGACCAGGCGCAGCCGCAGGTCGCAGCCCTGCAGGTCGAAGGCGAGCTGCCCCACCGGCTTGCCGAAAGTGTCGGAGCCCACGATCGCGACCTCGACCCAGGGCTTCAGCGAATTAATCACGAGCTCGCTCGCGGACGCGGAACTGCCGGTCGTGATGAAGGCGACGCGCACCGGGCCGACCGCCTGCGGGACCGAGGCGAAGCGCCGGATCGTGTCGTTCGCGGGTGCGCGCAGGTTGTTGAACCGCATGTTCGACCACACGTCGACGCCCGCCATGCGATCGTCGCCGTTCAGGTCGCCGATCAGGTCGGCGATCGAGACCAGGCCGCCGCCGTTGTAACGGAGGTCGACGATGAAATACTGGATGCCCTGCGCGCGGAACTGCGCATACGCATTCTCCAGCGGGGTTTCCGCCGTCGAGATGAAAGTGCGCAGGTTGATGTAGCCGACCTGCACCGAGGGATTCAACGGCAGCGTAAAGACCGCGGTGCCGCCCGTGGGCACCGGCGGGATCGTCACGATTGCCTTGGTGAACACCGACTGCTGCTGTTGCCCGCCTACCAGGATGAAGCGCATTCCGCGCTGCACGCCTTCGGTCGCCGGCCCGAAGGCCTGCTCGAGATTGGGGTCGGTCTGCAGGATCGTCGCTACCGCGACGAAGCCGCTGCCGGAATCGATGTGCGTGATCTCGGCGCCGCGTGCGAGCCCGCCCATGGCCGCCGGACTGCCTTCGAACACGTCCGGTATCAGCAGGCGGTTACCCTCGATGCGGGTACGGAAGCCGAAGCCAATGAACTGACCTTCCCCCAGGAAGGAGCTGTCGGCCTGGGGCGTGGTCAGGAAGCTGAAAAAACGGTCCCTGTTCTGCGCACGCGCGGTCGCGGTCAGGGCGTCGAGCAGCTCCTGCGCAGTCGCGAAGTTCGCCAAGTTGACGTTCTGGGGCAGCAGCTCGAGGAACAGGTACCAGTCACGCGCGACGTCGAGCACGAACTGCTTTTGGTTGGTCGCCGAGCAGGCGCCGCCGGGGATGGCCGCGCCGCCGCTGCCGCCGCCGCAGGCGGCGATCAGCGCGCTGGCGCAGGCGGCAACCGCGGCTGCGGGCGCCCAGGACATGGTCAGGCGAGCTGGGCGCCCAGGAGCTGCAGGCGCCGGTGTTGCATGCGAAGCGCAAACAGCAGCGCGCGCGTCTCCGCGCGGAAACTAGCCCGCTCCCAGCGCTCGGCGACGCGCTCGCGGGTCTTCGCGTACCAGGCGTCGGTCAGGCGCGACCATTCCGCAAGCGTGGCCGTGAACAGTTCGTACTCGCGCCTCACGCGCGCGCGCAGCTCCGCGAGATCCACGTGCGGACGCGCGAGGCTCCCGCGCTCGAGGCCGGCCTCGACCCGGCGGAACTGCATCGCGAGGCGGGCGCGATGGATCGCGACCGCCGGCGTGCGCTTGAGCTTCGTGGTGAGCCCGACCCAGGACAGCGAGCAGATGATCCACTTGCTCGGGTCCCACTGCCACCAGCGGATGCCGTTCCGGTAGTCGTGGGCGAACTGGTGGTGGAAGTTGTGGTAGCCCTCGCCGTAGGTCAGGAAGGCGAGCCAGCCGTTGTCGCGCGCGCTGTGGCCGTTGCCGTAGGGCTGGCGCCCGAACGCATGCGCCACCGAGTTGATCAGGAATGTGAAATGGTGGCTCACGACGAGGCGCAGCACCCCGGCGAGCAGGAACACGCCCCAGAGGTCGCCGTGCAGCCAGCCGAGCCCGAGCGGCACCAGCACGTTGAGCCCGATTGCGAGCGGGTAATAGTGGCGGTGCTGGAACGCGAGCAGCGGGTCCTGCTGCAGGTCGCGGACATTGCCGAGGTCCGTCTCGCCGCTCGGGTAGCGGCGCAGCATCCAACCGATGGGCGAGAACCAGAGCCCGCGGCGGGCGGAGTAGGGATCCCGGTCGTTGTCGTCCGTGTGCTGGTGGTGGTTGCGGTGGCCCGAGCACCAGACCAGCACGCTGTTCTGCAGCGCCATCGTGCCGAAAAAGAGGTAGACCACGCGGATCGACCAGTGCGCGTCGTAGGTGCGGTGCGACCAGAGGCGGTGGTAGCCGCCCGTGATCGCGAGCCCGTTTGCGTACAGCAGCACGGCGAACCAGACCCAGGCCGCCACGCTGTAACCCCGCGTGAACCCGTACCAGGGCACGACGATGAGTGCCGCGGCGAGCGTGAGCGCGAACATCAGCACGTTGGCCCAGAGCAGGCGGGGACGATCGGCGG
>JBQTKI010000109.1:0-4142 GCA_052386275.1 Gammaproteobacteria bacterium
CGTTCCTGCGCGGCGAGGAGGTCCTTGAGCGCCTCGCGCGCAAGCTCAAGCGTCACAGCGCGGCCGGTAAAACGCGCGGTGGCGAGCACGCGGCGCAGCGCGCCTTCGAGCTCGCGCACGTTCGAGCGGATGCGCTTGGCGATGAAAAAGGCCACGTCTTCCGGCAATTCGGCGCCCGCGGCCTGCGCTTTGGCCATCAGGATGGCGACGCAGGTTTCAAGCTCGGGTGGCTCGATCGCGACCGTAAGCCCCCAGCCGAACCGGGATTTCAGGCGTTCCTCGAGGCCCGCGACTTCCTTCGGGTAGCGGTCGCAGGACAGCACGATCTGCTGCTGGCCCTCGAGCAGGGCATTGAAGGTGTGGAAAAACTCTTCCTGTGACTGATTCTTGCCGGCGAAGAACTGGATGTCGTCGATCAGGAGCGCGTCCAGCGTGCGGTACGTTTGCTTGAATTCGTTGATCGTGTTGTGCTGCAGGGCGCGCACCATGTCGCTGACGAAGCGCTCGCTGTGCAGGTAGGCGATGCGCGCGGCGGGGCGCCGCCCGCGGACCAGGTTGACGATCGCGTGCATCAGGTGGGTCTTGCCGAGCCCGACGCCGCCATAGATGAAGAGGGGGTTGTAAGCCCGGCCAGGGTTCTCGCCTACCTGGATTGCAGCCGCGCGCGCGAGCTGATTGCTCTTGCCCTCGACGAAGCTCGCGAAAGTAAAGTCCGGGTTGATGCGGCTGCCGATCCGGGGCGGGTCCTGCGGTTTTCCCGCGGAAAACGGGGTCGGCGCGGCGGGGGCGGGCGCACCGTCGCTGCGCGAACCGATTTCCAGCACCACCCGCGGGGCATGGCCGTTGCCGGAAGCCCGGACCAGCTCCTCGATACGGCCGAACAGGTTCTGCTCGATCCAGGAGACCACGAAGCGGTTCGGGGCGAGCAGGCGCAGCGTGTCGTCGCGCAGGTCGGCCTGCAGCGGGCGCACCCAGGTGTTGAACTGCTGTTCCGGCACCTCGTGTTCGAGTTGACGCAGGCAGTGATGCCACAGCGAGCCCTGCACGAGTTACCCCGCTCTCGTTGTTGGGTCGGGCCGAGGATTCGCGCTGAGTCTACGGCGCGAAAGAGCGGCGCGCCAGACTTATCCACAGCCCCGCGCGGTTGACAGGATGGGGCGCGCTCCGTAACCTTGCCGCCCTTTGCGAACAACTGTTGTCCCTTTAGTTTCAAGGGTTTGGGATCATGGCCACGAAGCGCACGTACCAGCCGAGCAAGATCAAGCGCAGGCGCACGCATGGTTTCCGCGCGCGCATGGCCACGAAGAAGGGCCGCCTGGTCCTGAAGCGCCGCCGTGCCAAGGGCAGGAAGCGCCTGGCCGTCACCGAAAAACGCTGACGGACACTGCCACGTCGCGGCGCCTTGGACTGCGGGCCGGCCACAAGCTCAGAACCGCCGCCGACTTCGGGCGGGTACGCCGAGGGCGCGAACGTCACAGCGATGCCTTGTTCCTCGTGCAATGTGCGGATAACGGCCGGGAAACCGCGCGCCTCGGGATGGCAGTGAGTGCGCGCGCCGTCGGCAACGCGGTTCGCCGGAATCGCGTGCGCCGGCTGATCCGGGAGTCATTTCGCGTGCACCGGCAGGAGCTTCCCGCAGTGGATGTGTTCGTGACGGCGAAAGCCCCGGCGCGGGCGGCGCGCAACCGCGAACTGTTCGCGAGCCTGCGGAGTCTCTGGCAGCAGATCGTCGACGCAAGATGAAACAGCTCCTCCAGTTCCCGATCCACCTGTACCGCTGGTTCCTGAGTCCGCTGCTCGGGCGCAACTGCCGCTACGAACCGAGCTGCTCGGCCTACGCGCTCGAGGCGATCGAAGTCCATGGCGCGGCGCACGGCTCCTGGCTCGCGGCGCGGCGCATCTGCCGCTGCCACCCCTGGGGCGGCATGGGCCACGACCCGGTGCCGGAGGCGCGGCGCGCGTGAACCAGCGTTTGCGTATCTGGCTATGGCTCGGCCTCGGCGTGGTGCTGTGGCTCAACCTCAATGCGTGGATGAAGGATTACGGATCCAAGCCCGCGACCGCCCCGACGGCAGCGACCGCGCCGGCCGGCGATGCGCAGCCGGCCGTGCCGCCGGCGAACGCGCTCAGGGATGAATTGCCGACGATTTCCGGCGACGCGCCGGCACCCGCGGCGGCCGCGCCGGAAGCGTCGGCCCTGCCCGGCGCCACGGTCCGCGTCGTCACGGACGTCCTGGATCTCGACCTCGCGCTCGCGGGCGGTCAACTGATACGCGCGGACCTGCCGCGGTATCCGCTGCACAAGAACGCGCCGGAGACGCCGGTGCGGCTGTTCAACGTCGATTCGCCGGAAACGGAGTTCCGCTTCCAGTCGGGTCTGACCCGCGGCCCGAACGGCGGCGACGAACCGAACCACATGGTGCCATTCTCGGCGCCCGCGACGGAATTCCGCATCGCCGACGGCGCCGAAACGCTCGAGGTGCCGCTCACCTGGACCGACGGCGCCGGCCTCGCCGTCACCAAGACTTTCGTCTTCCGGCGTGGCAGCTACGCGGTGGGGCTGCGCCACCGCATCGAAAACGCGGGCGCCGATCCCGCCCGGCTCGCCCCCTACGCACAGCTGCTGAGGCATTCGCCCGGCAATGAGCGCTCGATGTGGGATCCGGAGACCTACTCGTTCCGCGGTCCCGCGTACTACGACGGCGAGAGCTACCAGAAGCTCGACATCGAGGACGAGGATGATGTCGCGCTGTCGCGTTCGATCACGGGCGGCTGGGTCGCCTCGATGCAGCACCACTTCGTCGCGGCGATCGTGCCGCCGCCGGATGAGGCCTGGCAGTACGAACTGCGCGCGCAGGGGCTCGATTACCTGCTGCGGGTCGTCGGCCCGGTGACGACGATCCCGGCGGGCGCCAGCGCGGTGCTCGAAGAGCAGCTGTTCGTCGGCCCGAAACTTCAGGACCAGCTGAAGGTTACGGGACCGAAGCTGGAGCTCACCGCGGACTACGGCTGGCTGACGATCCTCGCACAGCCGCTCTTCGACTGGCTGCTGGCGCCGATCCACGGCGTCATCGGCAACTGGGGCGTGGCGATCATCATCGTGACGCTCCTGATCAAGTTGCTGTTCTACAAGCTCTCGGAGACCAGCGGCCGCTCGATGGCGAAGATGAAAACGGTGGCGCCGCGGCTGAAGGCGCTGCAGGAGCGCCACAAGGACGACCGCGAGGCGCAGGCGCGCGCGATGATGGAGCTGTACAAGCGCGAGAAGATCAACCCGGTCGCGGGCTGCCTGCCGGTGCTGGTGCAGATCCCGTTCTTCCTGGCGTTCTACTGGGTGCTGCTGGAAAGCGTCGAGATGCGCCAGGCGCCGTTCTTCGGCTGGATCCAGGACCTGTCATCGCGCGACCCGTACTTCATCCTGCCGATCCTGATGGGCGCGGCGATGTACGGCCAGTTCAAACTGAACCCGGCGCCGCCCGACCCGGTGCAGGCGAAGGTGTTCGCATTCATGCCCGTGATCATGACCTTCATGTTCATGTGGTTCCCGTCGGGCCTCGTGCTCTACTGGCTCACCAACACCGTGCTGTCGATCGCCCAGCAGTGGAAGATCAACCGCGTGGTGGAGGCTGAGGCGAGGAAGCAGCGCGCCAACTGAGCCGGCCGCCACCTATACTCGGCCGATGGCGCGGCCGGCGGAAACCATCGTGGCAGTGGCGACACCGCCCGGGCGCGGCGGCATCGGCATCGTGCGCATGTCAGGCTCCGCGGCGCGCGACATCGCGAAAGCCATGCTCGGCCGGCTGCCGCGGGCGCGCCAGGCAACCATCGCGCGGTTCGCGGGCGCGGACGGCGAGACGATCGACAGCGGCATCGCGCTCTGGTTTCCGGCCCCGCGCTCCTACACCGGTGAGGACGTGCTGGAGTTGCACGGGCACGGCGGCGCGGTCGTCATGGACGCGATCATCGCGCGCGCGATCGCGCTCGGCGCGCGCGTGGCGCGGCCCGGGGAGTTCAGCGAGCGCGCCTTCCTGAATGACAAGCTCGACCTCGCGCAGGCCGAGGCGATCGCCGACCTGATCGATGCGGGATCGCAGGAAGCCGCGCGCGCCGCGATGCGCTCGCTCGCGGGCGAGTTCTCGCGC
>JBQTKI010000110.1:0-5764 GCA_052386275.1 Gammaproteobacteria bacterium
CGGTGCCGTGGGGCAAGGCGATGATGTGGATCTTCCTGCTCTCCGACACCTTCATCTTCACCTGCTTCCTGACGTCCTACATGAACGTGAGGATGTCGACCACCGCCGGCTGGCCGAACCCGAGCCACGTCTTTTCGCTGCACATCGGCGGACAGGACATCCCGCTGATCCTGATCGCGATCATGACCTTCGTACTGATCACCTCGAGCGGCACCATGGCGCTCGCGGTCAATTACGGATACCGCCGCCACAAGCGCAACACGGTGCTGCTGCTGGTCGCCACCGCGGTGCTGGGCGCGACCTTCGTCGGCATGCAGGCCTTCGAATGGACCAAGTTGATCATGGAAGGGGTGCGGCCCTGGGGAAATCCCTGGGGCGCGCCGCAGTTCGGCTCCGCGTTCTTCATGATCACGGGATTCCACGGCTGCCATGTGACCGCGGGCGTGATCTACCTGCTGGTCACCGCCAAGCGCGTCGGCAGCGGCTTCTACGACAAGCGGGGTACCTACGAGACCGTCGAGGTCGCGGGCCTCTACTGGCATTTCGTCGATCTCGTCTGGGTATTCATTTTCGCGTTCTTCTATCTGTGGTGAGGCAGCATGTCCGACGCAAAAGAAGGCCAGCAGCACCCGCTCACGATCTACCTGTGGATCTGGCTGCTGCTGTTCGTGCTATCCACGTTCTCCTACCTGGTGGATTACTTCCACCTCGTCGGGCTGACCCGCTGGTCGCTGATCATCGTCTTCATGCTGCTGAAGGCCGGTTTCATCGTTGCCATCTTCATGCACATGGCCTGGGAGCGCCTCGCGCTCAAGCTCGCGATCCTGGTGCCGCCCCTGTGTCTGCTGATCCTGATCAGCTTCATGGCGGTCGAGGGCGATTACACTTTCCTGACGCGCGGGGCGGCTTTCCTGCGGTGATATGATGCGCCCATGCCGGGCCCGGTGATCCGCGAAGCCGACTTCGTGCAGAGCGTCGCCGACGCGCTGCAATTCATCTCCTACTACCATCCTGCGGATTACATCGCGCACCTCGGCCGCGCCTACGAGCGCGAGCAGTCGCCGGCCGCGAAGGACGCCATCGCGCAGATCCTCACGAACTCGCGCATGTGCGCCGAGGGGCACCGCCCGATCTGCCAGGACACGGGCATCATCAACGTCTTCATCAAGGCCGGCATGGACCTGCGCTGGGACACGCACAGGAGCCTGCAGGAGCTCGTGGACGAGGGTGTGCGGCGCGGTTACCTGAACGAGGAGAACCGCCTGCGGCCGTCGATCGTCGCGGACCCGCTGTTCACCCGCAAGAACACCGGCGACAACGCACCCGCGGTGGTGCATGTGGAGCTCGTCGCCGGCAACCGGGTCGAGGTCACGGTCGCCGCCAAGGGCGGCGGCTCCGAGAACAAGGCCATGTTCACGATGCTGAATCCCACCGATTCCATCGTGGACTGGGTGCTCGCGACCGTGCCGGAGATGGGCGCCGGCTGGTGCCCGCCCGGCATGCTCGGCATCGGCGTGGGCGGCACCGCCGACAAGGCGATGGTGCTTGCCAAGGAAGCGCTGATGCAGCCCATCGACATGCATGAACTCCTCGAGCGCGGGCCGAAGAACCAGCTCGAGGAACTGCGTATCGAACTGTACGAGAAGGTGAATGCGCTCGGCATCGGTGCGCAGGGGCTCGGCGGCCTCACGACGGTGCTCGACGTGAAGATCAAGACCTTTCCGACCCACGCCGCGTCGAAACCGGTCGCGATGATCCCGAACTGCGCGGCGACGCGCCACGCCCACTTCGTGCTGGACGGCTCGGGCCCGGTCGCGCTCGATCCGCCGCCGCTCGATGCCTGGCCCGATGTGCGATGGAAACCGGCCGCGGACGCGCGGCACGTGAATCTCGATGCGCTGACGCGCGAGGAAGTCGCGAGCTGGAAGCCCGGGCAGACGCTCCTGCTCTCCGGCCGCATGCTCACGGGCCGCGATGCCGCGCACAAGCGCCTCGCGGATCTACTGAATTCCGGCAAAGGCCTGCCCGAAGGCGTGGACCTCAAGGGCCGCGTGATCTACTACGTCGGGCCTGTGGATGCGGTGAAGAACGAGGCCGTCGGTCCGGCGGGCCCCACGACCGCGACGCGCATGGACAAGTTCACGGAACTGATGCTCGACAAGACCGGCCTGTTCGCGATGATCGGCAAGGCCGAGCGCGGGCCGGCCGCGGTCGAGGCGATCCGGAAGCACCAGGCGGCGTACCTGATCGCGATCGGCGGCGCGGCCTACCTCGTCTCCAAGGCCATTCGCAAGGCGCGCGTAGTCGCTTTCGAGGACCTCGGCATGGAGGCGATCTACGAGTTCGAGGTCAAGGACATGCCGGTCACGGTCGCGGTGGACTCACGTGGCGAGTCGGTGCACAAGACGGGGCCGAGAATCTGGGGAGAAAAGATCAGGCAGCTGAAGATTCCCGTGCGCGTTGCCTAGAGGCCAGGGCGGAATCAGATCGACGTCCTGAGGCTGATCAGCTCCGGGAAGAACCCCTGCTTCAGCACATGCTCGAGGTACCCGACCCCGCTCGAGCCGCCGGTGCCGCGCTTGAAGCCGATGATGCGCTCGACGGTCTTCAGGTGCGCGAAGCGCCACTGCTGCAGCCGGTACTCGAGATCCACGAGCTTCTCGGCGAGCTCGTACAGATCCCAGTGCTTTGTGGAGTCGCGGTAAATCGCCAGCCACGCCGCCTCCACCGCCGGATGTGCCTGGTAGGGCTTTGACCAGTCGCGCTCGATGCGCTCGCGGGGGATCTCGAAGCCACGGCGCGCCAGCATGCGCAACGACTCGTCGTAAAGGGAAGGTGTCGAGAGTTCCTTCATCAAGAGCGCATGCGCCGGCGGGTCGTTGGCATGCACGCCGGTCATGCGCTCGTCCTTGTTGCCGAGCAGGAACTCGATCCGGCGGTACTGCCAGGACTGGAAGCCCGAGCTCTGCCCGAGCGCGTCGCGAAAACGCATGTAGTCCGCGGGCGTCATGGTGCCGAGCACGTCCCAGGACTGGATCAGCTGCGCCTGGGCGCGCGCCACACGGGCGAACATCTTGAATGCGGGCTCGAGGTCGTCGGCCTTCACCAGCGTGCGGATCGCCAAGAGCTCGTGCAGCAGCAGCTTCATCCACAGCTCGCTCGCCTGGTGGATGATGATGAAGAGCATCTCGTCGTGCTGGCCCGAGAGCGGCCGTTGCGCGTCGAGCACCCGGTCGAGCTGGAGGTACTGGCTGTAGCTCATCCCGCGCTCGAGATCCCAGTGGATCCCGGCCAGCGGGTCGTCGGTCGGCTTGCGCGGGTCGGTCATTCGGCGTCCGGTTGCGCCTCGGGGCGCGTGGTCGAGAACGCGGGCAGCGTCATCAGGTGGGCATCGATCGCGACCAGCGCGGGGAAAGGCAACAGGTCCAGATGATAGCGCCGCGCGTTGTACATCTGCGGCACCAGGCAGACGTCGGCCAGCGTCACGCTGCCGCCGTAAAGGTGATGCCTGCCGTCACCGTGCCGGCGCGCGAGTTCCTCGAGCGGGCGGAAGCCCTCCGCGATCCAGTGGCGCACCCATTCCGCGACGGGACCGTCGCCCTGTGCGAGCGGTCCGCGCAGGTAGTTGAGGACGCGCAGGTTCTGCAGCGGGTGGATGTCGCAGGCAACGCCGAGTGCCATCTGGCGCACGCGCGCGCGGCCCGTGAATTCCTGCGGCAGGAGCGGCGGCGCCGGGTGCGTCTCTTCGAGGTACTCGATGATCGCGAGCGACTGGCCGAACACCTGTCCGTCCTCCTCGAGCGCGGGCACCAGGCCCTGCGGGTTTGCCTCGAGATACGACTCGCTCTTCTGCTGGCCGCCGTCGCGCGTCAGGTGCACGGGAATCGTGCCATGCGGGATGCCCTTGTACGCGAGCGCGATGCGCACGCGCCAGGCGGCCGAGCTCCTGAAATACGAGAAGAGTTTCATCGCGCGGCGACCGTGTGCTCGAGGACCCCGACGCCGTCCACGCCGCCGCGCACGCGATCGCCCGGCACCAGCGGCCCGACGCCCGCCGGCGTACCGGTGAAGATCAGGTCCCCGGGCGCGAGCGCGGACCAGGTCGAAAGCTCCGCGATGATCTCGGGCACGCTCCAGATCATGTCCGCCAGGTCGCCTTCCTGCCGGAGCTTGCCGTTGACCTCGAGCCAGATGCGCCCGCGCGCCGGATGTCCGCATTTCGCGACCGGCACGATGGGCGCGACGGGCGCGGCGTGATCGAAGCCCTTGGCCGTGTCCCAGGGCCTGCCCTGATCCTTCGCCGCCGCCTGCACGTCGCGGCGCGTCAGGTCGTTGCCGACCGAGTAGCCGAACACGAGCGCCGTAGCCGCATTCGCGGCGACGTCGCGTCCGCCGGCGCGCAATGCGACCACCAGTTCGATTTCGTGGTGAAGATTGTCGGTCCGCGGCGGATACGGCACGGCGCTGCCGCTTGCGACGACGGCATCCGACGGCTTGGTGAAGAAGAAGGGCGGTGCGCGATCCTTGAATCCCATTTCGCGCGCGTGCTCGGGATAGTTCCGGCCGACGCAGAAAATGCGCCGCACCGGGAAACCCAGGTCGCTGCCGGCGACCGCGATGGCCGGGCGTGGAGCCGCGGGAACGGCGTACTGTGGGTCCATCGTTGTCATTGCGTGCCGTGCGGCGGGTACACTAACCGAAACGGGGAAAGTCAGCCATGAGCATATGGTTCCGGCAGTTCACGCTCGAAGAAGTCCGCAGGATCGAGCGCGGCACGCTCGGCGAGCACCTCGGCATCGAGTTCATGAAGATCGGCGAGGACTTCGTCGAGGCGCGCATGCCGGTGGATCGGCGCACCGTGCAGCCGGACCGCATCCTGCACGGTGGCGCCTCGGTCGCGCTCGCCGAGACGCTCGGCAGCGTCGGCGGATCCATGTGCGTGGACCGCGAGCGCTTTCAGATCGTCGGCCAGGAAATCAACGCCAACCACCTGCGGCCCGCGATCCAGGGTTACGTGCACGGCCGCGCGAGTCCGATCCATCTCGGCCGGCGCAGCCAGGTCTGGAATATCGAAATCCGCGACGACAACGACCGGCTCGTCTGCGTCTCGCGCCTGACCATCGCGGTGATCGAGCGCCAGCCAGGATAGCGGGGACGCACCCCTTCCAGGCGTCATCAAAGGGATGCGTCCCCCTTATACTGCCCAGATGCGACTTGCAGCCTCGGCCGCCGCACTTCTGCTCGCCGCCTGCGGCCAGACCGGCGCGCTCTACCTGCCCGACGCAGGCGTCGAGACGCCGGTCGAAATCCGCGGGCCGTCGGCACCGGCGCCAGCGCCGCAACCGGATGCGCCGCCGGCAACGGAGGAAGAAGAGGAAGCGGAAGCGGAAAAAAAGAAGAATGGCCCGCTCGCGGGCCTCTAGGCCATGAGCAAGCCGAAGAAGCTCTGGCTGGTGGACGGCTCGTCCTACCTGTACCGCGCGTTCTTCGCGCTGCCCCCGCTCTCGACCACGACCGGCATCCCGACCGGTGCCGTGCTGGGCGTCCTCAACATGCTGAACAAGCTCCTGAAGGAAGAGGACCCGGAGCACATCGCGATCGTGATGGACGCGCCGGGGCGCACGTTTCGCGACGACATCTTCGAGGAATACAAGGCGCACCGCCCGCCGATGCCGGACGAACTGCGCGCCCAGATCGACCCCCTGATCGAGGCGATTCCCGCGCTCGGGCTGCCGCTGTTGCGCATTCCCGGCGTCGAGGCCGA
>JBQTKI010000111.1:0-17471 GCA_052386275.1 Gammaproteobacteria bacterium
CTGCACCGTCTCCTGCTGGCGCATGAAGGCCGCCACGCTCTGCTCCAGATAGCGCGCCATGAAATCCTGCATCGGACCGCCGTAGTAGCGGATGATCGATTCGAGCAGCTGGGTAGTCAGGATCGGCTTGCCAAACTGTTCCTGCTCGGCGATGACCTGCAGCAGGATCAGGCGTGTGATGTCTTCGCCGGTCTTGTCCTCGACGACCTTGATCTTCTCGCCGCGCACGATCAGGTCGCGGATGTCCTCGAGCGTGACGTGCTTGCTGATCGAGGCGTCGTAGAGCCGACGGTTGGCGTACTTCTTGATCAGCCGTTCCTTGGTCATGGTCCGAGTGTAGCGGAACATGCCGCAGTGCGTTAACGCACTGCGGTAGAACGAGTTTTGGCGGAGGCGGGGCGAAAAAAAGGACGGCGACCCGAAGGTGCGCCGTCCCGAGGGGGGAGGGTCAAAGACCGTTCAGGCGGCCTTCTTCGCGGCCTTCGTGGTCTCGGAAACGGTCTGGTCGAACCACTTCGTCAGCTGGGCCTGCTGCTCGGAGCCGAGCTTGATCAGGTCCTGCGAGCGCTGCGTCGCCTTCTCGGCGAACTGGGTCGACAGCTCGATCTGGCGCGCGGTCAGTTCGTTGAGGTCCTTCGCGGTGCTCGCGAGCTGCAGCTGCTGCAGCGAGAACTCGAGCACTTCGCCCGCGAATGCGAGCTGCTGGCGCGCGATGCGCTCGAAGCCGGCGAGCGAGAGCTCATTGAGCTTCACGGCGGGCGCGAAGGCCTTGCGGCTGGCATCGACGAAAGCGTTGAAATCGAAAGTCTGGCTGGTCATTTCTGGCATCCTTAAAAAGACATGGACTACCCGGCGACGGGCGTCATCTTACTTCCGATCGTATTGCAGTGCAACAGATTCGCAAAGCAGCGGAAAACCCGGATCGCGTAGTTACAGTTTATTGTTTTATATCAATTACTTATGATGACACAAAGAGGACAGGTGAGAGCTGCCTTGCGGAGCCTGTATTTTGCGACGCACCCACGCCGCCGCGGGGGCCGAGACCGTGACCGAAACGGACCCCGCTCAGGCCTGGTTTGACGCCTGGAGGTCCGCCTGGGACCCCGAGGGCAAGATCACCGCGAGCGCGGAGATCGGCCGCCGGTTGCTCGAGATCGGCCAGGACTACGCGGGCATCGCGCGCGACAGCTGGCGTTTTTTCGGTGGCGCGACGGCAGCCGGCGCTCCGCCTGCCGCTGGCTCCATGCAGGCGGCGTTTGCGGAGAGTTATCTGCGGCTGCTCGCGCCCGCGGCGCCGTTCGATCTCGCGGGCGCGGGCATTGCGCCAGGCCTGCCGGCGGCCGGCGCGCGCTGCCAGCGTGCATTGCAGGCACTCGCGATGCAGGCCGCGACCATCGCCACCGATGCCGCGCGCCGGCTCGCTGCTGCGCTTTCGCGCGACGACCCCGCCGCTCTGCCGGTGACCAGCCTGCGCGAGCTGCATAACCTCTGGGTCGACTGCGGCGAAGAGGCCTGGGCTGCCGCGGTGCACCAGGATGCCTACGCCGCGGCGCAAGCCGAGTGGCTGGCCGCACTGGTCGAGTTCGTGCACGAAGAGCGCAGGCTGCACGAAGCCGCGCAGAACGCTGACGGCCTCAGGCCATGACGCGGCTCGCGATCGATCCCGCGCGCGCTGCACTCGAAGTCGCAGAATTCGGGCAGCGCATGACGCAAGCGGCGGCCGGCCTTGCGGGCCTCGACCTGCGCGCCGAGGGATGCACGCCGCGCGACGAAGTACTGCGCCTCGGCACGACGGTGCTCTGGCGCTATCGTGCAATCGCGCCCGCGACGCGGGCCGCGCCGCTCCTCATCTGCTACGCGCTCGTCAACCGGCCGACGATGTTGGACTTGCAGCCGGATCGTTCGCTGATTCGCGGCTTGCTCGCGCACGGCATCGACGTCTGGCTGGTGGAGTGGGGCTATCCGGACGCGGGTGATCGCGATCGCTCGCTCGAGGACTATGCCGACCGGCAACTCGGCGCCTGCATCGAGAGGCTGCGGCGCGAGAGCGGCGGCGGCGCCGTCAACCTGCTCGGCGTCTGCCAGGGCGGGACGTTGTCGCTGTGCCACGCGGCATTGCACCCGGAGCGCGTGCTGAACCTCATCACGATGGTGACGCCGGTGGATTTCCAGACGCCCGACAACCTGCTGTCGAAATGGGTGCGGCGCGTGGACGTCGAGCGCATGGTCGCCGTGCTCGGCAATGTGCCGGGGACGCTGCTCAATGCGACTTTCCTGTCGCTGATGCCGTTCCGGCTCACCGTGCACAAGTACGCGGGACTCGCCGATATCGCCGCCGATCGCGAGGCGCTCGCGGATTTCCTGCGCATGGAACGCTGGATCCACGACAGCCCGGACCAGGCCGGGCGCGCGTTCGCCGAGTTCGTGCGCTGGTTCTTCCAGGAGAACCGCCTGGTCAGGGGCGGCCTGCAGCTCGGCGGGCAGCCGGTGGACCTGCGGCGCATCCGCTGCCCGCTGCTCAATGTCTTTGCGACCCGCGACCACCTGGTGCCGCCTTCCGCCTCGCGCCCGCTCGGCCATCTGACCGGCAGCCGCGACTACTCGGAATTCGAATTCGACGGCGGCCACATCGGCATCTACGTGAGCCGCCGGGCCCAGGAATTGCTGCCGAAAACCATCGCTCAATGGCTGCAGGCAAGGCCAGTCACCACGGCCGCGGGTATCGGGTAGCATCGAATCGCAATGCCGATATTCCGCAAGCCGATCGCGCTCGCCCTGGCTGCCTGGCTGCTGCACGGCTGCGGCGGTGCGACCGATGCCGGGACTGGCTCGCGCACGGGCGCAGGCCCGGAGTCCGTGGCGGTGGTCACCGCGGCCGTGGTCGAGAAGCCGGTCGCGGTCGAGGTCGAGGCGCTCGGCACCGCGCGCGCGAACGAGGCGGTCGAAGTCACCTCCAAGGCGGCCAACATGGTGGTCGCCCTACGCTTCGAAGAAGGGCAGCTCGTGCGTCGGGGCCAGCTGCTGGTCGAACTCGATGGCGCGCAGGCGCGCGCCGACCTCGCGGCGGCGGCAGCGGCACTCGCGGAGAGCCGCAGCGCCTATGCGCGCAGCAAGGACCTGTTCGCCCAGCAGGCGCTGTCGCAGGCGCAGCTGGAGACCATCGAGGCGACGCAACTCGCGAACGAAGCACGCGTGGCCGCGGCCCAGGCGCGCCTCGCGGACACCCAGATCCGCGCGCCCTTCGACGGCCGCATCGGCCTGCGCCGCGTCAGCGTCGGCGCGCTCGTGAGTCCCGGCACGGTGATCACGACGCTCGACGACACCCGCACGATGAAAGTGGACTTCGACGTGCCCGAGGTGTTCCTCGCGGTGCTGAACCCGGGCCTCGTGGTCGCGGCGAGAAGCGCGGCTTTTCCCGACCAGGCCTTCTCGGGCGAAGTGGAATCGGTCGACTCGCGCGTCGATCCGGTCACCCGCTCGATCAAGGTGCGCGCGCGGCTGCCGAATCCCGACGGCCACCTGCGCCCGGGCATGTTCCTGACCGTGCGCGTATCGCGCGAACCCCTGCCGGGACTGATCGTGCCCGAGCAGGCGCTGGTGCCTGAGCGCGGCAAGGTCTACGTGTTCGTGCTCGCGGACGGCAGGATCGCGCGGCGCGAAATCACGATCGGGCGGCGGACGCCGGGCGAGGTCGAAGTCCTGCAGGGCGCCGCCGCGGGTGAACGCGTCGTGACCGAGGGCACGCAGAAGGTCCGTGACGGCAGCGCGGCGCACGAGCTCACCGCGGCGCCGGCGGCGGCGCCGGGAGCGGTGCGATGACGATCTCGGATTTCTCGATCCGGCGGCCCGTCTTCGCCACCGTCATCAGCCTGTTGCTGGTGATCCTCGGGCTGGTGTCGCTCTTGCGCATCGCGGTGCGCGAGTACCCCGACGTGGACCCGGTGTTCGTCTCGGTCACGACCGACTACCGCGGCGCGGGCGCCGCGATCGTCGAGAACAAGATCACGCAGGTGATCGAGGACCGCATCGCCGGGCTCGAGGGAATCGAGGCATTGCGTTCCAGCTCGAGGGACGGCCGCTCGGCGATCAACATCGAGTTCGCCGCGACCCGCGACGTGGACGCCGCCGCCAACGATGTGCGCGATCGCGTCGGGCGCGTGCTCGACGACCTGCCGGAGGAGGCGAGCCCGCCGGAGATCCAGAAAGCCGAGTCCGGCCCGGAAGCCGTGATCTTCCTGAACCTGTCGAGCGACCGCATGACGGTGCTCGAGCTCACCGATTACGCCGACCGCGTGCTGGTCGATCAACTGTCGGCGATCCCGGGCGTGTCGCGCATCCAGATCGGCGGTGAACGGCGCCAGGCGGTGCGCATCTGGATCGACCGCCAGGCGCTGGCGGCGCGCGCACTCACGGTCGCGGACATCGAGGCCGCGCTGCGGCGCGAGAACGTCGAGCTGCCCGCGGGGAGGCTGGAGTCCGCTGAGCGCGAATTCTCGCTGCGCACCGATACCGGGTTCTCGCGGGTCGAGGACTTCCGCCGGCTCGCGCTTGGGCGCGGCGCGGACGGCTACGTGGTGCGGCTCGGCGACGTCGCCCGGGTCGAGCTCGGCGCCGAAAACGACCGCACGGTCGCGCGCACGATGGGGCTGCCCGCGATCAGCCTCGGCGTCGAGCAGGTGTCGAAGGCGAACACGGTCGAAGTCGCCCGCCAGGTCCGCGAGACGGTCGCGCGCCTGCAATCCGGTCTGCCCGAGGGCATGGTGCTCGCGGTCAACTTCGACCGCGCGGTGTTCATCGACGCTTCGCTGCGCGAGGTCGAATTCGCGCTCGCGATCTCGCTGACGCTGGTGCTGCTTGTGATCTACCTGTTCCTCGGCAACATCCGTGCGACGCTGATCCCGGCGGTCACCATCCCGGTCTCGATCATTGCGACCTTCCTGTTCATGGACGCCATGGGCTACTCGGTCAACGTGTTGACGCTGCTCGGCATGGTGCTCGCGATCGGGCTCGTCGTGGACGACGCGATCGTGGTGCTCGAGAACATTTTCCGCCGCATCGAGGCGGGCCAGAAGCCGCTCCTCGCGGCGCTCGACGGCAGCCGCGAGATCGGCTTCGCGGTGATCGCGACCACGCTGGTGCTGATCTCGGTGTTCGTACCGATCTCCTTCCTGCCCGGCGCGATCGGACGGCTGTTTCGCGAGTTCGGCTTCACCCTCGCGGCCGCCGTCGCGTTCTCCTGCCTGGTGGCGCTGACCCTCACGCCGGCGATGGCCTCGCGCATGTTTCGCGAGCACGAGGAACGCAGCCCGGTGGCCCAGCGACTCGATGCCTTCTTCCGCAGGCTCGCGCAGGCCTACGAACGGCGGCTCGGCAGCCTGATCCGCCGCCCGTGGCTGGTGGTCGGCGGCACGCTCGGCCTGGTCGCCGTCGCGGCGCTCGCGATCATGGCATTGCCGCGCGAATTCTCGCCGCTCGAAGACCGCGGCGCGATGCGCATCCAGCTGACCGCCCCGGAGGGCGCGAGCCTCGAGTACACCGAGCGGCAGATGGCGGCGGCCGAGGCGATCCTGTTCCGCGAGCAGGAGCAATACGGCGACATCCGCCGTTTCTCGCTGCGGATCGGCTCGGGCTTCGGCGGCGCCACCGAGGTCAACGAGGCGAACGGCTTCATCATCCTCGAGGACTGGCGTGACCGGGAGCGCAGCGCGATGCAGATCGCCGCCTCTCTGTCGGCCCGGCTCGCGGAGTTACCCGGCGTGCGCGGCGACGTGTTCACGCCGCAGGGCCTCGGCTCGCGCGGCGGCCGCCCGGTCCAGGTCGTGATCGGCGGCCCCGACTACGACACGCTCGCAGAGTGGAGCGACGTCGTGCTGGAGGCCGCGCGCGCGAATCCCGGCCTGACCGGCGTCGACACCAACTACCGCGAGCGCAAGCCGCAGCTGCGCATCGCCGTGGACCGCGACCGCGCGGCCGAGCTCGGCGTGTCGCTCGAGACCATCGGCCGCACGCTCGAGACCGTGCTCGGCTCGCGCGTCGTGACGACCTACGTGGACCGTGGCCGCGAGTACCGCGTGATCCTGCAGGGCCAGGCGGCCGACCGCGCGACGCCTTCGGACCTGCAGAACCTCTACGTGCGCTCGACGCGCGGCAATGAACTGGTGCCGCTCGCCAATCTGATCACGATCGAGGAGACGGTCGGGCCGGTGCAGCTCAACCGCTTCGACCGGCTGCGCTCGATCACGATCAGCGCCGGCCTCGCGCCGGGCTACACGATGGGCGAGGCGGTCGCGTTCTTCCAGGAGCTGGTGAATGGTGAGCTGCCGCCCGCCGCGCGCCTGTCGTTCGACGGCGAATCGCGCGAGTATCTGCGCACCCAGGGCCAGCTGTGGACCACCTTCCTGTTCGCGATCGCGATCGTGTTCCTGGTGCTCGCCGCGCAGTTCGAGAGCTTCAAGCACCCGGCCGTGATCATGACCACCGTGCCGCTCGCCGTGATCGGCGCCTTCGTCGGCCTGTGGCTCTACAACTTCCTCGGCCAGCCGATGTCGCTCAACATCTTCAGCCAGATTGCGATGATCATGCTGATCGGCATCGCGGCGAAGAACGGCGTGCTGATCGTCGAGTTCGCGAACCAGCTGCGCGATCGCGGCCTCGAGCGCGTCGAGGCGGTGGTGCAGGCCGCCGCGGTGCGGCTGCGGCCGGTCCTGATGACGAGCCTCTGCACCGCTTTCGGCTCGATGCCGCTCTTGCTCGCGTCCGGCGCCGGCGCGGAGCAGCGCGAGCCGATCGGCGTCGTGGTGTTCTTCGGCACCACGATCTCGGTGTTCCTGACGCTCTTCGTGGTACCCGCGGTCTATGCCCTGGTCGCCGGCAGCCACCGTTCGCCCCGGTACCTGGCGGGCCTCATCGAGCGGCTGCGCACACTCGAGCCGACCCCGGTGTCAAGCCGAGGCGACGAGCCACAAGCTGCTGAAAAATAAGGCCTTGTTGCGTTCCGGAAGCCTGCCTGGAACCCCGGGCTGGTAGAATTCCGGTCTGTTCCATGTCCGAACGCAGCCAACGGACCGCGGCGAATGCCGGGGCCCGGGGGTCCCGGATTGCTTGTCGGCGGGGCAGAGGAGTCAGGCGTGGCGACCGGCACCCCTTATCAGCAGCTCGAGCAGGAGTTCCGGAGACTGCACGCCTTCCGCGGCGTGCTTGCGCTCTTGCGCTGGGACGCGGCGGTCACGATGCCGCGCGGCAGCGCCGACCTGCGCGGGGACCAGCTCGCGGCGCTGCAGATCGAGGTGCACAACCTGCTGGTCTCGCCGCGCATCGCGCGCCTGCTCGACCGCGCCGACGCGCAGGCGCCGTCGCTCGAGGACTGGCAGTCCGCGAACCTGCGCGAAATGCGCCGCCTGCACGACCATGCGATCGCGACGCCGCCGTCCCTGGTGGCGCGCATGGCCAAGGCCAGCGCGCGCGCCGAAGCGCGCTGGCGCGAGGCGCGCGAGGCCAATGACTTCGGCGCGCTGGTGCCGCAACTAGAGGAAACCGTGAAGCTGGTGCGCAGCAAGGCGGAACTGCTGGCACAGCGCTTCTCGCTGGATCCCTGGGATGCGCTCGCCGATGAGTTCACGCCGGGGCTGCTGTCGAAGCACATCGACGCGATCTTCACGCCGCTGACCCGGCGGTTGCCGGCGCTCGTGACCGAAGCGATCGAGCTGCAGGCGGCGCACCCGCCGCTGCCGATCGAGGGCCGCTTCTCGATGAGCCGCCAGCGCGGCCTGTGCGTGGACCTCATGAAGGCGCTCGGCTTCCCGTTCGACCGCGGCCGCTTCGACGAGAGCGACCATCCGTTCACCGAGGGGGTGCCGGGCGACCTGCGCGTCACCACGCGCTTCGAGCAGAAAGACCCGTTCCAGGGCCTGCTCGGCGCGCTGCACGAGACCGGGCAGGCGCTGTACGACCTCGGACTGCCCGCGGAGTGGCTGGACCAGCCGGTGGGGCAGGACCGCGGCATGGCGCTGGAGGAGAGCCAGTCGCTGCTGCTCGAGATGATGGTGGGACGGAGCCGCGCCTTCGTCACCTGCCTGCGGCCGCTGCTCGAGAAGCACTACGGGGCGACGGGTCCCGAGTGGGCGGAGGAGAACATCTACCGCCACCTGAACCGGGTCGCGCGCGGCACCAACCGGATGGACGCCGACGAGCTCACTTACCAGACGCACATCTGGATGCGCTACGAACTCGAGCGGCGGCTGCTCTCCGGCGAGCTTCCGGTCAAGGACCTGCGCGACGCGTGGAATTCGCTCTCTTCCGACCGGCTCGGCCTGGTGCCGGCCTCGGACCTCGAGGGCTGCCTGCAGGACATCCACTGGGCGGTCGGGTCCTTCGGCCACTTCCCGTCATATGGGGTCGGCGCGGTGATCGCGGGCCAACTGTGGGAAGCGATGCGCGAGGAACATCCGGGCCTCGAAGCCGAGATCGCCGCGGGCCAGTTCGCGGGACTGCTCGGGTGGCTGCGCGAGCGCGTTCACTCGATGGGCGCGAAGCTGCCGGTGCCCGAGCTCGTCCTGCACGCTTCCGGCAGGCCGCTGTCGGCCACGCCGTTCCTGCGCTATCTCGAGCGCAAGTACCTCGCCGAATTCTAGAATGACGGCGTGATCCCGGCCGCGCAGGAGACCTCGAACAATTTCCGCCGCCTGGCCGCGCGGCTGCGCGGCCTCGTCGGCAAGGCGATCGCGGATTTCTCCATGATCGGGGAGGGCGACCGCGTGATGGTCTGCCTGTCGGGCGGCAAGGACTCGTACACGCTGCTCGACCTGCTGCACTCGCTGCACCGCGCGGCGCCGGTACGCTTTACGCTCGCGGCGGTCAACCTCGACCAGAAGCAGCCGGGATTCCCGGCCGGCGTGTTGCCCGCGCACTGCGCGGCGCTCGGCATCCCGTTCCACGCGATCGAGCAGGACACCTACTCGGTGGTCAAGCGCGTGATCCCGGAGGGGCGCACGCAATGCGGGCTGTGCAGCCGGCTGCGGCGCGGCGCGCTGTACCGGTTCGCGCGCGAGAACGGCTTCACGCGCATCGCGCTCGGCCACCATCGCGACGACATCGTCGAGACGCTGTTCCTGAACCTGTTCCACGGCGGCCGGCTCAAGGCGATGCCGCCGAAGCTCGTCTCCGACGACGGCGCGAATGTCGTGATCCGGCCGCTGTGCTACGTGCCGGAGCGCGAGATCGCCCGCTATGCGCGCGCGCGCGGCTTCCCGATCATCCCCTGCGTGCTCTGCGGTTCGCAGCCGAACCTCGAGCGCGCAGCGATCGCGCGCATGCTCGCGGACTGGGAACGCGAGCAGCCCGGCCGCGTGGACTCGATCTTCACGGCGCTCTGCAATGTCGTAGCCTCTCACCTTGCCGACCCGCGGGCCTACGATTTCGCGGCCATCGAGCGCCGCGTGCGCGATGCGGGCGGCTGATTCCGCCGCGCCGCCGATTCCCGAAAGCTACTGGGTCGAGCCCGGCCGCGTCCTCGCGGGACCCTACCCGCTGGTGGGGGAGGAAGCGATGGCGACGCGCCTGCGGCGCCTGCTCGAGAGCGGCGTCGACTGCTTCATCGACCTGACCGAACCCGGCGAGCTGCCGCCCTATGAGTCGCTGCTGCCGGGACCGTACTCGCGCACGCCGATCAGCTACCTGCGCAAGCCGATCCGCGATCACGGCCTGCCGGCGTCGATGCTGCAGATGCAGGAGATCTTGGACGAGCTGGCGGCTGCGCTCGAGGAGGGCCGCCGCATCTACCTGCATTGCCGCGCCGGGGTCGGCCGCACCAACCTGGTCGCGGGCTGCTGGTTTGCGTCGTCGGGCTCGCTCGGTGACGCGGCGCTCGCGACGCTCAACCTGCGCTGGCTCGGCAGCGCTCTCTCCGAGGCCTGGCCGCGCGTGCCGGAAACTGAAGCGCAGCGCGAGTACGTGCGCAGCTGGCGCCCGCGGCGCGTGCAGCCGGTTTCACCACGACCGCCGGCGCCCGCCAGCGCGACCGCACCGGCGCGGGATCTCAGGGACCGCGCGCGCGGCATGCTGCTGGGCATCGCGATGGGAGAAGCGCTGCTGCATGCGCGCCACGACCTGCCGGCGGGCGCATGGGCGGATACGGCTGCGATGATGCTCTGCCTTGCCGAGAGCTACATCCGCAGCGGCGGCCACGATGCCGCCGACCAGGTGCGCCGCTACCAGGGCTGGCAGCGCCTCGGCTACTGGTCGAGCACCGGCCGCTGCGTCGGGATCTCGGACGCGACCGCGCGCGCGCTCGCCACGGCCCAGTGGCACGGCAACCCCTATGCCGGCTCGCACGACCCGGCGCAGGCATCCGCGGAGCCGCTCGCCAGAATCGCGCCCGCGGTGATCTGGCACCGCGACGATGCACGCACCGCGCTCGAGGCGGCCGTGCAGTGCGCGCGCGTCACGCACCAGGCGCCGCTCACGCTGGACGCGGTGCGCTACTTCGCGGCACTGCTCGCCGGCGCGCTCGCGGGCGCTCCGAAGCAGGCGCTGCTCGCACCGATGTTCAGCCCGCAGCCGGGGCTCTGGGATTCGATGACGCTGCGACCGCGCGTGCACGAGGTCGCATCGGGCGGCTGGCGCGGCGCCCACCCCGGTGCGGTCGAGGCGTCCGACTCGCCGGCTGCGGCGCTCGCCGCCGCGCTCGCGGTATTCGCGGCCGGCGCCGGCCCCGCCGCGGTGTTGCAGGCGGCGGCCGCGGTGGATGCGCCGGCATTGCCGGTGGCGGCGCTCGCCGGTGCGCTGGCCGGCGCGCACTACGGCGCCGCCGCGCTTCCGGCCGACCGGCGCGCCGGGCTCGCGCGCGCAAGCGAGATCGAAGCGCAGGCCGACGCGCTCGTCGCGCGGGCAGTGCCGGGGGCGGCGCGGTAGTGGCGCGGCGCCGCCGCCCTGCGTGGACGCGGCTGCCCGATGAGCGGTTGCTCAAACGGCGCATCTCCGGGCTCGATCTTTCGATCCGCGGCACGCCGGTCGCGCGTGCCCTGCGGCGGCTGCACCGCGAGCTCGCTGCTCGCGGCATCGCCGCGCGCCCGCGCGCGTGGGTGGCGCTCGAATGGTTCTCGCCGGACGGCGTCCCGGGCATCGCCGTGCCGTTCTACCTGCTGCACCCGCGCCTGCGCGCGCTGCAACGCCGTTTCATGGGAGAAGCGGAAGGGAGCAACGCGCGCGAGCTGATGCGCATCCTGCGCCACGAGGCAGGCCACGCCATCGACACGGCGTTTCGCCTGCGCCGTCGCGCCGGCTGGCGCGCGGCATTCGGTCCGGCCTCGCGCCGCTACCCGAGGAGCTACCGGCCGCGTCCCGGCAGCCGGCGCTATGTGCAGCACCTCGCCGGCTGGTATGCGCAAAGCCATCCCGCCGAGGACTTCGCCGAGACTTTCGCGGTGTGGCTGACGCCGGGCTCGGACTGGCGGCGGCGCTACGCCGGCTGGCCGGCGATGCGCAAGCTGCGCTACGTCGCAGCGCTGATGCGCGAACTGCGCGGCCGGCCGCCGCTGCTGCGTGCGCCGCGCGTGGTCGAGCCGCTGCGCGAGTCGAGACTCACGCTCGGCCGCCACTACCGGCGCCTCGCGCGGCGTGGGCGCGGCGCGAGTGCACCCCGCACCGATGCGGCGCTCACGCGCCTGTTCGCGCCCGCGGGTGGCAGGCGGCGGCGCACCGGCGCGGCGCGCATGATCCGCGAGGAACTGCCGCACATCCGGCGCCGGGTCGCGCGCAGGCTCGACGTGAGCGAGTATCTGGTCGGGGAGGTCGCGAAACGCATGATCGCGCGCAGCCGGGCGCTCGGCCTGCAGTTGCGGGGCACGCGCCGCGCCGCGCGCGCAGCGTTCGAGCGCGTGCTGGCGGCTGAGGTCGCCCGCTCGATGCGCCAGTTCGGGCCGAGGCTGTCGCTATGAAGAAGCTGCGCATCCTCGTGCTGGTCCACGAGACGCTGGTACCACCGGCGACGCTTGAGGGCGTGCGCGAGCAGGACGCCGCGGAGTTCCGCACCGAGTACGACGTCACGAGCTGCCTGCGCGAGATGGGCCACGAGGCGCGGCCAATCGGCGTCGGCGACAGCCTGACGGAGCTGCGAACGACGATCCAGGACTGGAAGCCCGAGGTCTGCTTCAACCTGCTCGAGGAGTTCGGCGGCATCGTCACCTACGACCAGCATGTGGTCGCCTACCTGGAGCTGCTGCGCCAGCCGTACACGGGCTGCAACCCGCGCGGCATGATGCTGTCGCGCGACAAGGTACTGTCGAAGCAGATCCTCGCCTACCACCGGATTCCCACGCCCCAGTTCGCCGTGTTCCGCCGCGGCGGGGCGCTGCGCATCCCCGCGAAGCTGCGCTACCCGCTGTTCGTGAAGTCCGCGACCGAGGATGCGTCGAAGGGCATTTCGCAGGCGTCCATCGTTGAGGATGCCGCGCGCCTCAGGGAACGCATCGCGTTCATCCACGAGCACACCCAGTCGGATGCGCTGGTGGAGGAATACGTCGAGGGCCGCGAGCTCTACGTCGGCGTGCTCGGCAACGAGCGCGTCCGCACGCTGACGCCCTGGGAGTTCATCTTCGGCGAGCTGCGCGCCGGGCGCGCCGGGATCGCGACGCGCAAGGCGAAGTGGGACCGCGCGTACCAAGAGCGCCACGGCATCACCAGCGGCAGGGCGGAGAACCTGCCCGCCGGGCTCGCGGAGCGCGTGGACCGGCTCGCGCGGCGCATCTACCGCGCCCTGCACATGACAGGCTATGCGCGCATGGATTTCCGCGTGCGCGCGGACGGCACGCCATTCGCGCTCGAGGCCAATGCCAACCCCAACCTGGAGCGCGAGGAGGACTTCGCCGATGCCGCGCTGCACGACGGCATCGGCTACCCCGAACTGCTCCAGCGCATCATCTCGCTCGGCCGATCCTATCGCGCCGAGTGGCGCGCAGACTGACCGCGGCGCTCAGTCGAGATGACGGTCGAGCCAGGCGAGCACCTCGTCGTGCCACTGGATGCTGTTGGCGGGCTTCGCGATCCAGTGGTTTTCGTCCGGGAAGAACAGAAAGCGGCTCTCGATGCCGCGGCGCTGCAGTGCGGTGAAGGTCGCAATGCCCTGCGTGTAGGGCACGCGGTAGTCGAGCGCGCCGTGGATCACGAGCATCGGCGTCTTCCACGCGGTGACGTGATTCACCGGGTTGTGCTTCTCGTGGCCCGCCGGATTGCCGAAATACGGGCCGCCATGGTCCCACTCGACAAACCAGAGTTCCTCGGTCGAGTAGTACATCGTGCGGTGGTCGAAGAGGCCCGCGTGGTTGACCAGGCAGCGGAAGCGGTCGGACCAGTTGCCCGCGATCCAGTTCATCATGAAGCCACCATAAGAGGCGCCGAGCGCGCAGGCGCGGTGGCCGTCCAGCCACGGGTAACGCGCGAGCGCCGCCGTGAGGCCCTGCTGCAGATCCTCGAGCGGCTTGCCACCCCAGTCGCCGCTGATCGAATCGGTGAATGCCTGGCCATAGCCGGTCGAGCCGTGGAAGTCGATGAACACCGCACCGTAGCCCGCGCCCGCGTAGACCTGCGGGTTCCAGCGGTAGCTCCAGGTATTGGCGAAGGACGACTGCGGCCCGCCGTGCACGATAAAGGCGACCGGAAACTTGCGGCCGGCCTCCCAGTTCCAGGGTTTCACCACATAGCCGTAGACCTGCTCGCCGCCGGCGCCGGTGAATGTGAACTGCTCCGGCTCGCCGAAGCGCAGGTCCGCGAGGCGCGAGGCGTTCAGCTCCGTGAGCCGGCGCGGCGCGGCGCCCCCGTCGATCAGGTGCAGGTCGGCGGCCGAGGTGAGCGACTGCATCGTGAACGCAATCCGGTCGCCCACGACGTCGAACTCGGCGACGTAGCCCGGGCCGGTCAGCGCCCGTTGCGTGCCCTGCGCGAGATCGATCGTCCACAGCGGGTGCTGGCCGAGGTGATCCGCGATCGCGAATACCTGGCGCCCGTCCTTCGAGAAGCGGAACGCGCCGATCGAGCGGTCCCAGCCCTCGCTGCGCCAGCGCACCCTGCCTGTCGCGGCGTCGCGCACCACGAGCTCGAAGCGGTCCGCCTCGAACCCGGGCCGGCGCATCGCGAGGTGCGCGAGCAGCCGGCCATCCGGCGAGTACAGCGGCTGCGCGTCCCAGGCCGGGTTGTCTCCGGTCAGGTTGACGGGCGCCGCGGTGCCGTCCGCGGGCACGCGCCAGATGTCGAAGTTGGTCGAGGTCGGCTCGTCCTTGCCCTTGATGCGCGCGGAGAACACCAGCGCGCGACCGTCCGGACTGAATGCGTAGTCCGCGCGGCCGCCGAACGGCTTCGACGGCACGTCGGCGTCGAGCGAGGCGGTGAGCGCCGCGGGCGCGCCGGCCGCCGTGCGGTCCGGCCCGAGCCGCGCCGAAAAGAGCTGCGACACGCGCCCCTCCTTCCACTTGTCCCAATGGCGCACGAACAGGCGGTCGTGGACCTGGCCGTGCGCCTGCGACGACTTCTGCTCGTCGAGGCGCTGTTTCGTGCAGTCGAGTTCGGCGCAGTCGGGGAACACCTCGAGCGCGAGTGCGAGGCGGTCGCCCGCGGGCGAGACGCGGAATCCCGCGACTTCCACCGGCAGGCGCGTCACCTGCGTCGCTTCGCCGCCGGCGAGCGGCAGGTACCAGACCTGGGTCGAGCCCGAGCGCGCGGACAGGAAGTAGATGCCGGCGCCGTCCGGCGACCAGTCGGGTGCGGTGTCGTTCTCTTCGCTCGCGGTCAGCCGGCGCGGCGCGCCGCCCGCGGCCTCGACCAGCCACAGGTCGCTGCGGCCGCGGTCCGCCGCGAGGTCGGTCTCGCGCAGCGTGAATGCGACGAGCTTTCCATCGGGCGAGAGCCGCGGTTCGCTCGCGCGCGCGAGCGAGGCCAGGTCGCGCGCGGTGAAGCCGCGCGGATCCGCGGCGGCGGGGGCAAGGATCGCCGCCATCGCGGCGGCGGCGAGGACGCGTCGCATCAGATGAATCTCCGGCCCCTGCGGGGCGCCGATTCTATCAGGAGTCGCCCACCGCCCGCGGCCGGATCAGGCCGAACACGCTGGTGTAGCCGTGCAGGAAGGTGGCGCCCTCGACCGGCGCGATCTCGCCCGCGCTGAACATGCCGGCGACCGGGACGTCGGCGCGCCGGCGCAGCGTCCCGGAATCGTGGCCGCTCACGCCGAACAGGTTGCGGCCGCGGCCGGCACAGGCGAACAGCAGTGCTGCGGCCGGCGGCGGCCGCCCGGCGAGTGCCGAGTCGAGGCGGCTCTCGAGTTCGCGCGCCGCGGCGGTGGCGTCGCGCAGGTGGAACTGCACCACGGCGTTTTTCGGCACGCGCGCGCCGATCCACAGCGCGCCGCTCTCGGGGTCGAGGCCGAGCACGTTGCGCACCAGGAAGTCGCCCACGCCCATGCTCTGGCGCGCGCCGGGCAGCGCGAGGCCGATGCAGAGCGCATCGCCGAAGCGCGTGCGTTCCTCCTCGTCGAGCTCGGCATAGAGCGAGGTGAGCACGTCGCGCGGCCGGCGCCCGTCGAGCTCGTGAATCAGGTTTCCATCGCAGGCGGTCACGAACAGCGGGTCGCCGATCGGCCGGCAGCCCTGCGCGACAACCGGGTCGATCGCCACGTTGCCCGCGAGCGCGAGCAGCACCGCGCCGGAGCGGTGCACGTCGCCGCCCGCCAGCAGGCGCGTGGCGCCGGCCTCGGCCGCGCCGCTCGCGAGGCCGCCGACGACGGCCGCGCCCGGGAATGCACGGTCGATGCCGCGCGCGCAGGCCTCGGCGTCGATGGTGCCGGGATCGGAGAGCAGCACGAAGCTCGCGCCCGATTCAGGGCCGAGGTCCAGGAGCCGCCACCATGGCTCACGGGAGGCGGCGAGCGGTGGCAGCGTCGCCTGCTCGAGGTGCAGGATCGCGAGCGACGCATCGGGCAGGCGCCCGGCGAGCAGCGCGAGCCCCGGCTCGTCTTCTTCCTCGTCGCCGCCGCCGATCAGCCCGCCGGCGTTGCAGCCGAGCAGGAGCGCGTCGCCGAGCCACGGCCGCAGCAGATGCGGCAGCCGTTCGATCGCCGCGCCGTAGGCGGCGGAGGCGAACGCGATCACGAGTTCAGGGCGGCGCAGCGATCCCGCGCCGTCGAAGTGTGCGAGCGCATCCGTCGCCGCGTCCTCGAGGCGCGCGCCGAGCCCGAGCGCGCTCGCCCAGGCCATCACACGGGTATCAGGCGCCGGCACCGGCTTCGTCGTGGGGGATCACGACGGTCTCGATTTCCGCCGCGCGCACCCAATGGCGCAGGTGGCTGTCCGCCAGCATGTTTTCCTGGTAGCGCGCCGCGAGCGCAGAGAGCGGCAGGCCGTAAGTGCGGACGCGCAGCACCACCGGCGCGAACATCGCATCCGCCGCGCTGAAGGCACCGAACAGGTACGGGCCGTGCTCACCGTGGTCGCGGCGACAGCCGGACCAGATCGCGTCGATGCGGCGCAGGTCGCGCTCGAGCGGCGGGGTCAGCGGCACGCGCCGGCCGGTCGCACGCGCGTTCATCGGGCAGGCGCTGCGCAGCGCCTGGAAGCCGGCGTGCACCTCGGCGGCGATCGCGCGCGCCTCTGCGCGCCTGCCGGCATCCGCGGGCCAGCCGCGGCCGCCGGCGATCTCCGATGCGTACTCGCAGATCGCAAGCGACTCCCAGACGCGCAGCGTGCCGTGGATCAGCACCGGCACGCGCGCGGTCGGCGAAAACTTGGGCATCTCGGCCGCGAATTCCTCGGAGTCGAGTTCGAACTGCCGCTCGACGAATGGCAGGCCCAGGTGGCGCAGCAGGATCCAGGCGCGCAACGACCAGGAGCTGTAGTTGCGCGTGCCGATCACGAGGGTCAGCGCGCTCATGCGGCGAGCGTGCGCGCCCGGTCGGGGTCGGTCAAGCGCGCGGCGGACGCCGGGCGAGGCGGGCGATCACTCGTCTTTCGGCTTGCGCGTCTTGATCCAGTCGGAGAGGCGACGGAGGTCCTTCTTTTTCTTCCATTCCTTCTTGACCAGCTGGCCGCTGTCGTAGGGATCGTAGCCCTTCTTGACGCCCTGCTGGTTCTGCTGGATGCGCTTCTGCGTGCCCTCGGTGTACTCGTTGCTGAAGGCGAGCGTGGGATCGTCGAGCAGCTTGCGCATGACGTCGTCGCCGCGTGCGCCGGAATTCGGAACCCAGACCGCGTTGCCGAGTTCGTCGAACTCGATGCGGCCGTGCCCGAGCCGCTGCTGCTCGGCGTAATGGGCGATGCCCCGGGCATCGTCCGGGAGCTTGTCCGGCTTCGGTTTGTCGCGTTCGGCCATGGCAGACGCTGAACCCTGCGGGTGTTCTCTCCCAGTCCTGACACTAGCGGGCCCACGGCACTTCGACCGCGAAGGGCTTCACATAATCGGGGCGCCCGCGGGGCAGGGCGGGGCTGGATGAATAT
>JBQTKI010000112.1:0-12268 GCA_052386275.1 Gammaproteobacteria bacterium
CCGGCGGATAGCGCTCTGATCCCGGCGCCAGCGTCTTCACGTAGGCGACGATCGCGCCGACTTCTTCGTCCGTGAACGCGGAGCCCCAGGCCGGCATCTGCGGCGACAGGCCGAGCGAGCGCCCGCCGTGCTTGACCACGAGCTCCCAGTCGAGCGCGGGCTCGCGGCTGTTGAACAGCGGATCGGCGAGTTCCGCGGGCGGCGGGGTCAGCGCCTTGACCAGCGGATTGTCCGGGTCGGGGTTGCCGCGGGCGCCATGGCAGGCGACACAATGCGTTTCGAAGAGCCGGCGCCCGCGATCGACGTCCGCCGCCGCGTTCGCGGCGCCGGCCAGGCAAAAAAGCGCAGCGAACATGAGCGGCAGACGCCGCGGGTGGCGCAGGCTCGGCACGGTCAATCCAGCTTCTTCAGGTATTCGGCCGCCGTCGTGGCCTCGACGTTGGTATCCGTGTGCTCGGCGATGAGCCGGCGGAAGGCGACGAAGAACTTCGCCCCCTGCGGGATGCCGAGTTGCTTGAACGCGGCGTCCAGCTTGCGGCTCTCCTCGTCGGTGTGGTGCGCCGGCTGAAGAATCAGGAAATCCCAGGACGCGCCGCCCTGGTGCACGAAGAGCTGCCGCGGCGGCAGGCCCGCTTCGGCATTGGCGCGGTCGTAGAGCGCGATCTGACGCAGGAACTCCTCGTGCTTGCCCGGCGCGACGCGGTAGATCTCGATCACCATGTCCCGCGAGTCGCCGTGCGCGGGCGCGGTGGCGAGTACGGACGAGACCAGCAAAGCTGCGATCAAACCGGATTTCATGCCATTGCCTCAGGATCAGGGTGATGCCGCGCCCAGTACCAGCTCGGCGCGCGCGCTGCCGGCCCGCTCGTGGCTGGCGACGGCGTCGAATGACGCCCCGGACGGCGCCGATACGATCCAGTCCGCGAACGCGCGGTCCGGCGTGCCCTGCGTGTATCCCCACCAGGTGGCCGCCGAGCGATGGCCGGTGCGCCCGGCGAGCTGGCCGAGTTGCTGCGAGGCCGCTCCTTCGATCAGCTTCGCCCCGGACGGCAGCTTGAGCTCAGCCGACACACCCGCGACGGCCTGTATGTCGAGCGCCTGCTGCGTGCCGTTGGTCGGCAGCCAGCCCGTGTTCTCGACCACCAGCCGCAAGCGCCACAAGCCGTCGCCGGCCGGCTCCGCCGTGAACGAGCGCACGGCGAGGCGCGGCGTCGCGAGGCCGAGATAGACGAGCCAGTCGCTGTGCGGCGCGACTTCGCGCTCGAGGCGATCGAATGGCACGTTGTACCAGTAGCGGATCTTGTCGAAGCCGCCGATCTCGACGGGGCCGAGCTGCGGATGGTCGAACTTGCGCCAGGCGACGAAGCCGTCGCCGTCCAGCTCCCTGTCGCTCCAGCGCAGCAGCTTCAGCTCGTCCTCGAGCGGATGAAAGCCCCACAGCCAGGCGGACTCGGTGGTGTTCTCGAGGTTGATGCCGGCCGCCTTCATCGGATTCCAGAACTCGGTGATGAACGAGTAGATGCCGCGCCGGTTGTAGAGCCAGCCGAAGGCGCTCGGGATCTGGCGCTCGCGGTCGACGCTGCGCAGATCGAGATAGGAGATGGCGCGATAACCCGTGAGCACCGCCGCGCGCCCGGCGAACGTCTCGTACACGCGCCGGTCCGCGTCGGGCAGGCGCTCGTTGAGGTTGACCGGCGGCGTGAGGATCAGGCCGCCGAAGGTGTGGCAGGTGACGTGCGCGACGATATTGGGGCGGCGCGCGATCGCGCCGACATACGCCTCGATCTCCGGCTCCGACGTCGGGTACGCGCCGGAGGTGAAGCTCACTGTCGAGCCGAGGTCGCTCGGGAAATTGGCGCCGAAATCGAGCGCCTCGTGCTCGGGCTCATCCGCGATCGTGACGCCATCGTAGCCCTCGATCATGCCCTCCCGCAACAGGCGCCAGTAGTCGCCGCCGGTCTCGTCGGGGGCGCGCGGCATCAGCAGGCGCGGATCCTGTGCGGACTGCTTCCAGGGACCGTTCGGATCGCGGAAGCGCATGAACACGGTCCGGCCGTCCCCGTCCACGTCGCGCGGAATGATGCCGGGCTGCACTTCGGCGCTGGGCCATGGGCGATCGACGGAGCGGATGAACCGGCCCTGTTCCAGAGTCGCGTCCACGCCATCGGGCGTCATGCGCGGCAGGATATAGACCGTGCGCGTGTCGAGCAGGCGGGTCACGCGCTCGTCCTTACCGTACGAATCGAGCAGCTTGTGCACGAAGTGCAGCGCCGCCACACCGCCCGCCCACTCGGTGGCGTGCGTGTTGCCGTCCACGACGAGCGCCGGCTTCTCGAGCGCCGGGCCGGTGGCGCGGTTCGTCAGCGTGAGAAACCACATCGAGCGGCCACGCGGCGTGGTGCCGATGCTCTCGAGCTGCACAAGGTCCGGGCGGGCCGTCGCCCATTGCTGCAGAAGCTTCGTCAGCTCCTCGTAGCGAAGGATGCGGTCGAAGGGCAGCGGCGCGACGGGCTCCGCGACGGCGCCGGCGCAGAGCGCGAGGGCGACAATCAGTGCGCTTGCCGCCCTCGCGAACATGTGGCTCAGAACTTGCGCGTGACGCTCGCCGTGATCAGCCGCCGCGTTCCGTAGAAGCAGTTGGAAGGGCTGTCGCATCGATCCACGAAGATCTCGTCGGTGAAGTTGCTGGCGTTCAGCGCGACCCGCCAGTTCTGCGTATCGTAATGCAGAATCGCGTCGTACATCGTCACCGAGTCGCTCTTCCACAGGTTGGCGCCGTCGCCGAACATCGTGCCACGGTGCCGCAGGCCGAAACCGAAGCCGAAACCCGCCAGCGGCCCGTCCTGGAAGGTGTAGTCGGCCAGCGCCGAGACCAGCATATCGGGCACCGCCACCAGCTCGTTGCCGAGGTTGGTGCCGGTGGTCCTCGTGACCTCGGAATCGATGCTGGTGAAGGCGAGGTTCAACGTGATGCGCTCGCGGATGCGCGCCGCCAGTTCGAGCTCGACGCCCTGCACCTCCACCTCGCCCTCCTGCACGCTGAAGAACAGGTTGACGGGGTCCGGCGTCAGCACATTCTCCTGCACGATCTGGTAGGCCGCGAGCGAGCCGAACACCCGGACGTCACGGTCGAGCGCGCGGCCGTCGTACTTGATGCCCGCTTCGATCTGCTCGCCAGTGGTCGGCTCGAAGGGAACGCCCGCGAAGGTCGCGCCGCTCACCGGCTCGAACGACCGGGCCATTTGCACGTAGGGCGCGAAACCGTTGTCGAACACGTAGTTGACGCCGACGCGGTAGCTGAACTCCTCGTCGTCCTGCGTGGCGCCGCTCACGGGATCCCGTTCTACCGAGTCGTTGCGCGCATTCAACGTCAGGACGAAATTGCCGACCTTAAGCTGTTCCTGCACGTAGATCCCGATCTGCTCGCGCGTCTCGTTGATGAAGGTGAAGAGCGCGGCCGGCGGGATCACCGCGTTGTACACCGGGTTGAACAGGTCGATCGGCGGAGCCACTCCGAAGCCGAACTCCGAGAATCCGTCGTACTTGCGGTAGTCCACGCCGAACAGCAGCGAGTGCTCGGCGCCGCCGGTCTCGAAATCCAGGTAGCCGCGCGTGTCCACCGACAGCGAGTCGATGCGCTCGTTGAACGGGAAGTCGAAGCGGTTGACGGTGCGGAAGTCGTCCGGCACGCCGTTGAAGTCGGCGTCCACGAGCCCGGCGCCGAACACCGCGCGCGAGTCCACCTTCACGTCGAAGTACTTCAGGTTTTGCTGGATCCGGAAACTGTCGCTGAACTCGTGCGTGAAGTCGTAGCCCGCGCTCCACTGCTCGCGCTTGAAGAAGTTGTAGCCCGTCTCGCCGAGATTCCGGCCGACCGGGACGGTACCGAGCGGGTTGGGAAGCTGGGTGCCGAAGGCGGGCAGGAAGCCCGTGCTCTGGTTCTCCAGGTCGTCGTCCTGGTAGTTGGCGAGCAGTGTCAGTTCCGTAGCGTCGCCGATCCGGAACGTCACGGCTGGCGAGATGAAGAGCCGCTTCGAGGTCAGGAAGTCCACCTGCGTCTCGCGGTCGCGGTAGAGGGCAGTGATGCGCCCGCTCACGCTGTCCGACAGCGGTCCGGTGAGGTCGCCCGCGACCTGCCACGAGGAGTTCTCGCCGCCCTGGAGCTCGAGCTCGCCGCCGAATTCGTCGCTCGGGCGGCGACTGATCATGTTGACGATGCCGCCGGGCGGCGTCTGGCCGTAGAGCACCGAGGCCGGGCCCTTCAGCACTTCCACGGACTCGGAGCCGTAGAGATCGGTGCCGGTGTTGTTGACCGAGCCGATCGGCGCCTGCACGCCGTCGATGAACTGCACCGGCGTGAAGCCGCGGATCTGGAGCCAGTCATAGCGCTCGTCGGGGCCGAATGCCTCGCCGGTCGCGCCGGCCGAGTAGCGCACCGATTCGTTGAGGCTGGTCCAGTTGAGAAGGTCGATCATGTCGCGCGAGACGACGCTGACCGACTGCGGCATCTCGACCAGCGGGATGTCCGACTTGGAAGCCGAGCTGCCGTCCTTCGAGACATAGCGCGGCGCGCTGACGACGACCGGCGCGAGCTCGTCGCCGCCGCCGGACGTCTCGTCCTGGGCGAGCCCCGGCGCCGTCAGCCCCGAGCCCAGCAGGAATACGAAAGCGTGTCTGGAGTTCATGGCGTAGTCCCCCTGGTCGCCAAATCTAGCCCCCGGCCTGCCCCGCGCAGTCGAGCCAGGGTCGCAAACCGTCGCGATCAGGCCACGGCCCTGCGGCCGGGTGGTCGCCTCCCCTCATCCGAGGGTCCGCTTCAGCCAGTCGGAGGCGTCCGCCAGGGCTCGTTTGCTGACGGCGGCGATGGACATGGCCTCGAGGAAGCTGTGCGAGGCGCCCCGGTACGTGACGCGCCGGGCGGGCACCCCGGCGGCTTCCAGCAGCTGAGCCATCTGCACACTCTGCTCGGCCAGGATGTCGCACTCGGCAATCGCGAGAAACGCCGGCGGAAGGCCGGCGAGCGACGCGAGCAGCGGACAGGCGAGCGGGTTACGCGCGTCGTCGGCGCCACGCAGGTAATTGCGCCAGTACCCGGCCATCTCCCCGCAGCCCAGCATGTATTCCGGGCCGTCGAAGCGGCGGCAGGCTTCGGCGGAAATCTGCGTCGTAAACGCGCCGTAGTTCAGGACCATGGCGCGCAGCGGCGGAGCGGTCCGCGAGTCGCGGCGCGCGAGGCAGGTGGCGACGCTCATATTGGCGCCGGCCGAGTCACCGCCGATCGCGAGCCGGCCGGGGTCCACGCCGAGCCGGCCGCGCTCTTTCGCGAGCCAGGCCACGACGTCCACGACCTGCTCCCGTGCGACCGGGAACTTGTGCTCCGGCGACAGCGCGTAATCCACGCCGATCACGCAGCAGCCCGCGCGCGCGGCGTACTCGCGCATGACGCGGTCGTGCGTATTGATGCTGAAGAGTGTCCAGCCGCCGCCGTGCAGGTACACCAGGCCGGGCAGCTCGCCCTGGGCCGGGCGATGGATGCGAATGCGCACACCGCCGTGGCGCGTCGGCGCTTCGAGGTTCAGCGTTTCCTGCATGACGGGCCCGCCCTGCATCCAGGGGGCCCGCGCCTCTTCGGCCCAGCGGCGTTGCTGCGCGATGGGGGCGCGCTCGAACTGCGGGTGCTGCGCGAAGGAAGCCGCGATGTCGCGGATGAAGCGCCGGACATCCGGGTCGAGGTCCGCACCCTGCGCGGATACCGCTTCCCTTTGCACGTGGTCCATGGCCGCATCGTCCTGCCGGTGGCGGCCGGTCGCCGTCGCCGGGCGCTCATTTGTCATCGCGAACGGGCCAGACTAGGCTAGCCGCATGGGCCGCAGCACGAAGGGCGCCGATTACCAGGACATCCCGCGTCCGATCGCCGCCATGGCCGACGAGTACCCGTCCGGGCACCACGATCCGCATCATCACCACAAGCGCGCGCAGCTCATCTATGCCTGCGCGGGCGTCACGGTCGTGATCACGGAGCAGGCGAGCTTCGTCGTGCCGCCGCAGCGCGCGGTCTGGGTGCCAGCGGGCGTGGAGCACGAGGCGCACATGCGCGGCCACGTCTCGCTGCGCACGCTGTACGTGGATCCCACCGCGTTCCCGGACCTGCCGAAGACCTGCCGCGTGATCGAGGTATCGGCCCTCCTGCGCGAGTTGATCATCGAGGCCTGCCGGATTCCGGTCGAGTACGACGTCGCGGGCCGTGACGGGCGCGTGATGGACCTGCTGATGACCGATCTCAAGGCCATGCCGGCGACGCCGCTGGACGTGCCGATGCCGCAGGATGCGCGCCTCGTCAAGGTCTGCACCGCGATCCTGCGCGACCCGGCGCAGCACGAGCCGCTCGACGGCTGGGCGGACATCGCGGGCATGGGCCGGCGTACGTTCACGCGCACGTTCCGGCGCGAGACCGGCGTCAGCTTCGCCACCTGGCGGCAAAACGTGCGGCTGATGGAAGCGCTCTCGCGGCTCGCGGTCGGCCAGCCGGTCACCACGGTCGCCTACGACGTCGGCTACAACAGCCCGAGCGCGTTCACCGCGATGTTCCGCCGCGCCTTCGGCCACGCGCCGACGCAGTATCTGGCTACGATCCCCGGCGCGAAGCCGAGCGACCCGCACCACTGAGCAGCGCGCTCAGCGGCCCGGATTCAGCTCCCGCATCCACGCGAGCAGTTCCGCCGGCCCCTCCCGGCCGAGCGCCGCGGTTATCTCGGCAAACGTGGTGTCGTTCTCGTCCTGGCCGAGCTTGAACTTCGCGCGCTGTTCCAGCACCTTCGCCTCGAACGGGATGATCCCGCGCCGGAGAGAATCGTAGCGCGCGCCCATTTCCGACGGGTGCCAGGCATTGGGGCGGCCGCGTTCCATGGCTTCGGCGAGGTCGTGCAGGTGCGCATCCAGCCGCGCCGGCGTTTCGTTGAAGGCGACCGTCACCAGGAACTGCACGACCGCGTAGTTCCAGGTCGGCGCCCAGGTTCGGTTGCTCATCCACGAGGGCGAGATGTAGCCCTGCGGACCCATGAACAGGATGAGCGCATGCGGATTGCGCTCGAGCGCCGCGCGCAGAGGGTTGCCGCGGGCCATGTGACCCTCGAGCGAGGCGATGCGCCCGGCGCCGCCAACGCGTGGGCGCAGCGGCAGCGGTGCCGCGCGGAAGTCATCGTCCTGCGCGGCCACCACCCAGGCGAGCGGATGCTCGAGCACGAGGCGCAGTACCTGCTCGTCACTCTGCGGCGCGAACCGGTCGGTGGGCGCGGTCATGCGGGTGCGCCTGCGCGTGCGAGCGTGGAGTGCGGCCTGCCGTAGCCGGCGTAGAGCAGCGCGCCCGTCACCAGATAGAGCGCGAGAAAGATGGCCAGCAGCGGCCGGCCCGCAGCCGCCTGTAGTCCAATATCAATGAGGACCGGCGTGATCATCGCGAGGCAGAGCACGAGCGCCGTCGCCGGAATCCAGCCGATCCAGGCCCGTCCGAGCTGAAAGCCGCCGAGCGGCACGCGAAACGGCCGCGGCAGGTCGGGCCGGCGCGACCGCAGCCACATGGTGCAGAAGCAGACGGTGGCGAACGCGAGCCCCGCGCCCAGGCTCACGAGGTCCGCCAGCATTGCGATCGGGAAGAACGCCGCGCACACCGCGGAGATCGCGCCGAGCAGGATGATCCCGCGATACGGCGTGCGGAAGCGCTCGTGCACGCGGCTGAAGAGCGTGGGCAGCATGCCGTCGCGCGCCATCTGGAAGGTGATGCGCGACTGGCCGTAGGCGTTCACCAGCAGCACCGAGGCGAGGCCCATCAGCGCGCCGATCTTGACGAAGGTGGCGACACCCGGCCGGCCCATGCGATCCACGGCGAGCGCAACCGGATCCGCGACGCCGAGCTCGCGGTAGGCCACCACGCCCGTGAGCACCGCTGCGACCGCAAGATAGAGCGCCGTGCAGACGAAGAGCGCGCCGAGGATGCCGATCGGCAGGTCGCGCTGCGGATTGCGGGATTCCGAGGCCGCCGTCGAGACTGTCTCGAAGCCGAGGTAGGCGAAGAACAGGATGGACGCGGCGCGCACGATGCCTGGCCAGCCGAAGGCGAACTCGCCTTCGTGCGGCGGGATGAACGGCTTCCAGTTGGCAGGGTCGATGGCGCCGACGCCGACGGAAATCACGACCGCGAGCACCGCCACCTTGACCACGACCAGGAAGGCGTTCGCGCCCGCGGACTGGCGCACGCCGGCGCAGAGCACCGCCGTCACCGCGGCGATCGCGAGCACGGCGATGAAGTTCATCGAGAACCCGCCGCTCGCACCGACGTAGGGTGTGGAGAGGAAGGCCGGCACCACGACGCCGAAATCGCGCAAGAGGCTCACGAGGTAGCTCGAGAATCCCACCGCGAGCGTGGAGGATGCCAGCGTGTACTCCAGCATCAGGATCCAGCCCAAGCTCCAGGCGAACACCTCGCCGAGCGCCGCGTAGCAGTAGCTGTAGGAGGAGCCGGACACCGGCATCGTGGAAGAAAGTTCGGCGTAGCAGAGCGCGGTCAGCGCGCAGGCGGTCCCGGCGAGCACGAAGGAGATCATCACCGCCGGGCCCGCGAAGTTCGCGGCCGCGGTGCCGGGCAGCACGTAGATGCCGGCGCCCAGGATGCAGCCGATGCCGAGCAGCACGAGCTGCAAGGGCCCCAGCGTGCGCCGCAGGCCGTGCGAGGCCGCGTCCGCCTGCAATGCCTCGATGCTCTTGCAGGCCAACAGGCCGGTCGGATTGCGGGCGCCTGGGCTCATAGCCACCACCTCGCGGAGGACGGAGTTTCATAGCAAAGGGCCGCCGGGCCAATTGATTCGCGCGGGTCCGAATGTATCGCGAGCGGGCCAACTGCCGGAATACGTCCTTGGTCACCCTACACGCGACGGCGCGCATCTGCTATGAAGTCCGCAGCACGCTCAATGAAGGACGTGATCCATGCTCTGCAGACTGTCGGCAGCCGCGCTGGTCGCGGCGATCATCGGTGCTTCGCTTGCGCAGGTCGCGGGCGCGACGGGCCTCGTCACCTGCGATTCAGGATCGCCCGACACGTGGCAGCCGCAGGAAAAACTGACCGCGGCGCTGAAGCAGAAGGGCTGGGACGTCCGCAGGGTCAAGGTGGACGGCGGCTGCTATGAAGTGTATGCGCTCGACGACAAAGGCGAGCGCGTCGAAGCGTACTTCCACCCCGTGACATTCGCGCGCGTGCCGATCGCCGGGCAGTGAACCCGGGCGTGGCGCCGCTGCGTCCCTTGATCCCGGTGTGGGATCTCGCGGTGCGGCTTTTGCACTGGTCGCTGGTCGCGACAGTCGCGGCGGCATGGCTCACGCGTCACGCCGTCGGCGGCTGGCACGAGTGGATCGGGTACGCGACGCTGGCGATCGTCGCTTGTCGCGCGGTTTGGGGGATCGTCGGCTCGGAGTATGCGCGGTTCGCGGATTTCGTGCGGCCGGTTTCGGTGACGGTCAGATATGCGCGTGCCGTTTTCGCGGGGCAGGAGGAACGCTTCATCGGCCACAACCCGCTGGGCGGGTGGATGGTACTCGCGCTTCTTTCGATGGTGGTACTCGTCGGCGTGACGGGCTGGCTCTACACGACCGACCGGTTCTGGGGCGTGCCCTGGGTCGAGGAGCTGCACTCGACGCTGTCGGACGTGATGTTCATCTTCGTGGGGCTGCACATCCTGGGCGTCGTTTTCACGTCCGTCCGGCATCGCGAGAATCTGGTCGCCGCGATGATGCGCGGGCGGAAGCGACCATAGCGCCCCGGCGGATTCCCTCTTGCGTGTTATCGATAAACAATATATTGTTTATCGATAAGCCCGGGGAGAGCTTCCATGAACCTGCCCTTACCCAAGCTGTTTCGCGTCGCCTTTGCGGTGCTGACCGCAGTCGCGGCCCTCGCGGCCGTCTGCATCATCGCGGCACTTCTGATCGACCCCGAGCTGCCGCCCGACGCACGCCTCGGGCCCATGAATGGCGTGTTCCTGGGGCAGCCCGCCAGCATCGAGTTGCAGCCGGGCACCGGCGATCAGGCCGCGCCGACGCTCAGGATGAGTGCCTTCAGCGGCAACATGGCGATGACCGTGCAGGAGCCGGCGGCGGCAGTCGAGGTGTTCAAGGCCTACGGCCTGCCCGTGCTCCTCATCTACGCGCTTTTCCTGGCTGCGCTGTTCGAGCTGCTGCGGCGCCTCTTCCGCAACGTCAGCCGCGGCGAGAGTTTCAGCGCGCAGAGCGTGCGACTGGTGCAGATTGTCGGCGTCTCGCTCATCGTCTATGCGCTGGTTTCCTCCATCGGCGAAAGCTGGTTCGCCTACGCGATGTACGGACATCTCGCCGAGCACACGGAGATCCTGATTTCCGGCACGCCGGTCAAGCTTCCGCCGGCCCAGCGCCCGCCGTTGTTCGGCTTCGACGCGCCAATTCTCAGCAGCGGGTTTCTTGCCGGGCTTCTGGTGCTGGCGCTGTCCGAGGTCTTCCGGCAGGGCCTCGCGCTCCAGCGCGACAACGAGCTCACGGTCTGAGCGCGCCCATGCCCATCCGCCTCAATCTCGAACAGGTGATGGCGGAACGCGGCATCAGCCTCACCGAGCTCGCCGATCGCATCGGCATCACGCTCGCCAATCTTTCCATCCTCAAGACCAACAAGGCGCGCGCCATCCGCTTCACGACGCTGGAGGCGTTGTGTCGCGAGCTGAAATGCCAGCCGGGGGACCTGCTCGAATTCGTTCTTGGCAGCTCACCGCGTAACCGTTAGCAATCTCGCGTTTGAGATTCTCTGGAGTATCGAGATGAATCCCAGCCTGCGCCTCCTCCTCGTCGTATGCGTGTCCGCTCTCATGACTTCGAACGCCCCTCGCGCAACCGCCGCGAGCGAAGAGGCAGAGAAGGAAGCGATTCTGGCGCTCATCAGCCGCATGGAGGCGGCATGGAATCGTGGCGACTTCCGGGGCTACATGGAGGGGTTCGCGAATCCCGACGTGATCTTCGTATCGCGCGGCCAATTCCAGAAGGACTGGCAAGGCACGCTCGATCACTACATTCGCGACTACGGCGCCTCCGAAGCGACGCGCGGGCGCCTTCGCTTCTTCGACATTCGAATCGAGATGCTCGCGCCGGATACCGCGCAGCTCATCAGCCGTTACCAGCTCGATCGTCCGCAGAACCCGCAGGACGGCATCAACACGCGGCTGATGCGCAAGCGCGGCGGCAAGTGGGTCATCGCGCTGAACCATGTTTCCTCGCGTGAGATCCCGTGCGCGGACGGCGCACAGAAAGGGAAATGACAAAGGCAGAAGCGACGCCCTGGCCGCATGAAGGAGTAAGCTTCCCCTGCAAGGGCGGTACCACGCTGCCGGAGCGCAACAAACGTGCTGAACCTGAAACTCCTAAGGCGCTTGGCGCCAGCGATGCTCGCTTGTCTGTTGCCGCTTCTTTCAGCGCCAATTCAAGCGGAAGACATCACCGCTATTCGCTGTGGTCAGCTGCTCAACCCGGTGGACGGTTCCCTGACCCGGAACGCAGTCATCATCGTCAGAAACGACCGTATTGAACGAGTCGGTGCGAACGCGGCGATTCCCGCCAACGCACGAGTGATCGACCTGTCCGCCTATACGGTATTGCCCGGGCTGATCGACAGCCACACGCACATCCTCCTTCAGCCCGAGGATGAGCGCGGCCCGCCGCCAGTCATCACCAAGTCGCAGGCATTTCGCACCGTTCAGGGCGTTGCCGCCGCGAAAAAAGACCTCGAAGCAGGATTCACGACCTTGCGCGACGTGGATAGCGAAGGTGCGGAGTTCGCCGACGTCGCCATACGCGATGCAATCAACCGGGGAATCGTTCCCGGCCCGCGCCTCTTTGTCTCAACGCTGGCGATCACGATCACCGGCGGCCACATGAACAACGCGGGCCTCAATCCCGACATAGCTGTCCCTGAACCGGCGGCGCTGGCCGACTCGCGCGACGCGATGATCGCCGAGGTGCGCCGCCAGGTGAAATACGGCGCCGACTGCATCAAGCTCTACGCGACGGGGACGCTGCGACACATCGACACCGCCACTCTCGAACCGCTGAGTCAGGTCTCACTGGAGGACGTGAAAGCCGTCGTCGCGGAAGCGAAGCGATGGCATCGCGACGTCGCTGCACATGCCTATGGCGGCGAAGGCGCCAAGCACGCCATACGCGGCGGAGTGCGCTCAATTGAGCACGGAATGATGCTGGACGA
>JBQTKI010000113.1:0-3842 GCA_052386275.1 Gammaproteobacteria bacterium
TGGACACCGCGATCGCCTCGCGCAGGCTCCCGGTGCGGCACGTGGTCGTGGTGCGCAGGACCGGTGCCGACGTCAACTGGGTTCCCGGGCGCGACCTGCGCTACGAGGAGATCGTCGCGCGCGAGCCAGCGGCCTGCGAGCCCGAGCGCATGAACGCCGAGGACCCGCTCTTCATCCTCTACACCTCGGGCTCCACCGGCAAGCCGAAGGGCGTACTGCACACGAGCGGCGGCTACCTGGTCTACGTCAACTTCACGTTTTCCTGCGTATTCGACTACCAGGAGAACGACGTCTTCTGGTGCACCGCGGATGTGGGCTGGGTCACCGGCCACAGCTACATCGTCTACGGGCCGCTGTCGAACGGTGCGACCAGCCTGATGTTCGAGGGCGTGCCAAATTTCCCCGATGCATCGCGATTCTGGCGCGTCGTCGACAAGCACCAGGTCAACATTTTCTACACCGCGCCCACCGCGATCCGCGCATTGATGCGTGAAGGCGACGCGCCGGTCAAGGCGACGTCGCGCGCGAGCCTCCGTCTCCTCGGCACGGTCGGCGAGCCGATCAACCCCGAGGCCTGGGAGTGGTACTACCGCGTGGTCGGCGAGGGCCGCTGCCCGATCGTGGACACCTGGTGGCAGACCGAGACCGGCGGGATTCTGATCTCGCCGCTGCCGGGCGCGACCGCGCTGAAGGCGGGCTCGGCTACCTTGCCGCTGCCGGGCGTGCGGCCTGCGCTCGTGGACGGCGAGGGCCGCGTCCTCGAGGGCGAGGCCTCCGGCAACCTGGTGCTGCTGGACAGCTGGCCGGGGCAGATGCGCACCGTGTATGGCGATCACCAGCGCTACATCGACACCTATTTCATGACCTACCGCGGCAAGTACTTCACCGGCGATGGCGCGCGCCGCGACGGGGACGGCTACTGGTGGATCACCGGCCGCGTGGACGACGTGATCAACGTCTCGGGCCACCGCATCGGCACCGCCGAGGTCGAAAGCGCGCTCGTCGCGCACCCGAAGGTCGCGGAATCCGCCGTCGTCGGCTTTCCGCACGACATCAAGGGCCAGGGCATCTACGCTTACGTCACTCTGAAGAGCGGCGTGCCGCCCTCGGAGGAGCTGCGCGGCGAGCTTTCGCATTGGGTGCGCAAGCAAATCGGCCCGATCGCGCAGCCGGACCACATCCAGTGGGCGCTGGGACTCCCCAAGACGCGCTCCGGCAAGATCATGCGGCGCATCCTGCGGAAAATCGCGGCCGACGAGCACCGGGAGCTCGGCGACGTCTCGACACTCGCGGATCCTGCGGTCGTCGACGACCTGGTCGCAAACCGGCGCGGCTCCCGCACGTGAAGCGCCTCGCCGGCATCGCCGCGCTGTTACTGGCCGCGCAGGCCGCAGCCACCGAGCGGCTCACGCTCGCGACCTGGAACCTCGAGTGGATGATGACGCCCGCGACTTTCGACCGACTCGCACCGACATGCTTCAGGCCAGGGCGCAGGGTCGGCGGCAGCGATCGCGCGATTCCTTGCGACATCGTGCTTGCCGGCCGCTGGAGCGCCGAGGATGTGGCGCGATTGCGTGCGTTCGCCGCCAAGGTGCCGCTTGACGTCGTCGCGCTGCAGGAAACCGACGGCGTGGATGCGGCCGCGCAAATCTTCCCCGATCACGCCTTTTGCTTCACCGAGCGCAAGCACGTGCAGAACGTCGGCTTCGCGATCCGCCGCGGCATTCCCCACCGCTGCAATCGCGACTATCGGGCGCTCGGGCTCGCCGGCAACGACGTGCGCTGGGGTGCCGACGTCACGCTCTATCCCGGCACCGCGCGCGAGATCCGCCTGCTGTCGGTGCACCTGAAATCTTCCTGCCAGAGCGAGCTGCTGACCAGTTACCGCCCGGGCTGCAGCACATTGCAGCAACAGGTGCCGGTGCTCGAGGCATGGATCGACGCGCGCTCCCGCAACGACAGCGTGTTCGCGGTGCTCGGCGACTTCAACCGCCGCTTCGATCGCGAGCGCGACGAGGCGCGCGACGCACACGGCCGGATCGTCGCCCTGTGGCCGGAGATCGACGACGGCGAGCCCGCCGGCTCCGATCTGCACGACGCCGGAGAGCAGCGCCGGATCATCGGCTGCAACAATGGCGAGACCCCGCGCGCGCCGATCGACCACCTGGTCCTCGGCCGTCGGATGACGCGCCGGCTCGTCCCCGATTCCTTCCACGTCTGGCGCTATCGCGGCAGGGGGCGCTGGCCCGACCACTGCGTGCTCTCGATCGAGATCGAACTGGAGGCCCGCGATGGCGTATGACCCGGACAACATCTTCGCGCGCATCGTGCGTGGCGAGATTCCCTGCCACAAGGTCTACGAGGACGCCGATACGATCGCGTTCATGGACATCATGCCGCAGGCGGAAGGCCATGCGCTCGTGGTCCCGAAGCGCGCGGGCGAGGACATCCATTCCACGCCGCCGGAGTCGCTCGCCGCGGCGGCCCGCACCGCGCAGAAGGTCGCGCGCGCGGTGAAGAAGGCGTTCGGCCCGCCCGGCATCATGGTCGCGCAGTTGAATGGCCCGGCCGCGGGCCAGAGCGTGTTTCACCTGCACTTCCACGTGATTCCGCGCTACGCCGGCAAGGACCTCGGCATCCATGCGGCCAAGCAGGCTGATCACGCGGTGCTTGCCGAGCACGCGGCGCGCATCCGCGCGGCGATGTGATACAGGACGCGCGGTCATGACCGCGCAGCATCAGGGGAGTATTCAAGCCATGCCCGCCATGAACCGGATGATCGCAGCGCTCGCCGCCAGCCTCGCCGCCTGCCCGCTCGCGGCGCAGGAGGTCGAAAAGGACGTCGGCATCGTCGCGGAGGAAGTCGCCTCACAGATGCAGGCCTTCAGCTACAAGGAAGGCCCGAAGTCCTACCTGATGTTCCGCAGCACCGCGCTTGCGCTCGCGGGCGAGGGCGACGGCGTCGTCGAGTTCCAGGACGGCCGCTCGACCGTCGAGGTCGCGGTGCGCAGGATGCCGCAGCCCTGGACCCTCGGGCCCTACGCGACCTACGTGCTCTGGGCCGTGACCATCGACGGCCGCGCCAACAACCTCGGCTCCATCGAGCTGACCGGCGACCGTGGCGCGCTGGAGACATCGACGGCGCTCGCCCAGTTTGCGCTGATCGTGAGCGCCGAGCCGCATTTCGCCGTGACGACGCCGAGCCGAGCCGTCGTGCTGCGCAACCTCGCGAAAAACGTCAAGGGCACGCCGACCACGATCTCGGGCCTCGCCGAGCGCATGGACTATGCTGCGCTCAAGCCCGAGGCGATCAACCCGAAGTCCCGGGTGCCGATCGACCTGGTGCAGGCGCGCTACGCCCTGCAGATCGCCGACCTCGCGCTCGCGAAGCAGTATGCCGCCGCGACCTACGACAAGGCGCGCGCGCTCCTGGCGTCCGCGGAGACCGCACAGGCCAGCAAGAAGTACAGGGAGCGCAAGGAAGCGCCGCGGCTCTCGCGCGAAGCAGTGCAAGCCGCCGAGGACGCGCGCCGCGACGGCATCGATGGCAAGATGGCGGCCGAAGCGCGCGCGGAACGCGACGCTGCTGCGCTCGCCGCCCGCCAGGCCGCGGAGGAGAAGGCGCGCCTCGAGGCCGACGCCGCGCGCGAGGAAGCAAGGCGCCAGCAGGAACTCGCGCTCGAGGAGTCCCGGCGGCAGGCGGAAATCGATGCCCGCGATGCGGCAGCCAGGGCGGCTGCGGCCGAAGCGGCTCGCGCCCGCGCGGAGTTCACGGCGCGCCTGAACCGCGCGTTGCCGACCCGCGAGACTGACCGCGGCCTGGTCGCCGAAATCTCGGGCGT
>JBQTKI010000114.1:0-12589 GCA_052386275.1 Gammaproteobacteria bacterium
ACGGATTCGAGGCGCACGCGCCGGCCGTAGCGCAGGCTCAGGAACGAGCAGCAGTCGCCGGCCGCGAAGATCTCCGGGTCGCTGGTGCGGCAATGGTCGTCCACGACGACGCCGTCGTCGCAGGCAAGGCCCGCGGCTGCGGCGAGCTCCGTGTTCGGCACGATGCCGATGCCGACGATGGCGATGTCCGCGGGTACGCGCGAGCCGTCCGCGCAGGCAATCGCGGCGACGCGATCCTTGCCCTCGAACGCTTCAACGCGCCGGCCGGTGAGGATTTCGACTCCGTGATTGCGATGCTCGGTCTCGTAGAATCGGCTCACCTCGGGCGCGACCACGCGGCTCATGACGCGATCGAGCGTCTCGATCACGCTTACCTTCATGCCGAGCTTGCAGAGCGTCGCCGCGCATTCGAGGCCGATGTAGCCGGCGCCCACGATCGCGGCGCGCCGCCCCTGTGCGAGCTCGGCGCGGATGGCCTGCACGTCCGCGATGGTGCGCAGCAGATGCACGCCTGCGAGGTCCGCGCCCGGAACGGGCAGTGCCCGGGCGCGGGCGCCGCTCGTGAGCACGACCTTGTCGTAGGCGAGCGTGGAGCCGTCGGCGAGCGTGAGGCGCCGCGCGTTGCGGTCGATCGCCGTCACCGGATTGTCGAGCACGACCTCGCAGTGGATGCTCTCGTAGAAGCTCGCGGGCCGGATCGGCAGGCGCTCGGCCTCGAGTTCGCCGCCGAGAAATTTCTTGGAGAGCGGCGGGCGCTGGTAGGGCAACACCGGCTCGCCGGCGACCAGCACGATCTTCGCCGCCGGATTCTCGCGGCGCAGGCTGTCCACGGCCTGCGCCCCGGCATGCCCGCCCCCTACCACAACAAGAGTTTCCTGCATGCCCCGGTCACCCCCGCGATGGGCCGCACTCTATACTGATACGCCGCCGCGCGGCAGGGAGTGGGGGATGACCGAAGCGACCGGCCGCAAGGCCGTGCAGAACATCGGGCTCGCGCTCGGCATCGCAACCTTCCTCGCGGTCAATCTCACTGAACCGCCTGGGAGCCTCACGGGCCCCTCCTGGATCGTTGCCGGCACGATGCTGCTGATGGCGATCTGGTGGGCGACCGAGGCGTTGCCGTTCGCGGCAACCGCGCTCGTGCCGCTTGCGGTGCTGCCGCCGCTCGGCGCCACCTCGGCGGCCAAGCTCGCCGCGGGCTACGGCAACACGACGCTGTTCCTGATTCTCGGCGGCTTCCTGCTCGGACTTGCGATGGAGCGCTGCAACCTGCACCGGCGCATCGCCTACTCGATCGTTTCCTGGGCGGGCGGCCACCCGCAGGGGCTGGTGCTCGGGATGATGTGCGCGACCGGGTTTGTGAGCCTCTGGGTCCAGAACACCTCGACCACGCTCATGATGCTGCCGGTCGCAGTGTCGGTCGCGGCAATCGTCTCGCCGGATGCTGTGACCGGCGACACGAACGCACGCAACTTCGGCCGCGCGATTGTGCTCTGTGTCGCCTACGCCGCGACCATCGGCGGGCTCGGCACGCTCGTGGGCACCGCGACCAATGCGCTGGTGGTCGGGTTCATGCAGCAGAACTACGGCGAGACCATCAGCTTCGCGCGGTGGCTGGCGTTCGGGATCCCGACCGTGCTGCTCCTGATGCCCGTCGCTTGGCTCGTGCTCGTGAAGATCGCGTTCCCGTTTAGACTCGGCTCGCAAGCGACCGCGCGCGATCGCGTCCTCGAGGCGCGGCGGGCCCTGGGGCCGATGTCAATAGCCGAGAAGCGCGTGACGACGGTATTCGTCGTCACGGCGCTCCTCTGGATCACCGGGCCGCTGCTGCGTGCGCTCCCGGGTCTCGCGGAATTCAACGATACGACGATCGCGCTGCTCGCGGGGCTCACGCTCTTCGTCGTGCCGGCGGGGACGAGGGAAGGCGGGGCGCTCCTGATGGGCAGCGACCTGCGCAAGCTGCCGTGGGAAGTGCTGCTGCTCTTCGGCGGCGGGCTCGCGCTCGCGGAAGCCATTCAGAGCAGCGGCCTGTCGGACTACTTCGGGCAGGTGCTCGGACAGATCGGCACTTGGCCGCTGGTGGGGCTCGTCGCCGCGATGGCGACGCTGCTCGTGTTCTGGACCGAGTTCAACTCAAATGTCGCGACGGCCGCGACCTTCATGCCGATCCTCGCCGCGATCGCGAGCGCCTCGGACTATCCGGTCCTGATGCTGGTCGCGCCGGCGGCGATGGCGGCTTCCTGCGGGTTCATGCTGCCGGTCGGCACGCCGCCGAATGCGATCGTGTTCGGGACCGGCCGGCTCACGATGCAGGACATGATCCGCGCCGGCTGGCGCGTGAATCTCGCCTCCATCGTGGTCGTCACGCTCGTGACGACCGTGGTGCTGCCGCTCCTCGCCTGATCAGCCGTCCACGACCTGGCCGTACTTCGCGCGCGCGGCCGCGGGCTCGATGCGCGCGAGCCGCGGCGGGCCGCCGCCATTCAGCTCCGGCTGCGGCCAGCTTCGCTCCCAGAGGTAGCCCGTTTCCGGGTCGCGGTAAAGCTCGTCCCAGCCGCCGCTGTCGGCGCTTAGCGGCACGAGGTACTCGCTGACGAGCCAGCCGATGCGGTCACAGGTCGTGTCGGCCTTCAGCTTGCGCGAGCCGGCGATCCATTGACCGACGAGGTCAGTCTCGTGCTCGGAGGGCTTGTCGGGCGTATTCACTTGAGTTTCGTCTTCATCTGGATCCTGCCGCTCGCGACGTCGAGCTCGCAGCGAAAGCCAGAGAAGGAAAGCGCAACCAGCGGCTCGCGGCTGTCGATGCGGTAGTAGTGGTCCTCGAGTTTCGGCTGCTCAGCCTCCCAGAGCTTCTCGCCCGAAGGCGCGTAGGCGCGCAGGTTGTGCACGGGCTTCCGGCTTCTGCGCCGCTGCGCGCCGTAGGTCGGATCATCGAGGTAGGCCTTCGGATCCAGCAGCACGACCGCGCGGTCGCCGGCCCAGAAGGCATCGCGCACCATGAACTCCATGCGGACGGGGCGGCCGTCGATGCGGACGATGTCGCCGTCGTGAGTGACTATGCCGCGATCGTTAGCGACCATGCACACGAGCCATCATGCGCTCCTTCGCGGCCCGGCCCAGTGCTTCAAGTTCACACTTGGTATTTCCCCAGCGTTCCTGCGCAAACCCGGCATTCAGGTCCTGAAAGTAGCGCTCGACGAGTTGTGCAGCGGTTGCGGGAGGCAATAGACCTTCCGGCGGCGCTGAACTAATGCCGACAGCGCGAATAGCCCGCTGCAGCGGGAACCAGTTTTCCGGATCCAGCCTGCTCGCCACATCGGCAAACGTCTCGTCGCGGTCTCGAATGACCCGCACCCGCAGGTTAGCGCCGGCAAGCACGACCAAAGCGTTACCGAAAGCCTGCTCGTCGTAGGCGCTCGACTCGATGCCAAGCTGCCCGCCAGCGATGGCCGGTGCAAACGCCGCAGTCACTTGCTGCAGGAAATCGGACATGCGCTACCTCGCTGCCTAGGGCCAGGTCGCCAGCCGCCAGCCGTCGTCGACGACATGGTAACCATTGCCCAGCAAGTACTCTATTTCCCGTTCCAGCGTACTGCCCGGCCTTACTCGGTGGAGCGGCGTTGCCAAGATCACGTCGTCGCCGCGCGCAATCAGCCTGTCAAGGAACCGCTGATTAGCCGCCCATCGCTCCGCCGCTGACATTCTCGCCCGAAACTCCCTTGGGATGCTGAAGCGGCGCGATCCTAGTTGCTCAGCCCGCACAAGGTATTCTGGAAAGTGGCCGAGTACCGTAGTTCCGCGCGTAGTTGCTGCCGATGCCGCCCTTGCGCCCACCTTGCGGACAGTCCCACCAAACCCGCCAATGAAATACCCGACGTTTCCGATGTTGGCGCCAGACCGGCCGGCAGCCGAATCTGGCACGTGGAACCACTCGAAATCCGGATCCGCTCCAAACAGCCAGGTGACCGGCGACGAGCTGATCGCGAGATTGGCCACGCGTGCGGCGAAACCCTGTAGCCGGTCCAGGTCCGGGTTCCGCGAAAGCGTGGAATCCACCTGGGTGCCGACGGTCAGGACAACCGACGCGGGCGGGCCAAGCGCGCCGCTCCGGGCGGCGCAGACCATGCCGCTCGACTCCTGGCCGCAGGGATCGCGCTGACTGGCGCTTACAACCTGGCCGGAACCGCCGCCGAGGACGCCGCCTGCGAAGAGCGCGCGCATGGTGTCGTCCCAGTCGGCGCCGATGACCGTGACGCGCGCGCAGGTGTTCGGCGCGCTCTCGACGCAGGGCAGCTCCGGATCGAATCCGCTGGGGTCCACGCGGCTCAGCGGGTTGTTCCATACATATGAATAGCGGTTGAGTGACTGGCCGTTGAACGGTGCCGTGACGTGTGGATCGGCGCTCAAGAAGCGGCCGAGGTGGGGGTCGTCAACCCGGCCGCCCATGTGGATGAGCCCGAGATTGTCCAGGTGTTCGTGTCCCGTGAAGCCGTCACGTGTCACAGAGGCGATGGCTGCGAGGCTGGCGGTCGATGGCAAACCGGTCCAGTTCGGTCCGCGTCGCCGTCCGAACGGCGCGAAGCTCTCCGAGACCACGACGGCGCCGTTTTCGTCCAGGATGTGGTCCGTGCTGCCAAGGTGATCCTGCGTCAGGTAGCGCGTGGTTGGCGCCGATCCGCTGCCATATCGCAGGTGCACGGCCGCGATGCCGCTGGGCGTGGGGATGTAGTGGCGCCAGGTCGTCGCACCCGCGCGCACCACTTTCTCCATCAACTCACCGGCGTACGTCGTGGTCTCGGTTGTGCCCGAGGTGCTTGCGACCTGCCGCCAGCGATTACCGGTGGGGCCGTACCAGAACTGGCTGTAGTTCCCGGTGCTGCCGGTCATCAGGACCGGGAGGTTTAGGCTGTTCCAGGCAATCGTCGCTCCCGCCCGCGTCGTCATGTTCCCGTTGGCGTCGTATGCGTAGCCCTTGCCGGCGATGGAAGTGGCCGCATGACGCTGGGTCGCGTGATAGCTGTAACAGGGTGCGGTGGTCGGGCAGACGTCGGATTTCCAGCGGATGTTTCCCAGCAGGTCGTAGTCAAGGTCGAGATTGACCGTGCCGTTGCGACGGGAGTCGTCGAGTCGGTCGAGGACGTCGTAGCGGAAGTCTTCGGTAATCCCTTGTCGGAGATCGCGGCGCTGCGTCAGGTTTTCGTTCGCGTCCCATGCGTATGACAGATTCTGGATCGTTGCGGCGCCCGCGCTGGCCTGCCGGTAGTCCATGAGGCCGGTGAGCGGGTCGAAGCCGGACACCACGCGCAGCGACTGGCCGCGCGTCTCGTCGATCACGTTGCCGGCGGCATCCAGCGTGCCGAGGGTCCAGTACGAAACAGCCGGCGCAGCGATGTCGCGGATGCCGGTGAGCTGGCCATGCTGGTAATCGAGCGCGAACCCGAAGCGCTCGCCGGCGCCGGTCGCGGGGTAGGTGAGCGTGGCTGGCAGGCCGAACGCGTTGTACGCGTAGTCGTAGCGGTAGGTCGCATCGGAACTGATCGTCCGCGTCGCGAGCCGCCCAAAACCGTCGTAGAGATAGCTTTCCGAATACCCCGGACCCGCGATCGCCGCCAGGCGGCCGATGTTCCGGGCGGCTGCGGAGGTGCCCCAGGTGAGTGTGCTCGTGCCCTCCGGCGCCGTGCGGCTGGTCAGGCGGCCGAGCGCGTCGTAGGCGAAGCCAATCGTTTGTGATTTCGCGTCAAGCAGCGACACGAGCTCGCCGAGCGCGTTGTGCGCATAGGTCCAGGTGCTGGAGTTCATCTCGCTCTGCGAGGCCGGCATGCCGACCGCGTTGTAGGCGACGCTCACCGCCAGGTTATTCAGCGCGTCATACACGCGCAGCAGGCCGCCGTAAGCGTCGTACTCGTAGCGCATGCGGCCGCCGGCAGGATCCACGATCTGGGACGGCGTGCCCCATGCGGTGCGCGTTCCAGTAGTCACTCGCCCAAGCGGATCGACATGCGCGACTGAATGGCCTTCGTGCCGAAGCGTGTGGACTCGCTGCGAAGTGCCATCCGCGGCGTACAGGGACATCGCGGTAGTGCGGCTGAGAGCATCGTAATCCGCCTGCCAGTAGCCCGGCGCCGTACCGCCCGCCCAGTACGGCAGGTAACGCCGCGACTCGCGGCCACGTTCGTCGGCGTCGGTCTGCAGCACCGACGTGCTGCCGCCCGGCAGAATCGTCGCGGCGCGGAAGCCACGCTCATGCTGGTCGAACTCGACAGTGGTCGTGACCTGCGTGAGACCGGCGCTGTCGTGATCCAGCTGAGTCAGCTTATATCGCATTCGCGGGTCGCATTTGCTCGGGCAGGCCGCGCGTGTCCAGCTCGTGATAGTTCCCTGTGGATGGATCTCCTGCGCGAGCCTGCCGTGGGCGTCGTAAAACCAGCTCACCGTGAGCGCGTTCGGGTCGGTAATGGAGACCGGCAGCCCCGTGCCGGGATCCCACGCGAAACTGAAAGTCTGCTGGAGCGGATTCGTCATGCCCGTGAGCAACTGCCCGCGCGCATCCCATTGCAGCGTGGTCGTCCGCGGAGTCATGCCGGCGCCGGTGACGCTGCGGCTCGCAACGTTACCGAACGCGTCGTAAGCGAGCTGCAGCGCGACTTGCCACTGGCCGTCCCCGGGTGCGCGACGCGCCTGAGTCAGGCGGCACTTCAGAGCATCCCAGGCGAGATCGATGCTTCGCGTCGCCGCACCGCCGCCGGCCAGGGTGTGGCTCGCGGTGACCTGCGTCGCCAGCGGCCGGCCCAGACACCAGTTCGCCGAGTCGTTCAGCACGCCGGTGTGAACGGTTCTCACGGATGAAGACGAACCGGCATGAACGCCGCCCGCGATCTCCGTGATCGTCGTCGTCGCATCCGTAACGAGCCCGGAAGTCGCGTCGATCGCCGCAACCGTGCGGGTCATGGTTGCGATCTCGGATCCATCGAGGATCCCGCCCATCTCACGGCGGCGCGCCGTCATCGTCGAGGCGTATGGGAAGCGCCGCAACGCGGGGACGCTGCCGAGCGTCAGCGTGGACCAGGCGTATGTCGTCTCACTGATCGGCGTGCCGGATGGCTGGCGCACGATCACCGACGAGGGCAATCCCGTGAAGGGATAGTCCTGCCGGTACGACTCGACGACCGTCAACGCCGGCGCCAAGCCGACGTCAGTCATCGTCCGCTTTGCGAAGCCCTGGCTGCCGCGGCCCTGAAGATGGCGTCGCAACCCCTCATAGCTGTAGCGGCTCGTCACGCGCGCGCCCGTGCCGCTGCCGTCGGTACGCGTCAGATCGGCGACGACATAGGCCGGAGACTGGATCACCTGTTCGGGCCAGGCGGCGTCGGCGCCGCGCACGTACACCGAGGGATCCGTTAGCGGCCGATAAGCAAAGACGGCGGCGACGCCGAATCCGTCGGTCGCAGTCAGCAGCAGATTTGCCTTCGGTCCGTTGCGCAGGCGCAGCCGGACCTGACTGCCGGTGCGCGTCAGCAGGTCGCGCAGGCCGTCACCGTTGACATCGGCGTCAATCGGATAGACCGCGCCCTCGTGCGGCACGCCCGTGTCCGCGAGCGTCGTGAACGAATCGCCGTTGGAGTAGGCGACGTGCCAATTGACCGCGCCGCGCAGCAGCAGGTCCTCGCGGCCGTCATCGTTCCAGTCGTGCGTGTGCAGGTACAAATTGCCGGTCCAGGCCGGGCCCTGCAGTTCGGTTCCGTCCCAGCTCGGCCAGCAACCCCCGACGCGAATGCGGAGGCGGCCCGTGTAGTGCACGTAGGCGAGGTCTTCGCAGTCATCGCCGTTCATGTCGAAGGTCGTCGCGCCGACGGAATCGCCGTCGAAGCCGTCCGTGCCGTACGCAGTGGCACTGATGCGCGTGATCGTGTACGGCTCGACGAGGATCAGGTCGTCGGTGCCGTCGCGATCGAAGTCGATGCGTTCCCCCGGTCGCCCATGGAAACTTCCGCCCATCAACACCTCTTCAATATGAGCGATGGACTGGTCGTAGAGCGTCACGGGCGCCGTTTCGAATCCGCCGGTCGGTCGCGCATAGAGGACGCGCACCATCACGGCGCTACTGGAGTACGAAGGCTGTTCAACCCAGGCGATGTCGCCGAGGCCGTCACCGTTCATGTCGAGGCCGCGGTAGTCGGTCAGCATCGCCGGCACCGCGATGCCGGTCGCGATCGGTGCACCAAGACCGGCCGGTGTGCCTGGGACGATCTGCCACTGGCGCGCGGCGGAAACGATCAGCAGGTCGCTGCGGCCATCCGCGTTGTAGTCGAAAGGCATGCCGATGCCGTCGCGGGCGGAAATGCCGCCGTCGATCTCGGCACTGAATCCGCCGTTCGCCTGGGCGAGACGATAGCGGAGAGTTGCCACGTCCCGGTTGGCTCCGCCGAACACGATGAGGTCATCGCGGCCATCGCCGTTGATGTCCGCCGTGTTGATCAGCATGCTGTCTGGGAGCCCTCCGGCCCAGGCAGGGATTGCACTGCTGTAAACGCTCGCCGCGGCGAATCCTGACAATCCGTCCTGCCAGGTGAAGCGCGTCGGCGGGAAGCAATCGCCGCCGTTCCGGCCGCATTCCTGGATGGCTGCGAGGCGGCTGTATCCTGAAGCCGTCAGCGCGGGCTCGTAATCGAGCTCGTAGCTTCGCAGCCGCGTCGCCTGGTGCATGACGTCGATGCGATCGAGCCGGACGATCTGCCGGATCGGGGTGTCGGGGACGTAGGCCGAGTCAATCTCGTTGCTGGCGCGTGTCTCGTAGACGAAAGTCACGCGATGAGAGGCTGCGACGCCGGCGCCGGGGTTCGAATTGTAGCGAACCTCGGTGATGCGAAAGCTTCCGTTCGTAGTGTTCTCGCTGTACTGAAAGTCGATCACGTTGCCTGAGCGATCGCGGATGCGGTTGAGCGCCCAGGTGCGCGCGTCGTTGGCCGGATTCACGGACGAGCTCCAGTCGATGCGCGAATCAGCCGTCGCGCCGTACTCGAGCACCCTGCCGTCGGCCGTTTCGACGACGAAATTGCGTGGCGCCGATCCGGCGCCCGCAACCGAGCGTATGCGCGAGAAAGACTCGATCTCGGTGCGGTACTCCGCGCCCGGGGCGCCGTAGTAACCGCCGCCCGCAAGCACCAGCCGCTGGCCATCCAGGCAGAAGCGCAGGCCGTCCGACGTCGCTACCGGCGCCGCGAGGCCATCCTGGGCGACGGTGCGGGGACAACGCGCGATTTGCGACAGGCCACCGATGCTCCAGCCGATCCCGAGCAGACCGCCCGCCGATCGTTGCCGGTACTGGAGCGAGAGCTGCGGCGTCATGCCGTTGGCTCCGGGGGGCAACTGCAGCGGTATCGAGTAACTCGCCTCGCCGTCCGGCGTGACGGCGGCGAAACCGGGCGTGCGGCCGACCGACGCGAGCGCCGAATGCGCGATGGAGAGGAGCGGGATCAGAACCAGGGCGCCCAGGCGGCGCCGACTGAACGACAGTTCCATTGCTGTGCCTCCGGAATGGGCCCGGCTTCCTGTCGGGCCACGTCAAGCTACCGGCGTGCTTGCGCCCCGGTCTCGTGGATTTCTGTGAGAAACGTCGGAATTTCCGCGGGAGGCACCGGCTTGGCGCAGCCGAAAGCAGCTGCGCGCCGTCTCGGTGCATCGCGCAGGTTTCGCGTCCGCAAGCCGTTGATTTACGGTGCGCGGGCTTCTCGGCATAGAATCTGCATCCAGTACCGCGGGTAGCCCAACTACACGCAGGAGCCGTTCATGAAGCTCGTCACCGCCATCATCAAGCCGTTCAAGCTCGACGACGTCCGCGCGGCGCTGTCCGAGATCGGCATCTCCGGCATGACCGTGACCGAGGTGAAGGGCTTCGGCCGCCAGCGCGGCCACACCGAGCTGTACCGTGGCGCCGAATACGTGGTGGACTTCGTGCCGAAGACCCGCATCGAAGTCGCGGTGCGCGACGACCTCGTGGACCAGGTGACCGAAGCCATCATTGGCGCCGCCAAGACCGGCAAGGTCGGCGACGGCAAGATTTTCGTGACCTCGATCGAACGCGTGATCCGCATACGCACCAGCGAGATGGACGAGGCCGCGCTTTGAGCGATCCCGGCGAGACACAGAAAGCGGTCTCGCTCGACGCGGCCATCGCGAAGATCGCGCTTTCCGGCGCGCGCCGGCACGTCTTCCTCTGCATCCACGGCGACTGCGCCCCCGCGGAGCAGGGCGAGGCGTCCTGGAAGTACCTCAAGCGCCGGCTCAAGGAAGTCGGCCTCGCGGACGCGGACCAGGGGGTGCTGCGCACGCGCGCGGACTGTTTCCGCATCTGCCGCGAGGGTCCGATCATGGTCGTCTATCCGGACGGCGTCTGGTACAAGCAGGCGACCCCCGACAACATCGAGCGCATCATCCAGGAACATCTGATCGGCGGCCGGCCGGTCGCGGACCTCCGGTTCGCCGAACATCCGCTGTAGCGGGGAGCTGCACATGAAGCGAAGGACATTCTGCGCGTCCGCCGTCGCGGCGATGGGCGTGGCGACGCTGCCATTCGGTCGCGCGTTCTCGGCTGTCAGTGCGGTCGCAACCGACGTCGAGGCCGTCACTGGCGACGGCCGGCGTACCCTGCTGCCGCGCGCGGACGTGGAGGATTTCCGCGCCGGGCTGCGCGGACAGCTCCTGTTGCCGGGAGCCAGCGGGTACGACGACGCACGCAAGATCTTCAACGGCATGTTCGACCGCCGGCCGGCGTTGATCGCCCGCTGCCTCGGCGCCGCGGACGTCGTGCGCTCGGTGCAGTTCGCGCGGGCGCACGAACTGCTGGTCGCCGTGCGCGGCGGCGGGCACAGCCTCTCGGGTCAGTCGGTATGCGACGGCGGGCTCATGATCGATCTCGCGACGATGCGCAACGTGCGCGTGGACCCGGTGCGCCGGCTCGCGCGTGCCAGCGGCGGCGCACTGCTCGGGGATCTGGATCGCGAGACGCTGGCGTTTGGACTCGTCACGACCACGGGCACGGTCTCGCACACCGGCGCCGGCGGGCTGACGCTGGGCGGAGGTTTCGGACGTCTGGCGCGCCGGTACGGCCTGACCTGCGATCAGTTGACGTCGGTGGACATTGTCACCGCGGACGGTCGCCTGCTCGAGGCAAGTGCCACGCAGGATGCCGACCTGTTCTGGGGCGTGCGAGGCGGAGGCGGCAATTTCGGCGTCGTGACCTCGTTCGAGTATCGGCTGCATCCGTTCGACGGCTGGGTCACGGGCGGGCACCTGGTCTTTCCGTTCGATCAGGCACGTCAGGCGCTGCGCGGTTTCGCGGAGCTCTACTCGCGCGCGCCCGAAGGCCTCTGGATCGAGCCGATTCTGACCACGATGCCGGGAGACGGGCGCGCGATGATCCTGGATGTCTGCTGTAGCGACCCGCCGGCGGCGGCCGAGGCTGCGCTCGTGCCTTATCGCAAACTTGGAAAAGCGATCCAGGATGACGTCAAGCCGGTGCGTTACACGCAGCTCCAGACGCAGGATGACGAGCGCGCGCGCATCGGCGGCCGCTACTACACCAGGTCGGGATTCGTGCACACGCTTGAGGACGGGCTGATCGACGTGATGCTGGAGACGATCGCAGGCGCCGCGGTCCCCCGGGCACGTATTGCGATGCCGCCCAAAGGCGGGGCCATCGAGCGCGTGGCGCCTGACGCCACGGCGTTCTGGCATCGCACCGCACTGTACAGCGTGCTCCTCCAGACCAGCGGTGACCATCCTGCCGAAGATGCCGCGAACGTCGGTTGGGCGAAAGCCAGGTGGCCAGCGCTCGAGGCATATACGAAGGGTTTCTATGCGAATACCAACCTGTCGGAGATGGCGGCCGATCGAGTCGGCGAAGCCTACGGCGGTAACCACAAGCGGCTGGTCGCGCTCAAGACCCGATACGATCCGACCAACCTGTTCCGCCTGAACGCCAACGTCCACCCGCGCGCCTGAGGCGCGAGTCAGGTTAGACTGACGTGGTCATGCCTCGCGCAATCCGCGTCCACCAGCACGGCGGCCCAGAAGTATTGCGCTTTGAGGATGTGCCTCCTGAGCCGCTCGGGCCGCGCCAGGTGCGGATCCGGCACACCGCGATCGGCGTCAACTTCATCGACACTTACGAGCGCAGCGGACTTTACCCGGCACAGCTTCCGGCCGTGCTCGGTCGCGAGGGCGCGGGGGTCGTCGCCGAGGTGGGCGGCCAGGTGGCGCAGCTCAAGCCCGGCGACCGGGTGGCTTACGCGAGCAACGTCGCGGGCGCCTACGCTACCGAGCGCGTGATCGACGCGAGCCGCGTGGTGCCGCTGCCGGCAGGCATTTCGGACCAGCAGGCAGCGGCGATGATGCTGAAGGGCCTGACGGCCTGGTTCCTGCTGCAGCGCTGCCATCGCATTCGCGTGAAGGAACCGATCCTGATGCATTCGGCATCCGGCGGCGTCGGGCTGATCGCGCTGCAATGGGCAGTGGCGCTCGGCGCGAAGGTGATCGCGGTCGTGAGCACCGACGCCAAGGCCGAAGTCGCGCGCCGCCACGGCGCCGCGCG
>JBQTKI010000115.1:0-4325 GCA_052386275.1 Gammaproteobacteria bacterium
CGGCCGTAGTGGGTCGGGTGCACGTCGCGCACCTCGAACCCGGCGCGTTCGCGCTTGAGCCCGCCCTCGCCGAGCGCCGACACGCGGCGCTTGTGGGTGATCTCGGACAGCGGGTTGTTCTGGTCCATGAACTGGGACAGCTGCGAGGACCCGAAGAACTCCTTGACCGCCGCGGCCACCGGCTTGGCGTTGATCATGTCCTGCGGGTTGATGTCCTCGTTCTCGGCGATCGTCAGGCGCTCCTTGACCGCGCGCTCGACGCGCACCAGGCCGATGCGGAACGCGACCTCGGCCATCTCGCCGACGCAGCGCACGCGGCGGTTGCCGAGATGGTCGATATCGTCCACCTTGCCGTCGCCGTTCTTGATCGCGATCAGCGTGCGCAGCACTTCGACCACGTCCGACATGCCGGCGCCGTACTTGACGACCAGCGCCTTGCCGGCCTCGTCCTTGCGCTGCTCGGACACGGTCGAGAAGTAGCGGCCGTCGTAGAGGATGCCCGGCTCCTCGAGCCAGCGCTCGATCCCGGCCTCGGTGAGGCCCTCCGGCACGGCGCGGTTCACCCGGCGGTTGAACTTCATGCGGCCGACCGCCGACAGGTCGTAGCGCTCGCCGTTGAAAAACAGGTTGTGGAACAGGTTCTCGGCCGCGTCCTTGGTCGGCGGCTCGCCGGGGCGCATCATCCGGTAGATCTCGATCAGCGCCTCGAGCCGCGTCGTGGTCGGGTCGATGCGCAGCGTGTCGGAGACGTACGGGCCGCGGTCGAGATCGTTCACGTACAGCGTGCCGAAGGTCTCGACGTTCGCATTCACGAAGCGCTCGACCAGCGCCGCGGACAGCACGTCGTTCGCGCTCGCCAGCACCTCGCCGGTCGCGGGGTCCGCGACGTCGTGGGCCAGGATCCTGCCCTCGAGGTATTCGACCGGCACCGCGAGGCGGCGCACGCCGGCCTCCTCGAGCTGGCGCACGTGGCGCGCCGTGATGCGGCGGCCTTCCTCGACGATGACCTTGCCGTTCGCGCTGATCTCGAACAGCGCGGTCTCGCCGCGCAGGCGCTCGGGCACGAGCTCCAGTTCCGGCCCCTTCTTCGTCAGGTGCACCGTGTTCTGGTCGAAGAACAGCTTCAGAATCTCGGTATTCGAGTAGCCGAGCGCGCGCAGCAGGATCGTGACCGGGAGCTTGCGGCGCCGGTCGATGCGCGCGAATACGCAGTCCTTGGCGTCGAACTCGAAGTCGAGCCACGAGCCGCGGTACGGGATCACGCGCGCCTGGAACAGCAGCTTGCCGGAGCTGTGGGTCTTGCCCTTGTCGTGGTCGAAGATCACGCCCGGGCTGCGGTGCAGCTGGGACACGATCACGCGCTCGGTGCCGTTGACGATGAAGGTGCCGTTCTCGGTCATCAGCGGCAGCTCGCCGAGGTACACCTCCTGCTCGATCGCGCGCTTGACGCGCGAGGCGCCCGGCGATTCCTTGTCCATCACGCGCAGGCGCAACCGCACGCGGATCGGCGCGGCGTAGGTCAGGCCGCGGACCTGGCATTCCTTGACGTCGAACACCGGCTCGCCGAGGTAGTAGTAGACGTACTCGAGCGTCGCATGGCCCGAGTAGCTCCTGATCGGGAACACGCTCTGGAACGCGGCGTGCAAGCCCGCGCGCCGCAGGTGGCGGTCGATGATGGCGCGCTCCTGCTCCTCGGAGAGCAGCCGGCCGCCGGCGACCGCGCCGCCCGTGTGCGAGGAGAGTTCCGCGTGCAGCGCCCGCGACTCGAGGAGCTGCAGGAAATGCGCGTACGAGTCGGTCTGGATCGCGAGCAGCGGAGGCACGTCCAGAATGCCCTGGCGCTTGCCAAAGTTCTTCCGGATGCGCTTCTTCTCGGTAAACGTGTAGGCCATCGTCGTCACCTGTGCCTGTTCAATGCCAAAGCGGCACGCCGGGCAGCGGCAGGTCGTCCGCCCCCGCAAGGGGGCGGGCGCTGCCTCTGTCCGGTGCCTCGGACTGCGGGGCGGTGCCCTCGCATGGAGGTCGTTACTTGACCTCGACCGTGGCGCCCGCGTCCTCGAGCTGCTTCTTGATCTTGTCCGAATCGGCCTTCGACACGCTTTCCTTGACGGTCGACGGCGCGCCTTCCACGAGGTCCTTGGCTTCCTTGAGGCCGAGGCCCGTGATCTCGCGGATCACCTTGATGACGCCCACTTTCTTCTCCGCCGGGTAGGCCTTCATCGTGACGGTGAACTCCGTCTTCTCCTCCGCGGCAGGCGCGGCGGCGCCGCCGGCGGCGCTTGCGGCCACGGCGACCGGCGCCGCGGCGCTGACGCCGAACTTGTCTTCCATCATCTTCACGAGGTCGACGACTTCCATGATCGTCATGTTCGAGATCGCCTCGAGAATCTGTTCCTTGCTAGCAGCCATCGTCATGTCTCCAGATGAATTTGTGTGGTAAAACCCGTTCCGGTGCGGCCGTCAGGCGGCTTTCGCCGCCCTGACCGCGGCCACCGTGCGAACCAGCATCGCGGCAGGCTCGGCGAGCGTGCGCACCAGCTTGACCACCGGTGCCTGCATCACGCCGAGCAGCAGCCCAAGCGCCTGGGCCCGGGTCGGCAGGCTCGCGACGCGGTCGATCTCGGCGGCGGAATACACCTGCCCGCCCAGTGCGACCAGCGTCGGGACCAGTTTGTCGTTGCCCTTCGCGAACTCCTTGACGACGCGGGCGGCGGCGCCCGGGTCCTCCCTGGAGAACGCGAGGATCAGCGGTCCCTTGAGCGAGCCTGCGATGCACTCGTACGGAGTGCCGGTGACCGCGCGGCGCGCCAGCGTGTTCTTGACGACGCGCATCCAGACGCCGGACTGGCGCGCCTTCGCGCGCAGGCCCGTCAGCTGCGACACCGTCAGTCCACGATATTCCGCCGCGACAACCGAATGCGCGGTCTGCGCAACGGCCTGCACCTCGGTCACCATCGCCTGCTTGTCTTCCAGTCTCAGTCCCATCCAACCCTCCTTGCGGCGGGACCAGGCCGGGGGACCGGCACGGGTTCCACCATCTGCGCAGGCGTCCATTAAGGGGCCGTCGCCCCGCCTGCGGTCTTCGATGGCCCGGGCTCTGCCCGGACTTACGAAATCTGCCTCCTCACACTCCGAGCGACGCGCGGTCCACGGCGACGCCGGGACCCATCGTCGAGGACACCGACACTCGCTGCAGGAACACGCCCTTCGACGTCCCGGGCTTGTGCTTCTGGATGTCGGCGATCAGAGCCATCAGGTTCTCCTTCAGCGCGGCGGGCGCGAAGCTCGCCTTGCCGATCGTGCAATGGACGATGCCCGCCTTGTCGCAGCGATAGCGCACCTGGCCCGCCTTCGCGTTCCTGACCGCGCCGGCGACGTCAGGCGTCACGGTGCCGACCTTCGGGTTCGGCATCAGTCCGCGGGGCCCCAGGATCTGGCCAAGCCCGCCGACCACGCGCATCGCGTCGGGGCTCGCGACCACCACGTCGAAGTCGATCTGGCCGCCCCTGACTTTCTCGGCGAGGTCCTCGAGGCCCACGATGTCGGCGCCGGCCTCGCGCGCGGCGTCCGTGTTCTTGCCCTGCGTGAACACGGCGACGCGCACCTTCTTGCCGGTGCCGTGCGGCATCACGGTCGAGCCGCGCACCTGCTGGTCCGACTTCGCCGGGTCAATGCCCAGGTTGATCGCGACGTCCACGGTCTCGTCGAACTTCGCGTTCGCGAATTCCTTGACGAGCGTGATCGCGTCGTCGATCGGGTACGCGCGGCCCGGCTGCACGCGCTCGGTCCAGGGCTTCTGGCGCTTGAACAGGGTCGCCATGTCAGCTGCCCTCCACTTCGACGCCCATGCTGCGGGCGGAGCCCGCGATGGTGCGCACCGCCGCGTCCATGTCGGCCGCGGTCAGGTCCGGCATCTTCTGCTTCGCGATCGCCTCGAGCTGCTTGCGCGTGATCTTGCCGACCTTCTTGGTGTTCGGCGTGCCCGAGCCCTTCTCGATGCCGATTGCCTTCCGCACCAGCACCGCGGCCGGCGGCGTCTTCAGGATGAAGGTGAAGCTGCGGTCGCTGTACACGGTGATGATCACCGGGATCGGCAGGCCCTTCTCCTCCTTCTGGGTCGCGGCGTTGAACTGCTTGCAGAACTCCATGATGTTCACGCCCTGCTGGCCGAGCGCCGGGCCGACCGGCGGGCTCGGGTTCGCCCCGCCCGCCGGGATCTGCAGCTTGACGTATCCCTGTACCTTCTTCGCCATGGTTCAGACCTTCTCCACCTGCCCGAAGTCCAGCTCGACGGGCGTCGAGCGCCCGAGGATCTGCACCGCGAC
>JBQTKI010000116.1:0-6926 GCA_052386275.1 Gammaproteobacteria bacterium
GTCTCGACGGCGATGCCGCGGCGCGCGAGCGGGGCGACCGCCAGCTCGTCGTCGATCACGAAGTCACCGCGCTGGCCGAGCGTGAGGAATGCGATGCGGCGCATGCTCAGAATCGTGCGGTCCAGCGAAAGGTGGCGCGGCCGAAGCTGAGTTGCTCCAGCCCCCAGGCGAGGTTATTGCGCGCCTGGCGCTCGTGGCGCTCGCGAAATTCGTGTGTCGCAAACACGGAGGGGCGCGTCAGGAAGGAATTCAGGATCGCGCCGCGCTGTCGGCGGTACATCGCCGTCGGCACCCACCAGTACTCGGCGCGGATCTGCAGCTCGAACTCGGCGTAACGGTCGGCCTCGGCGCCCAGGATCGAGAGATCCACGTCCACCATCAGCTGCGCGGGCGCTTCGGCGGGCTGCGGTCCATGGCGGGTCGCCAGGATGAGTTCGCGCACCAGGCCACAATCGGCCGCGGACCGGCCGGAGTTCTCGAGCACGCGGACGGCGGCCTCGGCGCTGCGCTCCTCGTTCTTCTTCGAGAAGGTGTTGTAGATGGCATCGTGAAACCAGAGCGCGTACTCGAGGAGCGGATTGCCGGCTTCGGGATGCGTGCAGCGATCGAGCGCCGCGAGGCACTCGTTGACGTGATGCGGCGTGTGGTACTTGCGCGCGCGCTCCTCGTAGTGCAACTCGAGCCAGCGGAACGCGATGAGCGGTTTCTCGATGCCGAGCCGGGCGGCAAGCTCGTTCCAGCGCGCGGCGGAGAGCGTTTCCTTCACGCGCCGTCCTTGAGGATGAGCGTGGGTCGCGCCATACCGTACTGCGCCGAAAGCTCGGCGGGATGCCCCGCGTCCCAGACCACGATGTCCGCGCGCTTGCCCGCCTCGAGCGTACCGCGTTCGGCGGCGAGCCCGAGTGCGGCGGCGGCGTGTCGCGTGACGCCCGTGAGTGCCTCCTCGGGGGTCAGCCGGAACAGCGTGCAGGCCATGTTGAGGTTGAGGAGCAGCGAGGCGATCGGTGCGCTGCCGGGGTTGAGGTCGCTCGCGATCGCGATCGGCACGCGATGTCGGCGCAGCAGTTCGATCGGCGGCAGCTTGGTCTCGCGCAGGTAGTAGAACGCCGCCGGCAGCAGCACGGCGACGGTGCCGGCTTTCGCCATCGCTTGCACGCCGGCCTCGTCCGCGTGCTCGAGGTGGTCCGCCGAGAGCGCGCTGAAGCCTGCGGCGAGCGCCGCGCCGCCCTGATTCGAAAGCTGCTCGGCGTGCAGCTTGACCGCGAGGCCGAGTTCGCGGGCGCGGGCGAACACGCGTTCGACCTGTGGGGCGGTGAAGCCGATGTTCTCGCAGAACGCGTCCACGGCGTCCGCGAGGCCGGCCGCTACCGCGGCCGGCAGGATCTCCTCGCATATACATTTAGTATAGTCGTCGCTGCGGCCACTGAACTCGGGCGGCACCGCGTGCGCGGCGAGGAGCGTGGTTCGCACGGTCACCGGCAGGCGTTCGCCAATCCTGCGGGCGACCCTGAGCATCTTGAGCTCGTGGTCGCGGTCGAGCCCGTAGCCGCTCTTGATCTCGAGGCAGGTCACGCCCTCGGCAGCAAGCCGCAGCGCGCGTGGCAGCGCGAGCGCGAGCAGTTCGTCCTCGCTTGCGGCGCGCGTCGCGGCGACGGTCGAGACGATGCCGCCGCCCGCGCGCGCGATGTCCTCGTAGCTCGCGCCCTGCAATCTCTGCTCGAACTCGCGGTGGCGGGAGCCGGCCCAGACCAGGTGCGTGTGGCAGTCCACGAGCCCGGGTGTGACGAGCGCGCCCCCCGCGTCGGTGACTTCGACGGCGGCGGGCAGCTGCGCGGGCAGCTCGCGGTCGGCGCCCACCCAGGCGATGTTCGCGCCCGCCATCGCGACCGCGCCCTGTGGGACCAGGCCATAGGCGGCGCGCTCGGTGCAGGTTGCGACCGTGCCGTTGCGGACGACCCGGGTCCATTGCTGCGTTTCAGCGCCTCCCACGCGCGCAGTTTACCGGAGCCCGCTGCGGCCGCGTTATGCTGCATGCCCGTACCGCCCTGACGGAGCTGCCGTGCCCGACCCGACCATCACCAAGGACTTCATCGCCGCGCTGCCGAAGACCGACCTGCACGTGCACCTCGACGGCTCGCTGCGCATCCCGACTTTGATCGATCTCGCCCGCGTGCATCATGTGCAGCTGCCGAGCTGGACCGAGGGCGGGCTGCGCGAGACGGTCTACACCGAGCGCTACACCAGCCTCGGTGACTACCTGAAAGGCTTCGTCTACACGGTCGCGGTGATGCAGGACGCGGAGTCGCTTGAGCGAATCGCCTGCGAGCTCGCCGAGGACAATCAGCAGGAAGGCGTGCGCTACCTCGAGGTGCGCTTCGCGCCACAACTGCACGTGCGCCCCGGCCTCGACGCGGTCGCGGTGATCGCCGCGGTCGACAAGGGCCTGCGCCGCGCACGCGACGCCTACAACCGCAAGCCCGAGGTCGCCGCCGGTCGCGAGGCGCCCTTCGAGTACGGCATCATCTGCTGTGCGCTTCGGATGTTCACGCGGGATTTCTCGCGCTACTACGCCACGCTCTTCGACGCGCACCCGTATACGCGGCCCAAGGACCTGTACGCGATGGCTTCCATCGACCTGGCGCGCGCGGCGATCATGGCGCGCGACCGCCACGGCTACCAGGTGGTCGGTTTCGACCTCGCGGGCGAGGAGGCCGGTTATCCGGCGGGCGCGCACAAGGACGCGTTCGACTACGCGCACCGGCATTTCCTGAAGCGCACCGTGCACGCGGGCGAGGCCTACGGCCCCGAGTCCATCTTCCAGGCGATCACCGACCTGCACGCGGACCGCATCGGCCACGGCACCTATCTGCTCGAGGCCGACCAGATCCAGGACCCGGAGATCGAGGACCGCGAGCACTACGTGGACCGGCTCGGCAACTACATCGCCGACCGGCGCATCACGCTCGAGGTCTGCCTGACCAGCAATCTCCAGACCAACCCGAAGCTGAGATGGCTCGACGACCACACCTTCCGCAAGCTGCGCGCGAAGCGGCTCTCGACCACGCTCTGCACCGACAACCGGCTGATGAGCAACACGAGCGTCACGAACGAGCTCTGGCTCGCGGTCAAGCACCTGGGCCTCGACCGGCACGACCTCAAGTCCATCATCATCTACGGCTTCAAACGCAGCTTCTGGCCGGGCGACTACCTCTCCAAGCGCCATTACGTGCGCCAGGTCATCGACCACTACGAGGCGGTCGAGCGGAAGTTCGCGCAGTGACGCGGCGGCGCTAGATCGCGATGTCGGTCGCGAGCACGACGACGTTTCGCGTCGGCATGCGGAAGAACTCCGCGGCCTGGGCGCTCCGGCGCTGCATCCAGGCGAACAGGCGGGCCTTCACGCCGGTGAGCCCCGCCCGCGGGCGCGCGCGCACCAGGTGCCAGCCGAGGAAGAAGGTCGGGTCGTCGTCGAGGCGCAGTCCGCAGCGCGCGGAACCGCGCAGCGCCGCGCTCACGTCGATGGTCTCCATGAACCCGAACTTCGCGTTGATGGTCCACACGCCCGGCAGGATTTCCTCGGGCCAGGCGCGGTTGACCGCGTCGCGGCGCGGCGTGCGCTCAATCTCGAAGTGCAGGATCACGATGCGCTCGTGGCAGACGTGGTTGTGCTCGAGGTTCCGCAAGAGCGCGGTCGGCACGAATCCGCGGTGGCTGACGAGGAATATGGCCGTGCCGGGCACGCGGGTCGCGCCCTCGAGGAGCTTCGGCAGCTCCGACATCGGCACCGCGCGCCGGCGCAGCTCCTCGCGAAGCTTCGCGCGCCCGTCGCGCCAGGTGACGAATAGCCCGTACATGCCGACGGCGAGCGCGAGCGGCACCCAGCCGCCGCCCGGGATCTTGCTGGCGTTGCCGAGCACGAACGCGAGGTCCACGAGCAGGAACAGGCCGAACACCGCGGCGATGCGCCAGGCCGGCCACCGCCATGCCGAGCGCGCCGCGACCATGCCGAGGATGGTCGTGACGAGCATCGTGCCCATGACGGACGCGCCGTAGGCGCCGGAGATCGCGCCCGAGGAACCGAAGCCGAGCACGAAGGCGATGACCGCGACCATCATGATGGCGTTGGTCGCCGGCACGTAGATCTGGCCGCGTTCGTCGGCCGAGGTCTGCAGGATGCGCACGCGCGGCAACAGGTCGAGCTGCACCGCCTGGCGCGTGATCGAGAAGGCGCCGGAGATCGTCGCCTGCGAGGCGATCACGGTCGCCGCGGTCGCGAGCGCCAGCATGAACGGCAGCGCCGCGGCCGGCGCGATCCCGAAGAAGGGATTCGCGGCGGCCGCCGGGTTTGCAAGGAGGAGCGCGCCCTGGCCGAAGTAGTTGAGCAGGAGGCCCGGCCACACCAGCCCGAACCACGCGAGCTGCACCGGCCGGCGGCCGAAATGACCCATGTCGGCATAGAGCGCCTCGCCGCCGGTCAGCACGAGGAACACCGCGCCCAGGATCGCGAGCGAAAGTCCCGGGTGCGCGACGAGGAGCTTGATCGCGTAGCCCGGGTAGAGCGCCGCAAGGACCCCGGGCTCGGCCACGATCGCGCGCACGCCGAGGAAGCCGAGCGTGACGAACCACAGCACCATGACCGGCCCGAACAGCGCGCCGACGCGCGCCGTGCCGCGCGACTGCAGCGCAAACAGCGCGACGATGATCGCGAGCGTGATCGGGATCACCGCCTGGCGCATGCCGGGGTCGATGAGTTCGAGGCCCTCGACCGCGCTCAGCACCGAGATCGCGGGCGTCAGGAGCGCGTCGCAATAGAAGAGCGCGGTGCCCGCGACGCCCAGTGCGACCAGCCGGAATGCCCACGGCCCGGCAATGGCCGCCTTGCGCTGCACCAGCGCGACCAGCGACAGGATGCCGCCCTCGCCGTCGTTGTCCGCGCGCAGCACGAGCACCACGTACTTGAGCGTGATGACGACGAGCAGGCTCCAGAAGATGAGCGACACCACGCCGAGCACCGCGTTCGGGTCGGCGGCGCCGCCCGCGGCCGCGGTCGCTTCGCGAAGCGCATACAACGGGCTCGTGCCGATGTCGCCGTACACGACGCCGACGGCACCGAGCGTCGCGCGGGCAATGGAGCGGTTGTCGTTCATGGGGAAGGGGATCGGCTGGGCGGCGATTATGCCAGAATCGCGCTTGTACTGAGGTATCCTGCGCCCCCATGAATGCCGAGCCCGCCGCGAAACCCGCCGCCGCGCGCATCGTGCGTGCGCCGCGCGGCGCGAAGCTCTCCTGCCGCAGCTGGCTGACCGAAGCGCCGTTCCGGATGATCCAGAACAACCTCGACCCCGAGGTCGCGGAACATCCGGACGCGCTCGTCGTCTACGGCGGCATCGGCAAGGCCGCGCGCGACTGGCAGGCGTTCGACACCATTCTTTCCGTGCTGCGCCGGTTGAAGGACGACGAGTCGCTCTTGGTGCAGTCGGGCAAACCGGTCGGCGTGTTCCAGACGCACCCGGACGCGCCGCGCGTCCTGATCGCGAATTCCAACTTGGTGCCGCACTGGGCGACCTGGAAACACTTCCATGAGCTCGACCGCAAGGGCCTCATGATGTTCGGCCAGATGACGGCGGGCTCCTGGATCTACATCGGCTCGCAGGGCATCGTGCAGGGCACCTATGAGACCTTCGGCGCCTGCGCGCGCACCCATTTTAATTCGGCGGCCGCAGGACGATGGATCCTGACGGCGGGCTTGGGTGGCATGGGCGGCGCCCAGCCGCTCGCGGCGACCATGGCCGGCTTCTCGATGCTCGCGGTCGAGTGCGACGAATCGCGCATCGACTTCCGGCTGCGCACCGGCTACGTGGATCGCAAGACGACGACGCTGGATGAGGCGCTGGTGCTCGTGCGAGAGGCCTGTGCGGCGAAGCGCGCGCTGTCGGTCGGGCTTCTCGGCAACGCGGCCGACGTGCTGCCGGAACTCGTGCGCCGCGGCGTGGTGCCGGATGCGGTCACCGACCAGACCTCGGCGCACGATCCGAGGAACGGCTACCTGCCGCGCGGCTGGACCCTCGCGCAGGCGGCGGAAGCGCGCCGCAAGGATCCCGCGCGCATAGAGCGCGAGGCGCGCGCCTCGATGAAGATCCACGTACAGGCAATGCTGGACTTGAAGGCGAGAGGCGCGATCGTCTTCGACTACGGCAACAACATCCGCCAGGTCGCCTTCGACGAGGGCCTGAAGAACGCCTTCGACTTCCCCGGCTTCGTGCCGGCCTATGTACGCCCGCTGTTCTGCGAGGGCATCGGCCCGTTCCGCTGGGTCGCGCTGTCGGGCGAGGCGGAGGACATTTTCCGCACCGACGCGAAGGTGAAGGAGCTGATTCCGGACGATGCGCATCTGCACCGCTGGCTCCACATGGCACGCGAGCGCATCCGGTTCCAGGGGCTGCCCGCGCGCATCTGCTGGGTGGGATTGAAAGACCGCGCACGCCTCGGCCTCGCATTCAACGAGATGGTGGCGAAGGGCGAACTGAAGGCGCCCGTCGTGATCGGGCGCGATCACCTCGACTCGGGCTCGGTGGCGAGCCCGAACCGCGAGACCGAGGCGATGAAGGACGGCTCGGATGCGGTCTCCGACTGGCCGTTCCTGAATGCGCTGCTGAATACCGCATCAGGCGCCACCTGGGTCTCGATTCACCACGGCGGCGGCGTCGGCATGGGATTCTCGCAGCATGCGGGCGTCGTGATCGTGTGCGACGGCACCAATGCCGCCGCTGCGCGCATCGCTCGCGTGTTGCGAAACGACCCGGGCACGGGCGTCATGCGCCACGCGGACGCGGGCTACGAGCGCGCGATCGCCTGCGCGCGCGAGCAAGGACTCGACCTGCCCTCGGTCCGCTGATGGCGACACTCACGCTGAAACCCGGCACGAT
>JBQTKI010000117.1:0-6389 GCA_052386275.1 Gammaproteobacteria bacterium
GTCGAGGTGCTCTACAAGGTCGTCGGCCACGGGCTCGCGGAACTGGCCCTGCGCCGCCCGGGCGAGGCGATTTCCTGCCTCGGCCCGATCGGCCGCGGGTTCACGGCAAGCGCCGCGCGGCCGCGCCTCCTGCTCGTCGGCGGTGGCGTCGGTATCCCGCCGATCGTGTTCTTCGCCGAGCGGCTCGCCGCCGGCCGCAACGGCGTGCGTCCGCTCGTGCTGATGGGCTCGGAACTGCCGTTCCCGTTCGAGGCGACTGCCTCCCGCCTGGCGGTACCCGGCCTGCCCGCGGGCGCGACCGCCGCGATGCCGCTGCTCGAGGAACTCGGCGTGCCGTCGCGGCTCGCGAGCCTTGCCGGCTTCGCGGGCTGCCATCGCGGCTATGTCACGGAGCTCGCGGACGCCTGGCTGGCTTCGCTGTCGCCCGCGGAGCGCAGCGAGGTCGAGGTCTGCACCTGCGGGCCGCACGGCATGCTGGTCGCCGTCGCCGCGCTCGCGCGCCGCCACGGCGTGCCCTGCCAGGCGTCGCTCGAGGAGAACATGGCCTGCGGGGTCGGTGGCTGCGCGGGTTGCACGGTGCTCGTGCAGACGCCGGAGGGACCGGCCATGAAGCGCGTGTGCGTGGATGGGCCGGTGTTCGATGCGGCCACGGTGTTCACCGCCTAGCTGGCGCGCGTACGTCGCCGGCGGGATCACCTGCGCTCGGAAGATCGGACACTCACTCGCTACGTGATCCCGCCGGCTCGCACGCGTGCCGGGACGGCGATTCAGCCGAAGTTGATGCGCGCCTCGAGGTTGGTGCGCGAGTCGGCGTTGTTGAGCGCTTCCTCGATGTCGATCCGCCCCTCCTTGTAGAGGTGCAGGAGCGCCGAGTCGAAGTTCTGGATGCCGCGCTCGTTCGACGTCAGCATCGCTTCCTTGACCGCGATGACGTCGCCCTTCTTGATGAGGTCCTGGATGTGCGGCGTGTTCAGCATCACCTCGACCGCGGCGACGCGCTTGGCGTTGCGGCCGCGGACCAGGCGCTGGGAGACGATCGCGCGCAGGTACTGCGACAGGTCGAGGAAGATCTGAGCGTGCTGGTCGCGCGGGAACAGGTTGATGATGCGGTCGAGCGTCTCCGCGCAGTTGTTGGCGTGGAGCGTCGCGATGGCGAGGTGCCCGGTGCCCGCGAGCGCGATCGCCGACTCCAGGGTCTCGCGGTCGCGGATCTCGCCGATCAGGATCACGTCCGGTGCCGCGCGCATCGCCGCACGCAGCGCCCTGCTGAACGAGCGCGTGTCGAGCCCGACCTCGCGCTGGTTGACGATCGCCTTGCGGTTCTGGTGCAGGAACTCGACCGGGTCCTCGATCGTCAGGATGTGGTCCGAGCTGTTCTCGTTGCGGTGGTTGATCATCGCCGCGAGCGTCGTGGACTTGCCCGAGCCCGTGGCGCCGACCATCAGCACCAGCCCGCGCTTCAGCATCGCGAGGTCGACGAGCGTCTCGGGCAGCCCGAGCTGCTCGAGCTTCGGCGTGTCCACGCTGATGTAGCGCAGCACCATCGCAGGAAAGCCGCGCTGGTAGAACACCGCGGCGCGGAAGCGGCCCACGCCCGGCTCCGAGATCGCGAAGTCGATCTCGAGCTCGTTCTGGAAGTGCTCGAGCTGCTCGGCGCTCATCAGACTGTACGCGATGTCGCGCACCGACTCGGCGCTCAGCACCTGCTTGTTGATCGAGTGGATGAGCCCCTCGATCTTGATCTTGACCGGCGAGTTGGACGTGAAGAACAGGTCCGACGCCTTGCGCTCCGCCATCAGCTTCAGCAGCGGCTTGATGCTGAAGCGGCCCTCGTCGGCCTCGCGCGCGGCGGCTTCGCCGCCCCCCGGCTTAGTAGATTTTGCCGTCGTTGGACTCATCGACGATCCTCAGCGTGCTGCCGGCCTCGGCCTGCAGGCGGTCCTCGCGCTTGCTCTCGAGCTTGATGCGCAGGCGCAGCTCGTTCTTGGAGTCGGCGTTCCTGAGGCCCTCCTCGTAGGAGATCGTGCCGGCCTCGTACAGGTCGAACAACGCCTGATCGAAGGTCTTCATGCCGAGGCGGTTCGAGCGCGCCATCACTTCCTTGATCTTCGACACCTCGCCGCGGAAGATCAGGTCCGCGACCAGCGGCGTGCCGATCAGGATCTCCATCGCGGCGATGCGGCCCTCGGCCTTCTCGCGCGGCACGAGGCGCTGCGAGATCATCGAGCGGATGTTCAGCGACAGGTCCATCAGGAGCTGCTCGCGCTTCTCCTCCGGGAAGAAGTTGATGATGCGGTCGAGCGCCTGGTTGGAGCTGTTGGCGTGCAGCGTCGCGAGCACGAGATGGCCCGTCTCGGCGAACTGGATGCCGTATTCCATGGTCTCGCGATCGCGGATTTCGCCGATCATGATGACGTCCGGGGCCTGGCGCAGCGTGTTCTTCAGGGCGGTGTGCCAGCTCTCGGTGTCGACACCGACCTCGCGGTGGGTCACGACGCAGCCGCGGTGCGTGTGCACGTACTCGACCGGGTCCTCGATCGTGACGATGTGGCCGCGCGTCTTCTCGTTGCGGTAGCCGACCATCGCGGCGAGCGACGTCGACTTGCCCGAGCCGGTGGCGCCGACGACGATCACGAGCCCGCGCTTGGACATCACGATGTCCTTCAGGATCGGCGGCAGCTCGAGCTCCTCGATGGTCGGGATCGTCGAGTTGATCTGGCGGATCACGCAGCCGGTCATGCCCTGCTGCACGAAGGCGCTGACGCGGAAGCGGCCGATGCCCGGCGGCGCGATCGCGAAGTTCGCCTCCTTGGTGGCGTCGAACTCGCGCGTCTGGCGGTCGTTCATGATCGAGCGGACCAGCACCGCGCTCTGCTCGGGGGCGAGCGCCTTGTCGGTCTGCGGCCGCACCTCGCCGTCGATCTTGATCGCCGGCGGGAAGCCCGAAGTGATGAACAGGTCGGAGCCCTTGCGGTCCACCATGCGCCGCAGCAGGTCCTGCATCAGCCGGATGGATTGTTCGCGGTCCATCAGAGCGCGTCCTTGTTCTGCGCCTTGTGGCGGGCCTCTTCCTTCGACACCAGGCCCTTCTGCAGCAGGTCGGTGAGGCACTGGTCGAGGGTCTGCATGCCCTGGGCCTGGCCGGTCTGGATCGAGGAGTACATCTGCGCGATCTTGTTCTCGCGGATCAGGTTCCGGATCGCAGGCGTCGCGATCATGATCTCGTGCGCGGCGATGCGGCCGCCGCCGATGCGCTTCATCAACGTCTGCGAGATCACCGCGCGCAGCGACTCGGAGAGCATGGAGCGCACCATGTCCTTCTCCTCGCCGGGAAACACGTCCACGATGCGGTCGATGGTCTTGGCGGCCGAGCTCGTGTGCAGGGTGGCGAACACGAGGTGCCCGGTCTCGGCGGCGGTCAGCGCGAGCCGGATCGTCTCGAGGTCGCGCATTTCGCCGACCAGAATCACGTCCGGATCCTCGCGCAGCGCCGAGCGCAGCGCCTCGCTGAACCCGAGCGTGTCGCGGAGCACCTCGCGCTGGTTGATCAGGCAGCGCTTCGACTCGTGCACGAACTCGATCGGGTCCTCGATCGTGATGATGTGGTCGGGCCGGTTGATGTTGACGTAGTCGATCATCGCCGCAAGCGTGGTGGACTTGCCGGAGCCGGTCGGGCCGGTCACCAGCACCAGGCCGCGCGGCAGCATGCACAGGTCCTTGAACACCTTGGGCGCGTTCAAGTCGTCGAGCGTCTTGATCAGGCTCGGGATGTTGCGGAACACGGCGCCGGCGCCGCGGTTCTGGTTGAAGGCGTTGACACGGAAGCGCGCCAGGTTCGGAATCTCGAACGAAAAATCGGTCTCGAAGAACTCCTCGTACACCTTGCGCTGCTTGTCGTTCATGATGTCGTACACCATGCTGTGCACTTCCTTGTGCGTCAGCGGGGGCATGTTCACGCGCTTGACGTCGCCGTCCACGCGGATCATGGGCGGCACGCCCGCGGACAGGTGCAGGTCGGAGGCGTTGTTCTTGACCGCAAAGGCCAGCAGCTGGGCGATGTCGACGGCCATCAGGTCTCCCTGGCACGGTGCAGGACGCGCGAACCCCGCAGGCCTTCGGGCGGCCCTGCGGGGCCGGGGGCAGTATATCCCCGGGCGCCGTGCACCAATATGTTAACTGCTCCGCAGAATCCGGCTCCCGGGCTCGCCCACGTCCGGGACAGGATCGAAAGGGCGGCCCGCGCAGCCTGCCGGGATTCGGATGCCGTCACCCTGATCGGCGTCGCGAAATCGCAGGCTGCCGAACGGCTGGCGGCGGCAGTGGACGCCGGCCTGTCCGACCTCGGCGAAAACTACGTCCAGGAAGCGGAAGCGCACGCCGCGGCGCTCGGCGGCCGCGCTTTGCGCTGGCATTTCATCGGTGCGCTGCAGACCAACAAGACACGCGCGGTCGCGGAGCGCTTCGACTGGGTGCACACGGTGGACCGGCTGAAGGTCGCGCAGCGACTCTCCGCGCAGCGGCCGACGGGCATGGCGCCGCTCGCGGTCTGCATCCAGGTGAATCTCGCGGGCGAGGAAAGCAAGTCCGGCGCTGGCGCGGCGGAAGTGCCGGCGCTCGCGCACGCGGTCGCGCGACTGCCGCGGCTCGCACTGCGCGGCCTCATGGCGCTGCCGCCCGCGGAGCAGGATCCCGCGCGCCAGCGGCACTGGTTTCGCGAACTGCGGCTGCTGCGCGATGCCTTGAATCGCGACGGGCTCGCGCTCGACGCGCTGTCGATGGGGATGAGCGGCGACTTCGAGGCCGCGATCGCCGAGGGCGCGACGCACCTGCGCATCGGCACGGCGCTGTTCGGCGCGCGCCCGGCGCCGGGCGGTTCCTGAGGTCGGTCGGGACGCGCGCCGCCGGGCGCACTAGAATCGCGCGGTGGACGCGCTCTATTTCATCGTCAACTCGCTGGTGACCTTCGCGGTCTATGCCTTCCTGCTGCGCGTGCTGCTGCCGCTCGCCCGCGCCGATTTCCGCAACCCCCTGTCGCAGGCCGTCCTGGCGTTGACCAACTGGCTGGTGATGCCGTTGCGCCGGCTGCTGCCGCCGGCCGGGCGAGTCGACACCGCCTCGGTCGTGGCCCTCCTGGTCGTGCAGTTTGCCGCCACGCTGCTGCTGTTCCGGCTCCAATACGGGGCGCTGCTGCCGCTGGTCCCGCTGGTGGTCACCGCTTTGCGGTCGCTCGTACTGTCGGTGCTGCTGCTGTACACGGTGCTGATCTTCATCTATGCGCTGCTGTCATTCGTCGCGCCGGGGGCCAGGAGCCCGGGGACATCCCTGCTCGCCTCGCTGTGCGAGCCGCTCCTGATGCCGCTGCGTCGGGTGCTGCCCGTGGTCGGCGGCCTCGATTTCTCGCCGTTGGTCGCCATCATCGGCCTGCAGGCGCTGCGCATCCTGATCGCCTGAGCGCCTCCTTGGACGGAATCCAGGCCCTGCCGCCCGCCCTGGCCGTCCTGCTCGTCCTGCTCGGGGGCTGCGCCGCGGGTGAATCGCCGCCGCCCGCGGCGCTCCCCTATCCCGATCCGGGATTCGTGGAAGCCGGCGGCTACCGCCTGCACTACGCCCTCACCGCGACCCAGGACCTGCCCTCAGAGATTGCAGGCAGTTACGGCATTGTGCAGAGACGCAATCTAGCTCTGCTCACGATCTCGCTGCGCTCGCGCGACGGCGCACGGGTTGTCGCGAACGGCCTTGAGGCGACTGCGATCACGCTGACGGGGCTGCGCCAGCCGCTCGCGCTCACGCGGCACGACTCGGCCGCCGGTCCGACCTGGCTCGCGACGATCGAGGTGCGCGATCGCGTGCCGGTCACGATCGAGATCCGGGCGCGGGCGCCCGAAGGGCCCGCGCTCGAAGCCCGTTTCACGCGGATGCTCCATATCGAGTGAGGTGCCCGCGTGCCGCGCATGCCGTAAAATACCGCGTGAAATCGTCGTCGACCTCTTATCCCGCGGTATTTTCCGTGGTATGGTGCGCGCCGACATCGACCTACGCGGGCTCGCCCCGCTCGTGACAAAACCACAGGAGATAGCTCAATGGCGAAAAAGAATGCGGCTCCGACGAAGTCGCAGATCGTAGCGGCGGTCGCGGGCCAGACCGATCTCAGCAAGAAGCAGGTCGGCGCCGTGCTCGAGGCACTGACCGGCCAGATGAAGAAGGCACTGAAGGGCGGCGGCGTGTTCACCCTGCCCGGCGTGTGCAAGATGCGCGCCGTGAGGAAGCCCGCCACCAAGGCGCGCGAGGGCGTCAACCCCTTCACGGGCGAGAAGATGATGATCAAGGCCAAGCCGGCCTCCAAGAAGGTGCGTATCCGCGCCCTCAAGAACCTCAACGAGATGGTGGCC
>JBQTKI010000118.1:0-24184 GCA_052386275.1 Gammaproteobacteria bacterium
TGGGCCCGCCGGGATTCGAACCCGGGACCAAGGGATTCGCGTGATCCCGCCGTTTCCGGCGGGCGCGGACTATCTCTTCACCCGCGGCCGTGCCGGCCGTGAGGGTGCGGGACGCTCGCGCCTGTCATCAAGGGCACTGAAGCCCCCAGGTAGTCTCTGCACCGTCCGGCGGTGCACCGCCGGCTTGGCTCAGGATCGCCATCAGCCGCCCTCGCGCTGGAAGGTTTCCCTGAATTCGTCCCGTCCACCCGGGCCCTTTCGGGCACGGGGCACCTTTTCGAAAGATGAGTCCCCTGCTCTGACCGCTGAGCTACAGGCCCGGCGGCAGCATAGCGAAAACGCAGCCGCCGCCCTAGTCAGGAATCGTTCTCATTTGACGCAGGGTCCGGGCGGAATTGCGAAAATAGCTGTGACTATCCAGACGGCACCCCACGTCCCTCGACCAGGAGCTGACACGATATGACCGACCAGAGATTTTCCCGGCGCCGGCTGCTGCAGGGCGCACTCGTGGGCATTGCCGCGGTGCCGGCAGCGACCTTGATCGCAGGCGACGCTCACGCCCTGACGCCGCTGGCGGAGAGCGACCCGGCGGCGAAATCGCTCGGCTACGTTACCGACGCAAAGAAGGTGGATCCCGCGAAGAATCCGACCTACAAGGCCGGGCAGACCTGCGCCAACTGCTTCCAGTACAGCGGCGCGGCCGGCGCCGCCGACGGCAAGTGCACGATCTTCCCGAACAACACAGTGAAGGCTGCCGGCTGGTGCAAGGTCTGGGTTCCGAAGCAGTCCTGACGGGAGCCATTCAGTCCGTGTTCAGCGCGGCGGCCAGAAACTGGCCCCGTCGGTCACGGCTGCCGCCAGCCCTCAAAGGAGTCCGGCAGACTGGGGTGCCTCGGAACCCGGCGAACTGACGGCGGCCGGACCGGCATTCACCAGAAAAAGAAACCCCGCCTTTCGGCGGGGTGAGGTCCCTCTTGGTTCGTCGTCGGGCCGGTGGTCCGGCTTTGTGTTGGTATTCACCAGGTCTGCTATCGGGCCACTCCCGGCGACGTCACTCCCCCCCGTGGTGGCCATGCCCACCTAAGCCTTCCCTTCACCGTTGCCGCCGCGATCGGCGGCGCGTCTTCCGGGGCGCCCAGCATCCCCCGTCTGGCGGGAAAAGAGACAACTTGCGTGCCAATATGCAAGGAGTCTTTTAGGATCAACAGGTTGAACGAAGTTTGCCCGGGCTGGGAAACGTGATTATGTCGAAACCGTAAGAAAACCCGACAGGATCACTGCGTGCGCGATCCTCGCTTCCCCGACCTCGAACCGCCATCCGTGCCGCGTCAGGCTGGCGTGCGGCTTGAAAAGGCGCTGGCCGACGCCGGCGTCGCCTCGCGCCGCGACTGCGAGCTCGCGATCCGGGCCGGCCGCGTGCGCGTCAACGGCCGCACGGTGCGCGCCCTGCCCAGCCTGGTGGACCCGGCGCGCGACCTGATCGAGTTCGACGGCGAGGTAGTGGATGCGGCGCGGCGCGCGCCCGGCCGCGCGCGCGGGCGCATTTACCTGATGCTCAACAAGCCGCGCGGCGTGATCTCGACCGCGCGCGACCCGGGCGGGCGGCCGAATGTGGTCGCGATGGTGCAGGTCGCGGTGCCGGCAGGCGAACGCGTGTATCCGGTCGGCCGGCTCGACGCGGATTCGACCGGTCTCGTGCTCCTCACCAACGACGGCGAGCTGGCGCACCGGCTCGCGCACCCGCAGCACGGCGCCACGAAGGAATACCGCGTCGCGGTGCAGGGCGCGCTGCCTGAGGAGGCGCTCGCGCGGCTCGCGCGCGGCCTGTTCCTCGCGGACACGGGCTCGCCCGCGGGCGGCGCGAAGCGCGCGCGGCTCGAGCACATCCGGGTGCTGCGGCGCACCAGGGACCGGCGCCGCGGCGACCTCGCGCTGGTCGCCGTTACACTGCGCGAGGGCCAGAACCGCGAGATCCGCCGCCTGTTCGCGCGCGTGGGCGCAAAAGTCAGGAGCCTCGAGCGCGTCGCGATAGGCCCGCTCAGGCTCGGCGCGCTGCGCACGGGTCAGTTCCGGCCTTTGCACTCCGAGGAGGTGCTGGCGCTCAAGCGCTGCGTGCGCCTCGGATGAGTCTGCCGCTGCCGCTACACTCCGGGGATGCCCGACTCCAACCGACGCATTGCCGCCTGGCTGCTCGCGGTCATTGCGTTCCTGATCGCCTATGGGTCGTTGTACCCGTTCCGCTTCGCGGCCGCGACGGGCGCGGGCCCGCTGGAACTCCTGCGCACGCTCGGGTTCGTGCGCACCACGCGCGGCGACATCGCCGCGAACGTGCTGCTCTACCTGCCGCTCGGCGCCTGCGTCGCGTGGCTGCTCGCGAACCGCGCGGGCGGGCTGCTCGCTGCGCTGACCGCGACGCTCGCGGGGGCAGCGCTCTCATTCGCGGTAGAGTGCGCGCAGCTCTACGAAACGCGCCGCGTCGCGAGTCTCGGCGACCTGCTCTATAACACGATCGGCGCGGGCGGCGGCGCCTGGGTCGCGCTCGCCATCGCAGCCACCAACCGCCGCGTGCACGCCTCGCCGTTCGCCGGCGGGCTGCGCAATCCGGTCGCCATGGCGCTCATGCTGTCCTGGGCGGGTTACCGGCTCGCGCCGTTCGCTCCGGTCCTCGACCCGCAGAAATGGGCGGGCGCGTTCGCGCCGCTCGCGGAACCGGGCTGGTGGACTGCCGGGCGCATCGCGCCGCACCTGACCGCCTGGCTGGTGATCTCGCTCGCCTCCACGCGCATCGCGCCAACTCGCCCAACCCTTGCCCTTGCGCTCGCGATGGCGGCCGTGCTCGCCGGCCGCGTGCTGTTCGCGGGCCTCGCACTCGACCCGGCCGAGGTTGCGGGTATGGCCGCGGCACTTGCGCTCGCCGTGCCGCTCGCGCGGCTGCAGCCGGAGCGCGCGGCTTCCGTGCTTGCGGCCGCGATGGTGGTGATGATCGCGATCCAGGGCCTCGCGCCCTTCGATTTCCAGCTGGCGCAGGACCGCTTCGCGCTGGTGCCGTTCGCGGAGTCGCTGCTGCAATACCGCGCCGCGAGCCTCACCGACATTTTCCTGCGCTGCTTTGCGAGCGGCGCGCTAGTCTGGCTCCTGGTGCGCGGCGGGCTCACAGTGGTGCCCGCGACCGCGATCGGAGCCGGGCTCATATTCACGGTCGAGCTGCTGCAGACCTGGCTGCCGGGCCACACCGCCGACATCACCGACCCGCTGCTCGCCACCGCCGCCGGCGGCCTGATCGCGGTGTTCGAGCGCGGGCAGGGCGGCCGGTGAACCCCCCGCGTCCGCGCCCGATCGGGAACACGACGCGCCCGCCCTGGTCTATCGTCACGCCATGACCCCGCTCGTCGCCACCCTCCTGGTCTGGACCGCCGCCGCGCAGGCACCCGCCACGGACACGCCGCCGACGCCGCAGGCCGCGACTTCGCTCTCCGGGCTCGACGAACGCATGGAGGCCTACGAACTGTTCCGCGGCCACTTCGACGGCGGCCGCTACCAGGATGCGCTGCCGTTCGCCGAGCGCGTGGTCGGCCTCACCGAGCGGCGCGCCGACCGCGATGTCGAGCTGCCGACCGCCTGGAACAACCTGGCCGCCACGCATTTCCTGCTCGGCCAGAACGACGCGGCCGAAGCAAACTACCTGAAGTCGCTCGAGCTCCTGGAGGCGACGCAGGGCATCTCCTCGCGCCGGCTGATCGTGCCGCTCACCGGGCTCGGCGCGGTGCATGCCTCGCGCGACCAGCGCGCGACGGCGGCCGAGTACTACGCGCGGGCGCTCGCGGTCAGCCGCCGCGCCGACGGGTTGTTCAACACCGCGCAGCTGCCGCTGGTCGAGCAGGCCGCGGACAACCTGCGGGCGCTGCGCGATTACGCGGGCGCCGAACAGGAGCGCCGCTACATCCTGCGCATTGCCGAGCAGAACTACGGCTACGGCGACCCGCGTACGCTGCCAGCACTGCAGCAGCTCGCCGACTTCTACGAGGGCCTGCGCGAGTACGTGGCTGCGCGCACGATGTACCTGCGCATGCGCGACGTGACGATGCAGGAGAGCGGCGGCTACAACCCGGAGTCGATCCGCGCGCTGCTCGGCATCGCGCGCACCCACCGCCTGCAGTACATGATGGACCCGGACGTGGTCGAAGGTCAGCAGGCCGCGCGCGACGACGGCACCGGTGAAGTGCTGTCGAGCCGGTACCCGGAGGTCCGTGCTTCGACGCCGACGGCGGACCGCACGGGACTCAAGGCTGCGCGCACAGCGCTCGAACTTCTGCGCGCGACACCTGACCCGCCGAAGCAGCTCTTGATCGATAGCCTGGTCGAACTCGGCGACTGGTACCAGGCGACCCACCGGCCCGGCCTCGCGCTGCCGAACTATGAGGAAGCGGCGGCGGTCCACGCCGCTGCGCCGGATGCGGGACTCATCGATCCGCTCTTGATGCCGCAGATGGTCGCCTACCGGCCGCCACTCGCGGCGCTGCGTGGGCTCAACGCGCCGCCAGGGCAGTACCGGCTGCGCCATGCCGTGTTCGAGTTCACGGTCACGGCCGCCGGCGAAACGCAGGACATCGGCGTGATCGAGTCCGACATGTCGGAGGGCCAGCTGGCGCAGTCGCGGCGCGCGCTGTCGCGCGCGATCTACCGCCCGCGCTTCGAGAACGGCAAGGCGGTCGCGAGCACGGGCGTGCGCTTCAGCAGCGAGTGGAGCGAATACCAGGAGCCGGCGCAGCCCGCGAGTACCCCGCCGGAGGCGGCCAAGAGCTAGCCGCCGGGGGGCGGCCGCGGCGGCGGTTCGGCGGCCGGCTCTGCGGGCTTCTCGGCCGGCGCTGCTTCCCCGGGCGGCGATACCTGCGGCGCAGGCGCCTGCTGCGCCGCGGGCACCGCAGGCAGCGACTGCACCTGTGCCTGTTCCCGCTCGGAGAACGGGTGACGCAGCAGCAGGCGGATTGATTCCTGCTCCGGCAATTCAACGGCGAGCTTGGCGCCCGCGTCGCGCATCGCGCGCTGGGTCGCGATCTGCAGCGGCTCGCGGCTGCCGAGCGCGCGGCCTGGCTCGCGCCCGTAGCCGGTGTAGGTGATCGAGTCCACGCGCCCGCCGTTGCCGTCGTACACGGTGAGCAGGTAGCGGATCGTCACGATGAACGCCTCGCCCGCGACGTCCTTCGGCGTCAGGAATGAGTACTCCTCGAAGCGCGGCTCGAGCACCAACACGAGCGGCGGGCGCAGCTCGGCGACGCGCGTCGGGTCCTCGACCGGCACGATCTCGGCGAACATCGCCTGCAGCAGCCAGTCGAGGTTGGTGACGTGGGCCGGGCCGAGCGTGACCTCATAGTCCACCTGGCCGCGCGTCTCCTTGTGCACGTACTCGCGGAACTCTTTCGAGTAATAGATGCCGACGCGCGCCGGCTGCCGGTCCACCAGCGGCGGCGGCAGCTGGGCCTGGGTGGCCACGCGCTGCGCCTGACAGCCCGCGAGCAGCGCGAGCGCGCACGGTGCGAAGAGCCGCAGGGCGGTGCCGTTCATGAGCCGCTCCGTCGCGGTGACTGGCCTGGCGGCAGGCCCACGAACACGCCGCCGTTCCTGGCGCAAAGGATCCGCATCAGCGTCGAGTAACGCATGCTCGTGTGCTGCGGGTACTGGCCCGGGATCGGGAATCCGAGCGCGTGGATGCGCACCAGCCTTTCTCCGGTCTTGTCGGAGCGGTTGATGCGGTCCACGGTGTCCACCACGTCCTGGATCGAGGGGCCGGTGAACTCGTCGCCGAACACATAGATGCTGATCGGGTGCTCGCGGGTCCAGAACGTGCGCACTGCGGCGATGATGCCCTCGGACGGGCTCGAGTTCGAGAACGCCTGCCAGCTGCGGAAGCGGTCGAGGATCGCGCGCCGTCGTGCCGGCGTGTCCGGGATCCACTTGCCGCGGTACTCGCTGAACATGTAGCCGCCCTCGTCGTCCATCACCTGAATGCCCTTGAGCTTCGGGTAGATGTTGAGTACCTCGGACAGCTTCTGTTCGGCATAGCGCCAGTTCTGCGTCTGCATCGAACCGGAAGTATCCACGATGACGATGACGTACTCGCTGTCGATCGGGATGCCCGCGACCGGCTGCTCGTAGACCTGCCGGCGCGCCGCCGCGCGCGCATCGCGGGTCTCGTCGATCAGCGTGCGGCGCGCTTCGTCGAGCGTCTCGGTCAGCTTCTTGAGGGCGTCCTCCTCCCCGGTGCTCGCCTGGTGGCGGCCCTCGATCGCGGACAGGTCACCGCGCAGCCGCGCGAGTCGCTTCTGCTCCTCGGACAGCTGCTCGACGCGCGCGCGCAGCTCGCGCTCGAGCACGAGGGCCATGCCGCGGATGTCGAACACCTCGCGCTCCATCTTCCGGATCTGGGCGTCGAGGTCCTGCTTCGCCTGCTCGAGCTGGATCGGCTCGCCGAACTCGTTCAGCACCAGCAGCAGGATGATCGCCCCGAAGCCGCAGCAGATGCAGTCGAGGAACGACATGCTGAAGGTCTCGGTATCGCGGCGGATACGGCGCTTCATGGCCAGTCCTTCGCCGGGCTCAGGAAACCGCCGCCGGTCGAGAGCGCGAGGCGCCAGAAGAAGATCGGCGCCGAGGGATCGCCCTCCATCGGCAGCAGCACGACGTTCACGGGCGGCGGCGACGGCGGCAGCGACTTGACCGCGTCCTGCATCAGGTCCTCGCGCTGCTCCATGGTCACGAGCGTGCGCACGAGCGGCGGCCTCTCGCCCTGGGTCGGCAGCCCGTCGGTCACCAGGATCACGTTGTCCGGCGCGGGCTGCATCGCCTTGATCACGGCGAACGCATGGTGCAGGCTGGTCCCTCCCGTGGGCGCGGTCCTGCGCAGCGCCGCGAGCGCCGCTTCGACCTTGCCGGCGTCCTTCACGTTGAGCCAGCGGCCCGCGCTGCCGTCCACCAGCGGGCGCGGTTGCGTGTCGAAGGCATAGGCCTGGAACTGCGTCGCCTGCGGCAGGCGCGCGATCACCCATTCGACCGTGTTGACCGCCTGCTGCCACTTGGTCGAGCGGATGCGCCGCTCCGGCGCCATGTTGCGCAGGCGGATGATGTTGACGACGGTCTCGTCGAGCATGCTCGCCGACGCGTCGACGAGGATCAGCACGCGGCTGCCGTCCACGCGCAGCGTCACCAGTTGCTGGCGGTCGATGACCGGCTTCTCGACCGCGTCCGGCGGCGCCTGCTCGCGCAGGCGGCGCGTGCTCTCTTCCAGCGATTTCAGGTCAGCCTTCAGGCGCTCGAGGGCCTCGCGCCGCGCGAGCGTGTCGTACTCGTAGCGCGCAAGCTCCTCCTGCGTGATCTTGAGCTTTTCCAGCATCTCCTTTGACAGGCCCGAGGCTTTCACGGTGCGGGTTTCCGTGGACTCGAGCGCATTCCTGAGCTCGGCGAGGTGCTTGTAGCCGTCGAGCACCTCCTGCTCGAGGCGCTTGGCCTCCGCATCCAGGTCGGCATTCTCCTTGATGCGGTACAGACCCGCTTGCGCGCTGATGATCGTGTAGAAGAGCACGACGGCGCCGAAGCCGCAGGAGATCACGTCCAGGAACGACATGCTGAAGGTCTGCGTCTGGCGCCGCGCCATGCTGCCCTCAGCCGACCGCGACCAGTTCGAGCAGTACGCCCGGCGTGCCGACGCGCAGCCGGTCGCCGGCGCCGAGCGCGGCCTCGCGTTCGACGCGCTCGCCGTTCAGCCAGGTGCCATGCCGGCTGTGGTCGCGCACCACGACCTCGGCGCCGCTCTGCAGCAGCGAGCAGTGCTGGCGCGAGATGCCGGGCCCGGCCGGCAGCGGAATTCGCCGCCCGCCGCCCCCGCCTGCGCCAACGACGAGCGGCCGCTCGCCGATCGCATGCGCGCGCCCGTCCAGGATCACGTGCGTCGGCGCCGACGCTCCGGCGCGCCGGCGCGGGCTTGCCGCCGCGGGCCGCGCGCGCGGCAGCGCGACCACGAGTGCCGGCGGCTCGGCCGGGCCGAGGTCCGCGGCGCGCGCGGATGCCGCCGCCGCCGCCGCGGTCTCCGAGAGTTCGACCAGCTCGAGCCCCGGCTGCGCCGCGAGGCGCTCGCCCAGCGCGGGCAGGAGCGCCGCGCGCGCCGATAGCGCGAGCGTCGCCGGTTCGCCGGCGCGATGTCCGGCGTGCACGAGCTCGGCCAGCTGCGCATACCAGGCCTCGGCCGCGAGCGTGAACTGCTCGCGCCGCAAAGTCGCGCTGAATGCGCCCGAGGCGGTCTCGATCACCGCGTCCACCGCCGCCGCGCGCGCGAGCGTTGCGAGCCACCCGGGCAGCCGTTCGAACAGCTGCTGCTCGGTCGCCGCCTGGTGCAGCGGGTCGAAGCGCGTGCGCCGCACCATCGCCTCGGCGACCAGCTGCGCCCAGGCGGAGTACATGGCCTTGAGGCCCGCCCGCGGCGCGATGTCGACGCGCCGGCGCCGCAGCACCGACGCACCCGCGAGTTCGGTCACCACGGCCTGATGCAGCTGCACGTCGAGGTGCAGCACTGTCTCACGCGCCGAGAACGCGGCGCAGGCGGCGACTGCGGCGTCCACGGTACCCGCGACCGCGATGCCGGCGCGGCGGGCGATGCCGTGCAGGAGCCCCACCTGGTGCAGGCGCAGGGTGCCGGGGAGCGCAAATACGGCCGTGTCGTCCGGCTGCGCAATGCGCTGCCACAGCGAGGACAGGTGCGCGTGGGCAAGGTCCGCGTGCGACCACTGGCTGTCGGCGGGGCCTGCCATCACGTCCACTTCGAGGTCGGCCCAGAAGCGGTCGGTTGCGAGCACCGGCTGCAGGCGCGCCTGCGCGGCCGCTGCCTCGCCGGTCAGCAGACCCGCGGGGTCGAGCAGCGCGACCCCCGGGCTCGCCGCGAGGCGCGAGCCCTCGCGCACGGCGACAAGCGCTGCATCCACCACTTCAATGCCGATCACGGCCATCGGGCGCTTCCTATCTCACCTGCAGGTTCCGCAGCAGCTTGTTGTCGAGGTAGGTCTCGGAGTCGAGCACGAGCCGCTCCTGCGCGAGCTGCAGGTTATGCAGCAGGAACATCAGCAGCAGCGACAAGAGCAGCGCGACCAGGGTCGAGTTGAACGCGACGCCGAGGCCCTCGGTGACGCCCGAAATGTCGCCGGTGACCGCCTTGTGCGCCTCGGCGAGCGCGTCGCCGATGCCGCGCACCGTGCCGATGAAGCCGATCGCCGGAATCGCCCAGGCGATGTAGCGGATCATGGACAGCTCCGAGTCGAGCCGCTCGGCCTCGGCGGCGCAGACCGCATGGCCCGCCTCCGACACGTCCTGGACGTTTCTGGTCGCGCCGAAGCGCGCGAGCGCGGCCTTGCAGGTGCGCACGACCAGCGACTGCTGCTGTGCCGCGGGCAGCGCCTCGAGCTGGCGCACGTACTCGCGCGTGTCCTCGGGCAGTATGCGCATGCCCTCGGGCACGCGCACCAGGTCTGACTCCAGGATCTCCTGCTCGCGCGTCGTGGTGCGGTTCTTGAACCCGATCATGCCGAGCGCCCAGATCATCAGGATCACGCAGCTCTCCTGCTCCCAGTCCTTCATGATCACGAACATCGATCGCTCGGGGACGTAGTTCGGGTCCTTGCGCATGGACTCGTACTGCACCGCGAGCACAGCCTGCGCGTTCGGGCGCACCCAGACCGTCCAGATCGTGTGGATCACGATGGTGGCGACGATGAGCACCGCCAGGCTGTACAGGAACTCCTTCGGGTAACGGGTCTTCATGTGATCCTCAGATGTCGATCGGGTACGAGACCGGGAAGTCCGCGCGCACTTTTTCGCTGGGCGTGAAGCGCTGCGGCGCGGGGCCTGCGTCAGCGGCTTCGGGCGGCAGCGGCGGCAATTCTTCTTCCACTTCTTCCTGCGGCGGCTCGGCGGCCGGCGCTGCCGGCGCGGTGGCGCCCGCGCCGCCCGCGGGCTGGCCTTCTGCCTGCGGCTCCGGCTTGGCCGGCTGCTCGGCGGCGGGCTTGGTGGGCGGAGCCTGCTTCGGCGGCTCGATCGCGAGCACCGGGGTCACCAGCAGCCATGCGGCGATGGCGATCAGGTGGCGCATGGTTCCTCACTCCGCATAGCGCGCGATCCGGAAACCAAGGTCCGGCCGGCCCGCGAATCCGGATTCGCGCGCCGCGACGCGCAGCTCCGACACCTTGCCGGTCAGCCAGCCCGCGCCCCGGATCACGTAATTGTCGCCTGCGCGCGGCCCGACCGGGTCGGTCGCGACGTGGTCGGGGCCCACGACGTAGATCGAATAGCGGTCGGTGGTCCATTCGCGCACGTTGCCGCCCATGTCGAAGAGCCCGAGCGGGTTCGCCGGATAGCTCCCCACCGATGCCGACACGCGGTGGCCGTCGTTGTAGCCGGTGATGGTCACCGGCGTCAGGTAGATTGCGCTGGCATCGCCCCAGTTGCCGGCGCGTTGGGGCACGGGCAGGCCGTCGCCCCAGGGATACTTGCGGGTCGCGCCGCCACCGTCGAAGCGCGCGGCGAATTCCCATTCCGCCTCGGTCGGCAGGCGATACCCTGTGGTCACGGGTTCGATGAGTTCCAGCCGGTCGCCGCGGCGCTCGTAGGCGGGCGGCAGCTTGTCGCGCTCGGACAGCCAGTTGCAGTAGGCCGCCGCGTCCTGCCAGTTCAGGTTCGCCGCCGGCTGGCGGTCGAGGTCGAGCGACTCGTCCTTGAAGATGCCCGAGAGATGTTCGGCGCGAAACTCGCGGAACTCCTTGTTAGTGACCTGGTTGCGCGACAGGTAGAACGGCCGCTTCAGCACGATGGTGCGCTCGGCCTCGTTCGAGCGCCGGCCCGGCTCGCGCCTCGCGCTTCCCATCGTGAACCGGCCGCCGGTCACCAGCACGAGTTCCTGCCCGAGCGCGGTCGTGCGCCGCGGCGCCATACCGGCGACGCGCGGCTCGCCCACGGCCCCGAGTCGGTACTCGACGAGTTGCACCTGCCCCTCGCGCGGCGTCACCGTGGTGCGGAAAGTCTCCAGGCCGGCCTTACGCACTTCGATCGAGTGCGGCGCCGCAGGCAGGCGCAGTACCTGGTTGGCCGGCCCGCGGGCGGCGCCATTCACGTAAAGGATCGCGTCGGCGGGCTCGCCCTGCACGCGCAGCTCGCCGAGCTGCGCCACGAGATCCACCGTCACGCGCCGCTCGGCCCGGCTCTCGACGCTCACGTCCTGCGTCACCGGCGCATAGCCCGCGAGCGAGACGATGAGTTCCTGCCGCATGCCGGGCGCGACGCCGACCGTAAGCGGCGTGCGGCCGCGGTAACGGCCGCCGACGCTGACGTCCGCGCCCGACGGGCGGCTGTGCACGATCAGTGTCCCGTCCGGCATGCCGAGCTCGACCGGGCCGATCGTGAGCGGTTCACCGGCGCGCACGGTGACCGGGCTTTCGTAGCGGCGGTATTCCGGATGCAGGATCGCGATCGTGTAGCGGCCGGCGTCGAGCTCTGCGGTGAGCGGCGTGCGCCCCAGCTCGACCTCGTCGGCCCAGACCGTCGCGCCATCGGGCACGCTTGTGACCGTGACTTGCGCGAACAGCGGCGCGAGTGCGACCTTCAGGTCCTGGCGTTCGCCGCCGCCCACGACCTCGATGCGCGCGCGATGCTCCTGGTGGCGCGGCGCAGCCACCACGATCTCGCGCGTGCCGGCGGGCAGCTCGTGCTCGCCCGGCAGCGCACCCACCGCCTTGCCGTCCACCGCAAGCGTTGCCGCGACGCCGCCGGTGTCGAAGGCGACGATGCCGGGCAGGCGCGCGAGCGCTACCACGATGCGCTGGCCGGACAAGCGTCCGACCGTCACCGGCTGGCGCGCGGGCGCGAACCCTTGCGCCTCGACCGCGAGTTCGTAGTCGCCCGGCGGCACGAGGTAGCGGCCCGCGAATCCGATGTCGAAGGCGGTGCCGACGAAGTCCACCTCGTCGAGGCCGGCCTCGGGGCTGGTCGCGATTTCGACCGAGGTCGCGCTCAACATGAAGCCGAGCACGCCGAGCACCACGAGGGCGGCCGCCCAGCCCGCCGGCCGCAGCCAGCGCGGCCTGGCTTGCAAGCGCCTGCGCACAGGCGCCGCGCCGCGCGGCTGCCATTCGACGACGTCCAGCGGCAGGCGGTCGGTTTCGGGCCCTGCGGCGCCATCGGCGCGGTCCTCGAACTGCGGCGGCAAGGTGACGTTTGCGATGCCGCCGTGGCGCACGACGATGGTGGGGCCGGCTTCGCGCTGTTCGAGCGCGATGGAGACGCCATCCAGCGCGTCCTTTCCAACTTCCGGCTCCGGATGCACGGAAAGGCCCGCGGGCCCGACCGACACCCGTGCGCGCACCTCGCCCGGCGCACATCCTGGGATCACGACCGCCGCGCCCGGGCCGCCGAGCGTGAGCGGCAGTTCGGACGGCAACAACGGCCGTGCACCGAGCGGGTCGTCGAGCCACAGTTCCTTCAAATCGGTTCCTCGCACTTCACCGCGACCGCCGTCGTGCCCGTGCCCGGCGGCAATACGATCTCGCGCCGCACGTCACGATAGCCGACTCGCGTGCCGACCACCGTATAGCGTCCCGGCAGCAGCTCGACATTGCGCTCCGCGAAGGTCCCGTACTGGCCGACGCGGTAGATGGTGACGCTCGTGACCCCGTCCGACTGCAGCCGCACCCTCACCGGCTTCTGCGCGGCGGCGGCGAGGCGGTCGAGCTCCCCGGCCGCCGCGGCCAGGCGCTGGCGCGGGTTGCCGGCCGAGCTCGCGGTCGCCAGCAGGCGGCGCGCCTCGGCACGTCCTTCCGCGCTCCACAATCGCTGCGGCTCCCGGTTCAGAGCGTCGATGCCCCGCTGCAGTTCCGCGCGCGGCGCGCTGCGCGTGATGCCCTCGCGCGCGGTCGCGAGCGAGGGCTCGAGCGCCGCGGCCTCGCGCCAGGCGGCCAGCGCCTCGTCCCAGCGCTCGGCGGCCTCCGCTGCGCGCGCTTCGCCTTCGAGCCGGCGCAGCATGTCGCCGCGCTGCCCCTGTTCGAGCGCGATGAGCGCCTCGGCCGCTTCGCCGGCGCCGGGGCGCAGCGCCTGCGCCTCGCGAAATGCCGCGCGCGCGGCATCCACGCGCCCGGCAGACATTTCGGCGAAGCCGCGCGACATCGCGGCCGAGTATGCCTCCTGCGTGCGGCGCCCGGCGATGCGCGCGAGGCCCAGGGCCGCACCGGGCGCGGCGGAGTCGATCGCGAGCACCTGGCGGAAGCCGCGCTCGGCGGCCGCGGTGCGTCCCGCGCGCTCGTCGGCGAGGGCCGCGTCCATGATCGGGAAGGTCTGCTCGATGCGCCCGGCACGGGCGAGCCCGGCCTTGGCGCCGGAATGTTCCGGATCCATCGCGAGCACGAGCCCGAAGGCCTCGCGCGCCGTGGCGACCTCGCCCTGCTTCAGCGCCGCTTCGCCGCGCGCCTGCGCTTCCTTCAGCGCCTGCGGCTGGCGCGCCTCGATGGCCACGAGCTGCTTGCCCGCCTCCTGCCAGCCGCGCGCCGCGGCACCATAGTCCTCGACTGCGAATCGCTGGGATGCCGCGGCACCCGCGTCGCGCGCGGCCGCGAATTCCGCCGTCGCCCAGCGCGCCGCGGCGCGCCCGTCGAGCGCGGCGCAAGCCGCGTCGAACTTGCCGCGCGCCTCCTCGGCCGCGGCACGGGTCGTAGCGCGGTCGGCCTGCGCCTGCTCCTCTGCCTGGCGTTCGCGCAGCGCGATTGCCGCTGCACTGCGCGCCTGATCCTCCAATTCCTTGCCGCCGCCCGTGAATCGCTGCGGCAGCCACCACACGGCAGCGAACACTGCGGCGATTACGGCCGCGATCGCCGCCGTCGTCCAGCGCCCGCCACGCGGCACCGGCGGCGCGTCGACGGGCAGCGCATGGGCGAGCGGCTCGACGTTGCCGGCATCGCCGCCCGCGACCGTGGAGAGGCGCGCGCGCACCTCGGCAGCGGAACCGGGCCGCTCGCGCGGCGATTTCGCGAGCAGGCGCAGCGCGAGTTCGCGCACGCCGACCGGCACCACGCCGCGCGGCACCAGCGGCGGCACCGGCTCGTGCAGCACGCGGTCGCGCGTGATTTCGGGGTAGTAAGGCGGGTGGCCGGCGATCAGCTCGTAGAGCAGCGCGCCGAAGGCATAGAGGTCGTCGGCCGGCAGCGGCGGGTCGCCGCGCAGCTGCTGCGGGCTCGCGTTGTAGGGCGACCCGCCCGGCGGTGCGCGACCGCCGATCGCGGCCGCCAGGCCGAAATCCGCAAGCTTCGCGCGGCCGGCCGCGTCCAGCAGCACGTTGCCGCATTTGAGGTCGCGATGCACCAGCCCGAGCGCGTGGCAGGCGGCGATCGCCGCGGCTACGTCGTCGGCTGCCCGCGCCCAGCTTTCGAAGGAGCGGCCGCGGACCTGGCCAAGGTCGCCGCCCGGCATGTGCTCCATGGCGACGAGCAGGAAACCGTCGGCCTCGGTCACGCCGTGGATCGCGACCGCATGTTCGCGCGGCAGCAGGCGCGCGCGCGCGATCTCGTCGGCGAGCCGGCGCGCGAGGCCTGCATCCGGGGGATCGGCGGGATCGAGCACCTTGAGCGCGACCTGTTCGCCGCGCTCGCGGTCATCCGCGAGCCAGACCTCCGCGCTCCCGCCACGGCCCAGGCGGCGAATCAGTGCAAACCGGGCGCCGAGTTCGAGCCCGGGCGTGAGTTCCAGCATGGGGGGTCAACCCGCGCCGCCCGCCTGCGCAGCCGGCGTCGTGACATCCGCAGCGGGGGCCGCCGGCACCAGGCCGGTCTCCTCGCGGTACAGCTCGTGCAGCAGCTTGCGCCACTCCGCGTACTGCTCCTCGGCCGTGCCGGTGAGGCGCAGCGTGCGTCCTTCCACGTCCACCACCAGCGGGGCGGCCTCGGCCTGGAAGGAGCCCGAGATTTCCTTCAGCGACTCGGTGTGGATCTTGGCTTCCTCGCGCTTCCGGTAGCCGCTGATCACCGCGGCGACGCCGCCCGCCATCGCTCCATAGCGCGCGGCGTCGGCGACGCGCGCGCAGTTGCTGCTCGAGCAGTTGTCGGGGACGGCGACCGCCGCGACCACCGCGGCCGCGCCCATCAGCATGCGGTTACGCGCCTGCGACTTGAGCTTCTCCTCAGCCACGATTTCGTCGTAGGTGTAGCGGCGCCAGCTGGTGTAGGGCTCCTCGAGGCGCTCGCTGAACGCGGCGTAATTGTCGCTGACCGTGTCGATCATGCCGTAATCGCGGTCGCGGATCTGGCGGATGCGTCCGAGCAGCACGTCGTCCTTGGCCGGCAGGCGCAGCACCCGGTAGGCGCCGGTCTTCGGGTCCTGCGCCAGGTACTGGCCGAAGGCGACCGGCGCGAAGTCGGCGGCGAAGCGCAATTCGCTGACGCGGCGGGCATTCTCCAGTTCCGCCCCGGTCCGGAGGTTGCGCGCGGCAAGCAGGTCGTCCGCAATCTGGACATAGACGTTCTCGAACGGATCGCGGCCGGCGTTGTAGCCGTCCTTGTAGGCACGCGTGTCGGCGAGCCCCTCGTATTCCTTGCCGTCGATCCAGACCTGGCCGGTCGCGTCGGTCGCGGTGATCACGAGCTTGAGCTCGGTGCCGCTCGACTCGACGATGCGCCCATCCACGGTGAGGTCGAAGAACTTCACGCTCGCGGGCACCACGCGCGCCGTGCCCCAGTGGCCGGTGCCTTCCAGCACGTCGCGCAGCTGCATCGCGGCGTAGCGCGCCTCGGCGCGGCGGATCTCGGGATAGATGCGCTTCTTGTCGGCCAGCGCCGGGTCCTCTTCGACGCCCTCGGGGATGCCGGGATCGAGGATGTGGATGCCGACGTCGAGCAGCTGCTGCTGCGGAATCTCTGCGGTCGCCTGCGCCGCCTGCTTGAGTGGCAGCGGGCGCGTCTCCTTCACGCAGCCGGCCGCGGCGAGCGCGGCCATGGAAACCAGCACGATTCGAGTTGTCGTCTTCATTCCCTCAGCACCCGTTGCCGGCTCAACTGCCGCGCTTATAGCGGCGGTATTCCTCCCACAGGGCCTCGCGCAACTCGGGATCCGTCTCCTTCATCGCCGCCTCGCGGATCTGCCGCGCCACGATGTCGTCGTCGCGCCCATCGGGAATGTCGGCCGGGATCGCGCTGGGGCCGCGGCCGCCTGCGCCGCCGCCGCCGCCGACTCCGCCCTGCTGGGAAGCCGTCTCGCCGCCACCGTCCGCGCCTTCGGCATGCTCGCCGCCCTTGCCGACAGATTCGAGGCCGCCCGGAGAACGTGGCCCGCTGCCGGAGCCGTCGCCGGTTTCATCGGCGCTGCCTTCCTCGCCGTCGCCCGGCTCACCGCCCTCGCCCGCGGCTTCCGCGCGCTCCTTCGCGATCGCGGCCTGCGCCGCGCGCACGGCTTCGTCGAACGAGCCGAAAGTATCCTCGAGCCGCTTGTTGATCTCCTCGCTGCGACCGCCGCCGGATGGGACCTCGGGACCCTGGCCCGCGCCCTGGTCGCCGGATTGCTGCTCGCCACCGGAACCCGCGTTGCCGGCGGACCGGCCGCTAGAGCTGCCCGCGCCGCCGCCGGCCGGCGCATCGGCGCAAACCTGGCCCTTGGTCTCGGTGCCTTCCTCGGAAGTGTCGCCAGTGCTCACGCAGGGCTCGCCGCCAGGGCTGCCACCACCGCCCGCGGTGCCGGTCTCGCCTTTCGTCGTCGCAGTGTCGCCGCCGCTGCCGCCGCCGGGCTCGCCGCCCTTGCTGACGCCGCCTTCGACGCCGTCTTCGGCGCCGGGCATCGGGATCGGTGCATCTACGCCGCCGCCGCTGCCGGGCTTGGGCTTGCCAGGGAAATCCGAATCAGTCGGCGTGCTGGAACCGCTGCCTGAACCGCCGTCGGAACCGCCGCCAGGCATGCCCCCGCCACCGCCTGGAATGCCGCCGCCACCACCGGGAATTCCACCGCCGCCGCCCGGCATGCCACCGCCGCCACCCGGCATTCCGCCACCGCCACCGCCGCCCCCGGAGGAGCCTCCGCCTCCGGACGAGCCGCCGCCGCCCGAGGAGCCACCGCCGGTATCGGGCCGCGACATGCCGCCGCCGGTCATGCAGCCGGTCAGGAGTGCGATCGCCGCGGCGACCGCGAGGCCATGCATCAGCCGTTTACCGTCCATCTTCAACCTCCCACCGGGGCGTCCAGCGCACGGGCGGTCCGGATCGGTGCTGTCCCTAAAAAGCTTGGAGAGCGGTTGGGGCCGTTGGTTCACAGACCCGGGTAGCGCCCGGCGGGGTCAGCCTCCTTCCGGGGCCACCGAGGGGTCTTCCCCGCGCAGGAATGCACCGAGCTGCGACGCGAGCCGGTCGCAGGCCGCGCCCTGCACCCTGGCGATGAACGGCAGCGGGACCAGCACGCCGATCAGGGCCGAGGTACCCGTGACGTTGGTCGAGACCGAACCCGCGGTGCGCGCGGTGTTGATGTCCCAGACCACCGCTTCGTAATCCGATTCCTTTTCCCACCAGCCGAAGCCGATGCACCCGCCCCCCGCCGGACTCAAGGTGCAGGTGAGGCTTCCCCCGCTGTCGGTCTGGCGAGTCGCGCCGTCCACCCAGATCAGGTAGCGCACGCCGCTCTCGGCGATGCGTTCGGCGACCACGTCGCGGGAGAGCAGCCTCGTCACGCCCTCCGGGCGCTGCGGCGCAGTGGACGGTTCCAGCCAGGGAAACATGGAGTCCACGAACTCGTCGTTCGAGCGGACCGCGACGCCGTTCTTGCTCATCTTCTCGCCGACGCAGTCCATGAACTCGTCTTCGGCGGTGATGCCTTCGACGTGCGGCTTCGCGAGCAGCACGACTGCCTCGTGCGCGGCGATCGCGGTCGTCACGTTGCGGCTCTCTTCGAGGCGCGCGGTCATGCAGCCGCAGAGCAGGAGCACCGTCGCGGTGCCTGCACCCGCGTGCTTCAGCGTCCGGCCCGTCATGCGCGCCATTCGGCAGCTCCTATCCTGAAAGCGGCCTTTCGGCCCGAGTATACGCCCGGGTCAGAACAGCGCCATTTGACCTGGCGCACGATTTGGCGGACGAAAGCGCTCGGTCGAGAGCGGGTCGCTGCGGCCGTTTGTAAGCCCGTGGCGCCGGCAGGCTTCCTCGAAACGCCGCCGCAGCAGCGCCGCCCAGGGACCCTGCCCGCGCATGCGGTGGCCGAAGCGCGGGTCGTTGTCGCGGCCACCGCGCAGCTCGCGGATGCGGTTGCGGACCTTGTTTGCCCGCTCGGGGTAATGGACGTCCAGCCACTCATAGAACAGGTCCCTCACTTCTCCCGGCAGGCGCAGCAGGAGGTATCCCGCCGTCTTCGCACCCGCGTTCGCCGCCGCGGCCAGCACGTCCTCGAGTTCGTGGTCGTTGATGGCGGGCACCACCGGAGCGAACATCACGCCTGTCGGGATGCCGGCCGCCGACAATTTCGAGATCGCCGCGAGCCTCGCCGCCGGTCCCGACGCCCGCGGCTCCATGCGCCGCTTCAGTTCGTCATCCAGCGTCGTAATACTGACAAACACGCGCACCAGTTGTTCCGCGGCGAACACCCGAAACAGGTCCAGGTCCCGCACGACGAGCGCCGATTTGGTCACGATCGTGACCGGGTGATGGGCCTCGGCGAGCACCTCGAGGATGGAGCGCGTGATTCCCATGCGCTTTTCCAGCGGCTGGTAGGGGTCGGTATTGGCGCCGAGGTTGATGGGGCTCGGCTTGTAGGCGCGGCGGTTCAGTTCCTGCCGCAGGCGCAAGGCCGCATCCTTCTTGAAGAAGATCTTGGTCTCGAAGTCGAGCCCTGGCGACAGGTTGACGTAGGCATGGCTCGGCCTTGCGAAGCAGTTGTGGCTGATGACGCCGTTTGCAACGAAATCGCCGGTGCCGGTCGTGATGTCGAAGAGCTCGAGGCTGCGGCCCAGTGGCTCGATCTCGACGATCTCCAGACGTGCCGCGGATCTGACCGCCTGCGCCTGAACATCGCGCTTGCGGGAGATGGAGGGGTCGAACGCGCCGAAGAATCGAAGGTGCTCGCGCAGCCCGCCGCGGACGCGAACGTAAGGGACGGGCTTCTGCCCGTTTCGCGGCGGGGTTTCGACGATCGTGTCGAAGCGAAGATTACGGAGGCCCGCTGTCAAGACGTCGATCATGCGGCGATCGGTATTCGCAATCCGAATCGTGCCGTCACTGAACGATCCTTCAGCATCGAAAATGCCACCCACGAAGCCGAGCACCCAGTCTCCCGCCGGACGGTCCGGCCATTCGATCAGCCTGCTGATTGCGGCGATCGATGCCCTGGCACTGGTCCTGATTGCTTCGATTCGGCGGCGAACCTCCGTCTCGGCTTGAAACAGGAATCGATGCACGCCAATCCCATAGTCGCCAAGAAATGCCTCGGCACGCTCGAGGGCCTCAAAGTCCGCCAACGCGAGCCGAAATCGATACTGGTCACCGTTCGTTCGTCCCGCCCGAGCATATCGATAGACACCGAGGTGGCCGTCACCCCTGATCAGCCCGCAAAGGTAACCGCGGCGGTAGTCTCCGGAGTGCCCGCGGCGCGGGAATACGGGAAGCGCACCGAAGCCCATCAGCGTGTTGTTAAGCGTCAGGTATGGGCGCTGGCCGCTACCGTTGCCTTTCGAGACGAATTTCCATCCGCGCTCAGTGAGAAATCTGTGATCGCCGCTCGCGACGAGCTCGGTACTGTCGGCCAGCCGGATCCGCCAGGCCGGCTTGTTCGTCCGCCAATGGGCGAGCACGTGTGTGCGGGCATAGCGACGGAAGTGCCCGTACTTCACCGTGCCAAGGATGGTATCGCCGACCGCAAGCTCGGCTAACGGCTTCAAACTGCCGTCCCCGATCAGAATCGGGGTGTCTCCAGCCGCACAATACACACATCCGTGCTCGCATCCGCGATAGGGATTGATGGACTGATCGAACGGAACGTCCGGCGAGTTGTTGCGCGTGATGACGGACTGCGCCGGCTCCGGCAGGACAGTCGTTTCGAGCGGCGGCAGCGGCTCGTCGGCGATGCCCCAGCCATCGTCCACGCGCTCAACCGCAAGCGACTCGAAGCGCCCGGCCCGGTTTGAAACGGCTCCGCGCCCCTTGTGTTCGCCGACCGGCATACCTGTATGGATATACAGGTGTCGGCAGTGGCGGTCAAGCGTTGCGGGACGTCAGTTCCGGTTCCGGGAAACGGTCCATGTGGCGCAGGGCCGGGAACCAGCGCATCCAGAGCCCGGCGGTCGCGACGCTTGCGATTCCGCCGACCACCACGGCAGGTATCAGCCCCCACCAGGCCGCAGCCACGCCCGCCCGGAACTCGCCGAGCTCGTTGGAGGCGCCGATGAAGACCGCATTGACCGCGCTCACGCGCCCGCGGATCGCATCCGGCGTTTCGAGCTGCACCAGCAGATGCCGGATGTAGACGCTCACCATGTCGGCGCCACCCAGTACGGCGAGCGCCACGAGCGAGAGCCAGAAATTCTCCGACAGGCCGAACACCGTGGTCGCGAGGCCGAACACGGCGACACCCGCGAACATCGCGGCCCCCACGCGTCTGGTGACCGGACGCCAGGCAAAGACGAGTGCGACGATCGCGGCGCCGACACCGGGCGCGGCACGCAGCCAGCCGAGGCCGTCCGGGCCGATATCGAGCACGTCGCTCGCATACGCGGGCAGGAGCGCGGTCGCACCGCCCAGGAGCACCGCGAAGAGGTCGAGCGAAACCGCTCCCAGAATGATCTTCCGGCGCCAGACGAAGCGCAGGCCCTGGAGCAGCGTGTGCCAGGAATCGGGTTCCGACGAGGGCGCGGGCGGTGCGGCGTGGATGCCTGCCATCAGCAAGACCGCGGCAGCGAGCAGAACCGCGACCGTGCCATAGACGAACTCTGGCCCCAGCAGGTACACGAGCCCGCCGATCGCGGGCCCCGCGATCACCGAGACCTGCCAGGTCGTCGAGTTGATCGCGACCGCGCGCGAGAAAAATTCGGGCGGCACCAGGTTTGGCAGCAGCGCCTGCCCCGCCGGCATCGAGAATGCGCGCGCCGTGCCGAAGAGCACCATCACCGCGAACACGGGCCAGGCGACCGCGAGCCCGGAGAGCGTGAACGCCAGCAGCAATAGCGCGCAAAGTAACTCGAGCGCGAAGCAGGCCGTCAGGATTCCCGCGCGGTTCCTGCGATCCGCCACCTGCCCCGCCGGCAGCACCAAGAGCACGAACGGCAGGAACTGCGACAGGCCGATCAGGCCAAGGTCGAGTGGGTTACTCGTGATCGCGTAGATCTGCCAGCCGACCGCGACCGTCTGCATCTGCACCGCGACCGACACGGCGGTGCGCGCCGTGAGGTATCGCAGGAACTGCGGGTGCGCCATCAGCGCCCGATCAGGATGCGCAGCATCCGGCGCAGCGGCTCGGCCGCGCCCCAAAGCAACTGGTCGCCGACGGTGAAGGCTGCGACGTAGTCCTCGCCCATCGCGAGGTGGCGGATGCGGCCGACCGCGATGTCGAGCTTGCCGGTGACCGCCGCCGGCGTCAGTCGCGAAAGCGTCGCCTCGCGCTCGTTCGGCACGATGCGGATCCAGGGATGCAATGCGGCGATCGCCTGCTCGACTTCGGCGAGCGGCGTCTTCTGCTTCAGCTTGATCGTGACCGCGCTCGCGTGGCAGCGCATCGCGCCGATGCGCACGCAGAGACCGTCAATCGGCACGGGCTCGCCCGCGAGCCCGAGGATCTTGTTGCCCTCGGCGCCCGCCTTCCATTCCTCCCGGCTGTAGCCGCCGCCGAGGTCGCGGTCGATCCAGGGCAGCAGGCTGCCCGCGAGGGGCTGGCCGATCGCGGCCACCGGCATGGTGTCAAAGGCGGCCATCGCACGCCGGTCGATATCGGCAATCGCGGTCGCGGGATCTTCGATCAGTCCGCGCACCGAGGCGTGGATCGCGCCCATCTGGGCGAGGAGTTCGCGCATCTGCTGCGCGCCCGCGCCGGAAGCCGCCTGGTAGGTCATGGACGTCATCCACTCGACCATGCCGGCGCGCAACAGCCCGCCGAAGGCCATCAGCATCAAGCTCACGGTGCAGTTGCCGCCGATCCAGTCGCGGCAACCGGCCGCGAACGCGGCGTCGATCACGTGGCGATTCACAGGATCGAGCACGATGACGGCCTCGTCCTTCATGCGCAGCGCCGAGGCTGCGTCGATCCAGTGGCCGCGCCAGCCCGAGGCGCGAAGCCGCGGGTGAATCTTCTCGGTGTAATCGCCGCCCTGGCAGGAGATGAGGAACTCGCAGCGCGCGAGTGCCGCAGGGTCATTCGCATCCAGGAGCAAGCCGCCGCGGCCGACGTCAGGCGCCGCGGCGCCCGCCTGCGTCGTCGAGAAGAACGCGGGCTCGATCAGCGCGAAGTCGCGTTCCGCGCGCATGCGCTCGATGAGCACCGAGCCCACCATGCCGCGCCATCCGATGAGCCCCACCTTGGGCAAAGGGTTCATGCGCTCAGCGGCTCGGCACCAGGCCCGACGGGATGAGAGAAAGCAGTTCCTCGCCCGCGATGACCGATTTCGCGGCGGCGATGTCCGGCGCGAAGTGGCGGTCGTGGTCGTAGAAGGCGACCTTGGCACGCAACAGCACATGCGCCCGCTCGAGCGCCGGGCTCGAATTCAGCGGGCGGCGAAAATCCAGGCCCTGCGCGGCGGCCAGTAGCTCGATCGCGAGGATGCCGCGCGTGTTCTCGGCCATGGCCGCGAGCCGGCGCGCGGCGAAGGTCGCCATGCTGACGTGGTCTTCCTGGTTCGCCGAGGTCGGCAGGCTGTCCACCGACGCCGGGTGCGCAAGCGACTTGTTCTCCGAAGCGAGCGCGGCCGCCGTGACCTGCGCGATCATGAAGCCGGAATTCAGTCCGCCCTGCTTCACCAGGAAGGCGGGCAGCTGGCTCAGCGAATCGTCGATCAGCATCGCGACGCGCCGCTCCGAGAGCGCGCCGATCTCGGCCAGCGCGAGTGCCAAGCCATCGGCCGCGAAGGCGACGGGCTCGGCGTGGAAGTTGCCGCCGGAGAGCACCTCGCCCTCCTTGTCGAACACCAGCGGGTTGTCGGAGACGCCGTTCGCCTCAAGCATGAGCGTGCGCGCGGCATTCTCGATCTGCTGCAGGCATGCGCCCGCGACCTGCGGCTGGCAGCGCAGCGAATAGGGATCCTGCACGCGATCGCAATGCTCGTGCGAGCTGCCGATCTCGCTGTCGCCGAGCACGGCGCGGAAGGCCGCCGCCACCGCGATCTGCGCCGGCTGGCCACGGACGTTCTGGATGCGCGCGTCGAAGGGCACGCGGCTGCCGAGCGCGGCATCCACGCACATGGCGCCCGCAACGATCGAGCCTGCCAGCAGGTCCTCGGCCGCAAACAGGCCCTCGAGCGCGAGCGCCGTCGAGACCTGCGTGCCGTTCAGCAGTGCGAGACCCTCCTTCGGTCCCAGCACCAGCGCCTCGATGCCGGCGGCCTTGAGCGCCGCCGCGGTTTCCATCTCCTTGCCTCGCACCCGCACGCGACCCTCGCCGATCAGCGCGAGCGAAAGGTGCGCGAGCGGCGCAAGATCGCCCGAGGCGCCGACCGATCCCTGCCCCGGCACCAGTGGATGGATGCCTGCATTCGCGAAGGCGAGCAATCGTTCGATCACGGCCGGGCGCACGCCCGAGTAGCCGCGCGCAAGGCTCGCGGCCTTGAGCACGAGGATCAGGCGTACGGTGGAGTCCGCGAGCGGCTCGCCCACGCCCGCCGCGTGCGAGCGCACGATGTAGAGTTGGAGTTTCGCCAGCTCATCGGCAGACACGCGCGTCTTCGCGAGCTTGCCGAAGCCGGTGTTGATGCCATAGAGCGCCTCGCCCGCGGCGAGGCGTGCGGCCACCGCCGCGAGGGACGCTTCGACCGCGCCGCGCCAGTCTTGCGCGAGCGCGATCGCGTCATTGCCGCGCGCGATGCGGCGCAGCTCCGCGAGCGAGATCGTGCCGGGTTTCAGCGTGAGTGTCGCCATCAGCGGACCGAGGGCAGGTCGAGTCCTTGCTCGCGCGCGCAGGCGATCGCGCGCTCGTAGCCCGCGTCCGCGTGGCGCATGACGCCCGTGCCCGG
>JBQTKI010000119.1:0-6430 GCA_052386275.1 Gammaproteobacteria bacterium
TCAGATGCCGGCGCCGTGCTCGAAGCCGGACTGCACCGGCTCGGCCTGCGACACGCGCGAATTGGGCGGCACGCTGTGCGTGAGCCAGACGTTGCCGCCGATCACGCTGCCGCGACCGACGGTGACGCGCCCGAGGACGGTCGCGCTCGCGTAAATCGTGACGTCGTCCTCGATGATCGGGTGGCGCGCCAGGCCTTTCACGAGGCGCCCCTGCGCATCCACCGGGAAGCTCTTGGCGCCGAGCGTCACGCCCTGGTAGAGCGTCACGCGGTTGCCGACGATCGCGGTCTCGCCGATCACGACGCCGGTGCCATGGTCGATGAAGAACTCGCGGCCGATGGTGGCGCCCGGATGGATGTCGATGCCGGTGCGGTGGTGCGCGTTCTCCGCAATCAGTCGGGGCAGCAGCGGCACGTCGAGGTGACAGAGGATGTTGGCGATGCGGTGGCGCGTCACCGCGAAGATCCCGGGGAAGGCGTACAGCGCCTCGATCGGGTGGCGGCAGGAAGGATCGCCGCGCCAGGCCGCGCGCGCGTCTTCGAACACGCGCTCGCGCAGCCGCGGCAATTGCGCGAGCAGCTCACGCGCCAGGCGGCGCGCCTTCGCATCGAGGTCCGCCGGATCCTGCATCACCTCTTCCCCGAGCCGTGCAGGGAATTCGAGCGCGAGGCGGATCTCCGCGGAGAGCACCGATTCGATCTCGTCCAGTTCGCGCTCGACGCGCCGCTCCGGGCTCTCGTTGGCGAGGGTCGCGGGCAGCGTCTCCGCGATCAGCAGGCGGTGCAGCCGGTCGATGCAGGACAGCACCGCCGTGCGGTCGGGCCAGGTGCCCCTGCGCAGCGCCTGGAAATCCGCGGCGTCGCCCGGGATCATGAGCGCCTGTGCGAGCGCGGCGTGGTCGGCGCCGGCCGAATCAGGCGAGCGGGACGATTCGCGGCGCACTGGCGGTCGCTTCCTCATAGAGCCAGGTCGAAAGATACCTTTCGCCGAAGCTCGGGATGATGGTGACGATCAGCTTGCCACGATTCTCCTCACGTGCGGCGACCTGAAGCGCTGCGTACAGCGCGGCGCCCGAGCTGATGCCGACCAGGATCCCTTCCTCGCGGCCGAGCAGGCGCGCGTACTCGCCGGCCTGCTCGTTGGTGACCTGGATGATCTCGTCGATCACCTGGGTGTTCAGGATCTCGGGGACGAAGCCCGCGCCGATGCCCGCGATCTTGTGCGGGCCCGGTTGCCCGCCCGAGAGCACCGGGCTCGCGGCGGGCTCGACCGCTACGCAGCGGAATCCCGGCTTGCGCTTCTTGATGACCTCGCCGACGCCCGTGATCGTGCCGCCGGTGCCGATGCCCGAGATCAAAATGTCGCAGGCGCCGTCGGTGTCGCCCCAGATCTCCTCGGCGGTGGTCCTGCGGTGGATCTCGGGATTCGCGGGATTCGCGAACTGGCCGACCAGCAGGAAGCGCTCGGGATCGCTCGCGATGATCTCGTCCGCGCGCGCGATCGCGCCCTTCATTCCCTTGGCGCCCTCGGTCAGGATCAGCTCGGCGCCGAAGGCCTGCAGCAGGCGCCGGCGCTCGAGGCTCATGGTGTCCGGCATCGTGAGCACCAAGCGATAGCCCTTGGCCGCGGCGACGAACGCGAGGCCGATGCCGGTGTTGCCGCTGGTCGGCTCGACCAGCACGGTGTCGGGCTTGATGCGGCCCTGCTTCTCGAGCGCCTCGATCATGCTGACGCCGATGCGATCCTTGACGCTGGCGCAGGGATTGAAGAACTCGAGCTTCAGCACGATCTGCCCGGGCAGGCCGCGGCCGATCTTGTTCAGGCGCACGAGCGGCGTGCGGCCGATGGTTTCGGTGATGCTGTCGTAGATTCGCGCCATGGACTCCTGGCCCCAGATCAGACAAGACGCGCGGGGCCCCCGCACCCACCGGGTGACCGGGAACCCCACCCGACATGGAAACCGGCAATCGCCGCGGGTTCAGCGCGCCGCGTAGCACTCCATTTTAAGCCCGGTGCCGCCGCGTGAAACGTGGGCGACGATGGCCTTGCGGCGGTGAATCTTGGTGACGACGCCCAGGTTGATCGCGAATGCGAGTTCGACGATGGATCCCTTCGCGAGGCCCAGATTGCGGGTCTCGACGAACACGCCGTTGGCGCTCAGGTTGTGGGCCTTGCAGAGCGAGCCGCGCCTGCCGGGAACGACCACGTAGACCGTGGCCCGGGCGCGATGCCGGCTGTGCAGGCGGCGTTCCATCTCCGTATCCCCGAATTCTTCTGCGACTGGAAACGCTGGTGCGGACCAGTATGCCGACCCCCGACCGAGGTGGAAAGCGCGCCGCCCCAGGATTCTGTTTGTGCGGCGCAAAAGGCAGTTCCGGGCGGGCGATCCGATACCATCCCGGGCCATGCACGCCGAGGCGCCGGCAACCCGCATCACCCTCGCCGAGATCCGCGCCGCGCGCGAGCGCCTCGGCGCGCGCATCCGCCCCACGCCGGTGCAGCCGCTCACGGGTCCTGCGGTCGAGGCGGCGCTGCCGGCGGGCACGCAGGTGCAGATGAAGCTCGAGTTGTTCCAGCACACCGGCAGCTTCAAGGCGCGCGGCGCGCTCCTGAACCTGCTGATGCTGTCGCAAGCCGAGCGTGCGCGTGGCGTCTGCGCGATCAGCGCCGGCAACCATGCGATCGCGGTCGCGTTCGCGGCGCACTCGGTCGGCACCAGCGCGAAGGTCGTGATGAAGGCGGATGCCAGTCCATTCCGCATCGAGCAATGCCGCCGTTACGGCGCCGAGGTCGAGCTCGCCCAGGACGTGCATGAGGGCTTCCGCCGCGTACAGGAAATAGCGGAGATGGAAGGCCGCGCGCTGATCCATCCCTATGAGGGCCTGCGCGTCGCGACCGGCACCGGCACGCTCGGGCTCGAGTTCCTCGAGCAGGCGCCGGAACTGGACGCGGTGATCGTGCCAATCGGCGGCGGCGGCCTCGCGGCCGGCGTTGCGACGGCCGTGAAGCTCATCAAGCCGTCGTGCGAGGTATTGGGCGTCGAGCCCTACGGCGCCGATACGATGTGGCGCAGCTTCGCGAGCGGCAAGCCCGAGGCGATCGACCAGGTGCGCACCATCGCCGACAGCCTGGGCGCGCCGTTCGCGTTGCCGATTTCCTTCGCGCTGTGCCGCGCCAGCATCGATGAACTGGTGCGCGTCGAGGACGCGGAACTCATCGCCGCGATGCGTTTCCTGCTCGAGCACGCCAAGCTCGCCGTCGAGCCTGCGGGCGCGGCGGCGACGGCGGCGCTCCTCGGTCCGCTGCGCGATCGCCTGGCAGGCCGTCGGGTGGGCCTCATCATCTGCGGCGCGAATATGGACGCCGCAGGCTACGCCAGGCTGATCCTGGGCCCCGGATGAGCGCCGGCGCGCCGCTCGTCGCGGCCGTGTTCGCCTGGCTGCACCTGCTGACGGCCGGAATCGCCGCGGGATTGCTGATGGCCGAGTACTGGCTCTGCCGGCGCATGCCGGACCGGGCCCAGGTCCGGCTGCTCGCGGTGGTGGACCTCGGCTACTTCCTGGCCCTGATTGCGAGCCTCGCGACCGGGCTCGCGCGGTTTCTCTACTTCGGCCAGGACCCTGCCTATTACGCCGCCAACCGCTTGTTCTGGTTGAAGATTGCGGTCTTCCTCGCGATCGGGCTGGTGGCCGCCCTGCAGAGCCAGCAGTACCAGCGCTGGAACCGGGAAGCCCGTACTGCCCCGGCCTTCGCACCACTCGGCCGGGAGGTGGACCGGGTCCGGGCGGGAATCGCGCTCGCATTGGGGCTCTGGACGGTGTTGCCGCTGCTCGCGATCCTGGTCGCCCGCGGCTACGGATTGCCGGCTTCCCATCCCTGGGCATCGACCGGACTTCCCTGACCCGGATCAGGCACTTAGGCGCCCTCCGGCGTTGACAGTCAGGGCCGCGCGCCCGAGAATACGCGGCTCATTTTGGGAGGGGTACCCAAGCGGCCAACGGGGGCAGACTGTAAATCTGCTGTCTCATGCCTTCTTAGGTTCGAATCCTACCCCCTCCACCAGTTGTCGAAAGCAACCGTGTGGCCTGGCCATTGGCGACCCACGAACCTCGCGTGTACGCGGCGTTAAGGAATGCGGGTGTAGTTCAATGGTAGAACCTCAGCCTTCCAAGCTGATGACGTGGGTTCGATTCCCATCACCCGCTCCAGTCGGGTTGAATCCTGCCCACGTAGCTCAGTCGGCAGAGCACGTCCTTGGTAAGGACGAGGTCACCGGTTCGATTCCGGTCGTGGGCTCCATGAATGTGATTGCAGAGGTGTGTCGTGGCCAAGGAAAAATTCGTACGCAGCAAGCCGCATGTGAACGTAGGGACGATTGGGCATGTGGACCATGGCAAGACGACGCTGACGGCGGCGTTGACCAAGGTGATGGCGGAGAAGCATGGGGGCGAGTTCACGGCTTACGACCAGATTGACAAGGCGCCGGAGGAGAAGGCGCGTGGGATCACGATTGCGACGGCGCATGTCGAGTACCAGTCGGCCAAGCGGCATTACGCGCACGTGGACTGTCCGGGGCATGCGGACTATGTGAAGAACATGATCACGGGTGCGGCGCAGATGGACGGTGCGATTCTGGTGGTATCGGCGGCGGATGGGCCGATGCCGCAGACCCGCGAGCACATCCTGCTGGCGCGGCAGGTGGGGGTGCCGTACATCGTGGTGTATCTGAACAAGTGCGACATGGTGGACGACGCCGAGCTGATCGAGCTGGTGGAGCTGGAGGTGCGGGAGCTGTTGTCGAAGTACCAGTTTCCGGGCAATGACACGCCGATTGTGCGGGGTTCGGCGCTGCAGGCGCTGGAGGGTGCCGCGGGCGAGCTGGGATCGGACTCGGTGGTGAAGCTGGTGGCGGAGATGGACCGTTACATTCCGACCCCGGTACGGGTGATCGACAAGCCGTTTTTGATGCCGATCGAGGACGTGTTCTCGATTTCGGGTCGTGGCACGGTGGTGACGGGTCGCATCGAGCGCGGCATCGTCAAGGTCAACGACGAGATCGAGATCGTGGGGTTGCGGCCGACCCAGAAGACCACCTGCACCGGGGTGGAGATGTTCAGGAAGCTGCTGGACGAGGGTCAGGCCGGTGACAACGTGGGGGTGCTGCTGCGCGGCACCAAGCGCGAGGAAGTGGAGCGTGGGCAGGTGCTGGCGAAGCCGGGTTCGATCAATCCGCACACCAACTTCGAGTGCGAGGTGTACGTGCTGACCAAGGAGGAGGGCGGTCGTCACACGCCGTTCTTCAAGGGTTACCGGCCGCAGTTCTACTTCCGCACCACCGACGTGACCGGGAGCATCGAGCTGCCGGCCGGGGTGGAGATGGTCATGCCGGGCGACAACATCAAGATGGTGGTGGAGCTGATCGCGCCGATCGCCATGGAAGAGGGCCTGCGGTTCGCGATCCGCGAGGGCGGCCGCACCGTCGGCGCGGGCGTGGTCTCGAAGGTGCTGAAGTAAGGTCGTAACGACAGGGCAGTAGCTCAATTGGCAGAGCGGCGGTCTCCAAAACCGCAGGTTGGGGGTTCGATTCCCTCCTGCCCTGCCAGCAGCCGTAACGGAAGCGCATGAACGAGCAGGTCGAGAAAACCGGCGTCGCAGTCATCGACGCCCTCAAGATCGTGCTGGCCGCGGCGGCGCTGGTCGGGGGCCTCGTCGCGTACTACTGGTTCGAGAACGAGCCGCAGGTGCTGCGCGTGCTGATGGTGCTCGCCGGGCTCATCGGCGGGCTCGTGCTGCTGTGGTGGTCGCAGCCGGGAAGGGAGCTCTTCGGCTACGTCCAGGGCTCGCGCGTCGAGCTGCGCAAGATGGTCTGGCCGACGCGCCAGGAGACCTGGCGCACGACGCTGGTGGTGTTCCTGTTCGTGGTGGCGCTCGGCGTGTTCTTCTGGCTGGTGGACATGGCGCTCGCGTGGGGCGTGCAGAACGTGACCGGGCAGGGAGGCTGAGCCGTGTCGTTGAACTGGTACGTCGTGCACGCCTACTCGAACTTCGAGCACAAGGTCGCGCAGAGCCTGAAGGAGCGCATCCGGCTGCACAACCTCGAGGACAAGTTCGGCGAGGTGCTGGTGCCGACCGAGGAAGTGGTCGAGATGCGCGGCGGGCAGAAGCGCAGGAGCGAGCGCAAGTTCTTCCCCGGCTACGTGCTGGTGCAGATGGCAATGGACGACGAGGCCTGGCACCTCGTGAAGGAGACGCCGAAGGTGCTCGGCTTCATCGGCGGCACGCCGGAAAAGCCCGCGCCGATCACGGACAAGGAGGCGAGCGCCATCCTGCGCCGGGTCGAGGAGGGCGTCGAGAAGCCGAAGCCGAAGGTGCTGTTCGAGCCGGGCGAGATGGTGCGGGTCGTGGACGGCCCGTTCAACGACTTCACCGG
>JBQTKI010000120.1:0-14811 GCA_052386275.1 Gammaproteobacteria bacterium
CGTGGGTTCGAATCCCACCCTCTCCGCCAACTATCATTTTCACGGCAGCTCACGCTGTCTCGGATCGCCGGGAATTCCCTTGAATCTCCGGGTGTGCCGAGCTCAGGGCGTTTCGTATCGTTTCGCCGTGCCCCGCCGTGCTGTTGGTGTTTTCGATGGTATTCGGCGTGGCCTTTGCTGGAGATACCATCATGCTCACCGATACGCAGGTACGCGCTGTGAGGCCCGGAGAGCGGCCACGCCGGCTCGCGGATCGGGATGGCCTGTACCTCCAGGTCGACCCCAACGGAGGCCGCTACTGGCGGTTCAATTACCGATTTAAGGGCAGGCAGAAGACGCTCGCCTTGGGCGTCTATCCGGACGTGTCGCTCGCCAAGGCGCGCCTGCGCCTCCGCGAAGCGCGCGAGCTTCTGGCCGATGGCCTCGACCCATCGGGCCGCAAGAGGGCGGTGGGGAAAACTTTCGAGGCCGTGGCCCGCGAGTGGCATGCCCGCTGGTCGGCGCAACTTCAGGGGCGGTATTCCCACTATGTCCTCAAGCGGTTCGAAGAGGATGTCTTTCCGATGATCGGCGCTCAGCCGCCTTCGGATATTCCGGCTTCCGCTTTTCGGGACGTGGTCCAGAAGATCGAGGCACGCGGGGCCCTGGAGATCGCGAGGCGTGTGCTTCAGAAGTGTGGCCAGATCATGCGCTACGCTGTGGCCCACGACTACGTCACCCGCAATCCGGTGGTCGACGTCAGGCCTGCTGACATTCTGAGGCCCCGCAAGCGTCGGCACTATCCGCGCCTCGACGCGAATGAACTGCCGGCGCTCCTACTCGCCATAGACAGGTACGTGGGCGCAGAACACACACGTTTGGCACTCAAGCTCATGTTGCTGACCTTCGTCCGGACTTCGGAACTGATCGGCGCCCGCTGGCCGGAATTCGACATAGGCGCCTCGCGCTGGGACATTCCGGCCGAGCGCATGAAGATGAAGAGCCCACACATCGTGCCTCTCAGCGCGCAGGCGAAGTCAGTCCTCGGCGAATTGAGGGTGATTTCGTTCGGCCACGATTACGTGTTTCCGAGCGACGTGAGCCCGGCAAAGTCGATGAGCAGCAACACGATCCTGTTCGCCCTCTACCGGATGGGCTATCGCGGACGCATGACTGGGCACGGCTTCCGCGGCGTCGCCTCGACCATCCTGCACGAGCAGGGCTGGCCGCATGAGCACATTGAGCTGCAGCTCGCGCACCAGGAGCGCGATGAAATCAGCGCGGCGTACAACCATGCGCTCTACCTGCAACCGCGCGCAAGAATGATGCAGGCGTGGGCGGATCACCTGGATGAGCTGCTGCGGCAGGCGGAGGAAACGGCGAAGCACGGTCAGCCGGCGTATGTGGGGATGGCGGAGCAGCGCGTTGCCGCGTAGCTTGATGCGCGTCGTTCACAGCCGGCGGGCGCCAAGCGGGCGGCCGAGTCGCACTTGGCGCATCACGTCCATCCGCGAGAATGTGCGGCTCAATTCCCGGCTGTGGGATCTCGCGACTGAGGCGCTCGCGTCCTAGGCTAAGGAGCCGGGGGAAAGGCCGCCACATTAGGCACCCTCTCTCTTTTCGCCTACCGGCGATCGGCTCCTTGCGGCCTTACGACTTGCGTAAGCGACCACATTGGGTGGAATCCCCCGTTGTGAAAAGTTTCGATCTGTCCGTCCCGGAACACGTGATGCAAAAGATCCGGGAAATGCCCTGGATCGAGTGGGTGGCGGGCTCGTGGATTGTGGAACACTGAAGTTCCTTGGGCCCAACTCTCTTGATACGCATCGTCGACTTCCACTCGAAATCGAATGCCTTGCTCAGCGTTCGGGTCATTGTTGAGGGCCTCTCCCATACGAATCATGCGAATATCAGCGTCTCCAAACTTGGCGAGCTTTCCAACGCGGTTGAACTTGGCGACCGTAGCGGAGTTACTGAACATGACGGCGCTGATGTTCTCCGCGTCCGGCTGAAAGAAAAAACCGGAGCGCAAAGTACGATTTCCCCACACATGGCGCTCAATGGGAACCGGCGTGACCACAAGATCGCCCCGCTCGTTGCGGGAAGCGGTGTGCAGGTAGCCATACAGGTAGATGGGAAGGCCTGAGTGAGACCAGATCATCGATTGCGGCTGGTGAAAATCGTGAATAGCGAGGACGAGCGGCCGGTCCGTGACGTGCGGTTGCTCCCAATAGCGTCTTCGGAGTTTGGCGAGGAGCGCGCTACCGAAGCGGATTGGAGTGAAGTGTTCGTTGTAGTGGCGAATCTGGGCGGGGGTTAGGGGTCGCTCCGGGTCGAGCCCCGCTTGAGACGGATTCACCGTCACCGCCTCGACGCTAAACTCCAGCCCAAAGTGGTCGCACACGAAGTCGGGTGCTCGATGCGTACGATCCAGCAGGCAGCCAGCTTCTCTGAGAAACACGAACAAGTAGAGCTCCCAGAGGCGCGCGTCAAATCCCGTGGTTTGGAACTGTTCTATGAAGTTTCCGTTGGGATCGGTGAAAGCATGCGCGATCTCAGCGATGGCACTTGCGGCTGGTGAGTATCCGCGGTCGGTTGCCAGGATCCTGAATAGAGGATTGAGCCGGTCGTTGGGGTAGACAGGTGTCATTAGACGTTGCCGTCTCCGGGCTGTCTCGTCGCCTTGCGGAAATGTGACCTCGCCCGAGACAAGCGCGGCATTCATGCCCAAGCGCAATCCTTCAGTTGCCTCGCCTTGAGTCGCGAAATTTGCCCCGCCGTCGATCCAACGGAACCGTGCATGCTGATCGCGACCGAGGAGTATGAATCCGAAGTCGCCGTCCGTCGTATCCCGATAGACGGTGCCGATGACGACTTCCTGCTCGTCACGAAACCAGGCGAGTTCCTCCGCCAAGACGTCGGCCAAGGGTTCTCGAACAAGAGTCAGGATCCTGAAGCGATGGCGGGGAATGGGTTCCATATGGACGACTAGGTTGCCGGCGCATCAACTCGCTTGGCTGCAGAATTTGGGGAGGATTCATCCTCATCTAGAGTGAAATGGCAGGATAGCTTGGCAGCGGCTGTTGGGTCACATTGGGACCCATGAGTTGCACGGAGACTCTGAAGGCCCGCGTATTGCCTGAGGTGAAGTTCCATGCGAAGGCGATTGCCGATAGGGAACTGCTGACCGAATCAGCGTGCATCGTTCCCTCCAGCGGCATCTCCGGCGAAGCCCGTATTCCGGACAAGTTCCGGCGTTGCGGGCCTTCTTCTCCACCGAAAGGTAGCCGCGATATATGCTTTCCTCGTGCGTGCCCGTTTGACCGACACAAATGACGCGTAGAACTAGCACCGGAGGCGTCAGCTCCGATCCAGAATCAGCAGCGGACTTGGAGCGACCGCTCCCTGCCCAGTTGGTCAGGTTCCGCACATTCGCTTCACCCTACGCAGGTGGCGCTGATGAACCAAAGGTGTATGACCACTTAAAAGGTCGGCTCCGTTTCAAGGACATCACGACCTTCAACGACCCATTTGAAGCGAAACCAAGGCATGTCGCCGCGTTTCAGGATGCGGCCGCGCAACGTGCAGCAATGGTGCGCTATTTGGCAGAAATTGCGCCAATTCAGGGAAGCATGACCGCACGCCGACGATGGGCAGCGGCACGAATAGCAGGCAAGGGGCAGCAGGAAATAATCGAACTGATTGCCGATAGCATCGCCGAGAAGGACCAAAGTGGCGAGATGTTCGTTTTCTGCTTGATGGCTCCTGAAGTTGTTGCCACACCCTTGCCTTGGTCGCATTACGCGGATTCACATCGAGGCGTATGTCTTCACTTCGATTCGTCGGTGCTGCCAATCAAGTTGGCATTCGCCGTTGAGTACAGTGACGAGTATCCAACGGTCAAAGTGCCGCGCACCGAGCAGACCGACTGGACCGGCGTAAAGAGCATGCTGCTTCGCAAGTCGAAAATGTGGAGTTATGAGCAGGAACATCGAGTCTTTCAGCTCAAGTATGCCGATGGCACATCGTTGAACCTTTTCCGGCAATGGGAGGGTGATGTCGCAATCGCGCCTTCGAGAGTGTGCACGGCGATCACGCTCGGATGTCGAATGGAGCAACCCGTGCGCGAGCGCCTCGCACATTGGGTCAGGAACAATACCCCACACGTCGAGGTCTGGCAGGCGAGGCAACACCGCAGTCGGTACGAGCTGGAACGGGAGCGGGTAATCTGAGCGCGAGGGGAAGCAATGAAACGAGACTGGGACGTAATACGACAGGTACTGACAGAAATCGAAGAAGACAATCAAGACCGACTGACATATGGCGATCAGGAAGACAGGATCAAGACTCGGCACGCCTTCCTGTTGAGGGATGCGGGCTTCATTTCTGGCATCGACGCCAGCACCATGGAAGGCAAGGCATTGCTTACGCCGGAACTCACTTGGGAAGGACACGAACTGCTTGCAACAATTCGAAGTAAGCCGCTGTGGGAAAAGATTACGAAAGCCGCTCAAGACAAAGGCATTGAGCTTTCATTTGAAGCCGTGATTGCCTTGGCCAAGACTGCACTCGCGGCCGTTCTATCGCCACCAGGCTGACTGCCAAGCAAACAGCAGCAGATGGGCTCAATACTGCTCAACGCCACCATCGCTGTACACCCGAACGCAGCCTGTCTTTCCGCCGGAGTAGTACTTCCCACCGACGTTGGTCCCGCTACCACAGACCTCGACAGTACGCACCAATGGCGTGTAAGCGACTTCGAGAACTGACGCGGCGTCGCAATCGACTGTCGCTTCTTCGAGGCCGGCTGCTCGGCCTTTTTCGTAACCGTCCTCGAATCCAGCCTCGTAACCAGCTTTATGCCCCGCGTTTTATCGTGCTTCCAACGGATCGCTGCACGCGCCACACAGTGCGGCAACGAGCGCTATCGGCGCAGCAGTTCTTCACACTTCCTTGGGATCTGACACCCTTCTCTGGCGCATAGGTCCTCCCCCTGCATACATGGCTTGGTCATGCCAATATTGCACGGTAGGGGGATGAAAGTGCTTACGCCAAGAACGGGTCTTGGACCGGGGATTATCGGCGCTCTCGCAGTCGCTTCTGGCTGCGCCGACCACCGGGACAAACAGCCCGCCGACGCGCCGCAGTATGGTGAGCTGTCGGGTGAGGTATTCATCGTCACGCAGGGTGGGCCGAGCATCAAGCTTGGCTTGGTGACAGTGGTCGCCATCCCTGAGAGCGAGATCAACAAGCACATCCAAGAAAGACAACTCGCCGCCCGGGCTTTCGCACGCGGGCAGGAACCGAAAATTGCGGCGGCGGAAAAGGCGGTTTCGGATGCGCAGGACGCGCTCGTGGCCGCACAGACTGCAAGACCGAAGTCGGATTCTGACGGCGATACCGCTTACCTTGCTTGTTTGCAGACTTCGGCAACCAGAGGGGAGTGCCGGGACAAGCGCAACAGTCAACGACTATCGGAACTGCGATCGATCGTAGCTCAGATTGAGCAGCGGAAATTTGTATTGAAGAATCGATTGGACGAGCTCACAGAACTACAGGCTGCGGTTGCCGGGACCAATGAAAGTGCCTTTTACTTTCAAGACTTGCCCGCCGGTTTCGCGACTGCCAAGAGCAATTCAGACGGTCAATTCACGATGTCAGTGCCAACGACCGGACGCTTCGCCCTCGCTGCCTCTGCATCGCGTCGAGTAATTGGAAATACGGAGGAGTATTACTGGCTCGTGTGGGAATCGCTCGAAGGTAAGGCGACCAAGAAAGTCATGCTAAGTAATGACAACTTGACCACATCCGAGTCGTCTGATTCCGTGCTGTTCGTTCCCTCACCGTAATGACCGGAGCGGCTGGCATGCCGAAAGCGACTATCAGCAAGTGCTCGGTGCAAAGTCTGATGATTCATCCGAGCTACGACGGTACTCGGCTGATGACAGGGACAGGCTTCGTCGTCATGTCAGCACGTGGTCCCGTCTTGATCACCAATCGGCACAACGTTACGGGTCGGCATCAAGTAACGGGCAAGCCACTGCTATCGAACGGAGGTCTGCCGAATGAACTTGAAATCTGGCATAATGACACTCGAGGTCTCGGCAATTGGCAGAAGCATCGTGAACCGCTTTATGACGGCGAGACTCCGCGGTGGATTGAACATCCCTCCTATGGTCCAAAGGTAGATTTCGTCGCACTCCCACTGACGAGCCTGCAAGCTGTTCAACTGTATCCCTACGACACCAATCCACCGCCAGACCCGCTACTGTTATCACCGGGCGAGGTGGTCAGCGTCGTGGGCTTCCCGTTTCAGATGACTGCCGGAGGCCGCTTTGCGATCTGGGCCACGGGCTTTATAGCAACGGAGCCTGCGATCGATATGGACACGCTGCCTTTGATGCTCATTGATTGCCGGTCGCGCCAGGGGCAATCAGGTTCACCCGTCATTGCCAACCGGACTGGGGCGGTCAGCACGCTGTCGGGATTGAACATCGGCGGCGGCCCGGTTACTCAACTGGTCGGCGTGTACAGCGGGCGCATCAGCGGGGAATCAGACCTTGGGTTGGTCTGGAAAACAGCGGCCGTGCACGAGTTGGTGCTATCGATCCAATAGGCCACTGGCCGAGGACTGCGATGTGCCAAAGATCACAGTTCGGCATCCGCAGCGATGCGATGCGGACCGGTGCGGCGCAAAAGGATTGCTGTCGTTTTTCGGGAGGATGCAAATGAAGTTGATTCCGCGTACCGCTGTTGTGCTTGCACTCATTGCGTGCTCGTCCAACGCACGTGCGGGCGAGAATGATCAATGCTGGGTGGAGGGGTACCAGAAAGGTTGGTGTGACGCGAAAGGGCAGAACTACTGCGTTCCGCCCATTCCTCCTATCCCGCCCATAGCGCCGATTGGTCGTGACGATTGCCAGAGCCGATTCGCCGACGGGTACCGTGAGGGTATGAAAGACGGCTGATTCGACTCAGCGGAGGCGTATTTCCACCTTTCAGACTGTTTCGTTGGTCTGAAAGCCGTCCTCCGCTACCAATCTTCGACGGAAACCCCGGCCGTGCGCCGGCGTTTTCTTCAGCTGGGACATTTGCTGGACGCGGGAGCGGGCGGGGAGGAGATTTCGGCGGCCCGGAGCTGATCCGCCGGGTTATCCTGATGGCGCGCTTTGCAGGGCGCGGCCGAGCGGCGATTCCCTGCTGGCCAACATGAGGCCGGATACACGTCTTATCCGCCATGCCATTATCCGCTGAGGCAGGCGCTTTTGGAGTGTTTCTGTTGGTACGAATTCTCAAAGCTTTGAATAGATCATTGTGAAACAGTAGGCTGCGGGCAGGTATTGACTCCACCCTCTCCGCCAGCAAACGCGAAAGTGCGCTTGGCGGGCCTTCTTACGGTTCCTCGCGCTCGCCGGGGTCGCGGCGGCCGCCGCCGGCCGTGATCGATTCGTAGGCGCGCGCGAATGCGGTCAGGAAGGCGGCAGGCAGGCCGGCGTCGCCGGTCTGCGCGGTGGCGCGGAACAGCTCGCGATAGCGTCCCCACAGGCGCGCCTGCAGGTCGGGCCCGGCGGCGCGGCGGCCGAGCTGCTGCTCGAGTTCGTCGGGATCGAGCTTCTGCAGGAATGTGGCGAGCGCTTCCCGCAGCGCCCCCGCGATCGCGACCTCGTGCTGGCGCGCCCGCGCGAACTGCGAGCGCATCTCGTCGATCGCGCGCGCGTCGCCCGGGCCGCGCCCGGCGAGCAGGAGCTCGAGGACGGTTTCGACCGCCGCGATCTGCAAGAGCGGGCTCGTCGCGTCGCGCCGGCGCGCGCCGGAGACGATGTTGAACTCTGCCGCGAAGTCGGCGCGCGTGCGTGCGAGCTCCGCGAAGCCCACCAGCGTCTCGCGTAGCAGCTGCCCGGCCTGCGCGAGCGCGGTGGTGCGGATCTCCGCCGGCAGCGCGCGCGGGTCGATGCCCGCGCCCTTGCAGAACGCGGCCAGCCCCGGCCAGAGATCCTGCTCCTCGCGAGCGCGCGCCGAGGCGATCGGCGGCGACAACGACGGTGCGGGCGGCGGTGGCGTGGCCGCCGGCGCGGGCGCTGCGCGCGCAGCCTGCCGCGGCGGCAGCGAACCGCGCTCGATGCGCCGCGTCGCCATGAAGTTCCTGACCTGCAGTGCCTGGTCGAGATCCGGCGTGGCGGCGGCCGACACTTCCTGCACCAGGAAGTCGTTGCCGCCCGAGATCTCGACTTGGATCTCGTACTCGCCGATGCGGATGCGGTCGCCGTGCGTGAGCTTGTGCGGCCGGTCGGGGCCCAACGCCTCGTCCGAGTCGTTGACGAAGGTGCCGTTGGTGCTGGTGTCGCGCAGCCACCAGGTGCCGGCGCGGTGCTCGATCTCGGCGTGGCGGCCGGACACGTAGCGGTCGGGGTCGCGCAGCACCCAGTCGTTGGACTCACGGCGACCGATGCAGCCGCCGTTGACGCCGAAGGTCCAGCGCCGGTGCTCGCCAGCCGCATGCGCGTTTTCGCTGACGATCGTGAGCCTGAGCGCCATCGTTTGACCCTGAAACGCACCGTCGCCCGCGGCGAGAGCCCGCTTCGCGCCTGGTGGGACGGCTATAATAACCGCTCACGGCAGGACGACCCCCACCCGGATCATGGCCGCCAGTCACATTTTCAGGATCGTCTTCGCCAACCAGGGCAAGGTGTACGAGATATACGCCCGCAAGGTGAGCCACGGCGGCCTGTTCGGCTTCGTCGAGGTCGAGGAACTGGTGTTCGGCGAGCGCAGCACGGTGGTGCTCGACCCGGCCGAGGAACGCATCAAGGCCGAGTTCGCCGGCGTCAAGCGCACTTACCTGCCGCTGCACTCGGTGATCCGCATCGACGAAGTCCGCAAGCAGGGCGTCAGCAAGATCAGCGCGCTCGAGGGCGGCAACGTGGCCCAGTTCCCGGTCACGCTGTTCCCGCCCGGCGGCGACCCGGGCGTGAAGCGCTGACCTTCGTGCTGCTGTTCGACGGCGCACCCGCACTCACTGCATTCCGGATCGAGAGGCTGCTCGCGCAGCTGCAGGCCGCGGAGCCTGCCGTCACGGGCGTCGCGGCCCGCTACCGGCACGTCGTGGACCTCACGCGGCCGCTCGACGGCGCGGAGTCGCGCCTGCTCGCGCGCCTGCTCGACGCGGGGACCGGCGCGCGGGACGCGCCGGTGCGGGGACGGCTGCTGTTCGCGGTGCCGCGCCTCGGCACCACCTCGCCCTGGTCATCGAAAGCCACCGACATCGCGCGCGTCTGCGGCCTCGCCGCGGTCAAGCGCATCGAGCGCGTGCGCGCCTGGTGCATCGCCGGCGCCGAAACTCTCCCGCCGGCGCGGTTCGCGTCGCTCACGCCGCTGCTGTTCGACCCGATGACCGAGTCATTGCTGGTGGAGGAAAGCGAACTTGCGCGGATGTTCGAGTCGCACGCGCCGCGGCCGCTCGCGCGCATTGCGCTCGGCACCGCGCCGCGCGAGTCACTGGCGCGGGCGAACGAGCGCCTGGGCCTGGCGCTGTCCGCGGACGAGATCGGCTACCTGGCCGACGTGTTCGCACGCCTCGGGCGCGACCCGACCGACGTCGAGGTCATGATGTTCGCGCAAGCCAACAGCGAACATTGCCGGCACAAGATCTTCAACGCCGACTGGACCGTGGACGGCGCGGTGGCGCCGCGCTCCCTGTTCGGCATGATCCGGCACACGCACGAGCGCAGTCCTGCGGGCGTCCTGTCCGCGTACAGCGACAATTCAGCCGTGCTCGAGGGCCCGCTCGCGGCGCGTTTCTTCCCGACGCCGGCCGGCCACGGCTACGCCTGGCACCAGGAGCCCGCGGACATCCTGATCAAGGTGGAGACCCACAACCACCCGACCGCGATCTCGCCGTTTCCCGGCGCGGCCACGGGCTCTGGCGGCGAGATCCGCGACGAGGGTGCGACCGGGCGCGGCGCGAAACCGAAGGCAGGCCTCACCGGATTCACCGTCTCGAACCTCTGCATCCCGGGCTTCGAACAGCCGTGGGAGGCGGATCATGGGCGCCCGCGGCGCATTGCGTCCGCGCTCTCGATCATGCTGGAAGGCCCGATCGGCGCCGCGGCATTCAACAACGAGTTCGGCCGCCCCGGCATCCTGGGCTACTTCCGCACCTTCGAGCAGAAGGTGGCGTCGGATCCCGCGGGCGTCGTGCGCGGCTACCACAAGCCCATCATGATCGCGGGCGGGCTCGGCATCGTGCGGCGCGCGCACGTGGCGAAGCGCAAGGCCGCCGCGGGCGCGCCGCTCGTCCTGCTGGGCGGGCCGGCAATGCTGATCGGGCTCGGCGGCGGCGCCGCCTCCTCGCAGGGCAGCGGCGCCGCCAGCGAGGAACTCGATTTCGCCTCGGTGCAGCGCGGCAACCCGGAGATGCAGCGGCGCGCCCAGGAAGTCATCGACGCCTGCTGGGCGATGGGCGAGGCGAACCCGATCCTGCTGATCCACGACGTCGGCGCGGGCGGTCTGGCGAATGCGGTGCCGGAGGTGATCGCAGCCTCGGGCGGCGGCGGGCGGGTCGAACTGGCGCAGGTGCCGAGCGACGAGCCCGGCATGTCGCCGCTCGAGGTCTGGTGCAACGAGGCGCAGGAACGCTACGTGCTGGCGCTCGAGGCCGGGCGCCTCGACCAGTTCATCGCGCTGTGCCGGCGCGAGCGCTGCCCGGTGGCGGTGATCGGCGAGACGACCGCCGACGGCAGGCTGCTCGTGACGCACGCGCCCTCGGGTGCGACCGCGGTCGACCTGCCGATCGATGCGCTGCTCGGGCGGCCGCCGCGGATGCGACGGGTGGCGCGTCGCCGCGCGCGCCGCGGCGACGGCTTCGAAGCCGCGAGCGTGGACGTCGCGCAGGCGCTGGAGCGGCTGCTGCGCCTGCCCGCCGTGGCGGACAAGGGTTTCCTGGTCACGATCGGCGACCGGAGCGTCGGCGGGCTCGTCAGCCGTGACCCGCTGGTCGGCCGGTGGCAGGTGCCGGTCGCCGACGTCGCGGTCACGCTGTCGGGGCTCTGCGGCCATACCGGCGAGGCGATGGCGATGGGCGAGCGGACGCCGGTCGCGGTGCTCGATGCCGCCGCCTCCGCGCGCATGGCCGTTGGCGAGGCGCTCACCAATATCGCCGCCGCCGACGTGCGCGCGCTCGGTGACGTCAAGCTTTCGGCCAACTGGATGGCGGCCTGCGGCGACCCGGCGGAGGACGCGGACCTGTTCGATGCGGTGCGCGCGGTCGGCATGGAGCTCTGCCCGGTGCTCGGCATCGCGATTCCGGTCGGCAAGGATTCCCTGTCGATGCGCACCGCCTGGCGCGGGGAGGGCGCCGAGCGCGCGGTCGTCGCGCCGCTGTCGCTCGTGGTCAGTGCCTTCGCGCCGGTCGGCGACGCGCGCCGCACGCTGACGCCGGTGCTCGACCTGTCGCAGGGCGCGAGCGCGCTGCTGCTCGTGGACCTCGGCGCCGGCCGCGACCGGCTGGGCGGCTCCGGCCTCGCGCAGGTGCACGGCGCGACCGGCGACGTGCCGCCCGACGTCGACCACCCGGCACGGTTGGCCGGATTCTTCGCGGCGGTGCGCGAACTCGCGGGCGCGGGTCTCTTGCTCGCCTACCACGACCGTTCCGACGGCGGGCTCGCGGTCACGCTGCTCGAGATGGCGTTCGCCGGCCGCGCCGGACTCGAGGTGGACCTGGGCGCCGTCGCCTCGCCGGTGGCCGCGCTTTTCTGCGAGGAACTCGGCGCCGTGCTGCAGATCCGCGAGCGGGACCTCGCGCGCGCGCTCGACGTGCTTGCGGCGTGCGGCCTCGCGGGCCTGTCGCGGACGATCGGCCGGCCGGTGCCGGGCCGGGGGATCCGGATGCGCGCCGCCGGGCGCGTGGTCATCGACGACGATCGCGTGCGGCTGCGCGGAATCTGGTCGGAAACCAGCTGGCGCATGCAACGGCTGCGCGACGATTCTGCCTGCGCGGACGAGGAGCAGGCGGCGCGGCTCGACGAGGGCGACCCGGGACTGTGCTGGGAACTGCCCTTTGACCCGGACCAGGACGTCGCGGCGCCGATGATCGCCGGCGGCGCGCGCCCGCGCGTCGCGATCCTGCGCGAGCAGGGCGTCAACAGCCAGGTCGAGATGGCGGCCGCGTTCGACCGCGCCGGCTTCGCGCCGGTCGACGTGCACATGACGGACCTGATCGACGGTGACGCCGAGCTCGACGGATTCAGCGCGCTCGTCGCCTGCGGCGGCTTCAGCTACGGCGACGTGCTGGGCGCAGGCGCCGGCTGGGCCAAGTCCATCCTGTTCAATCCGCGTGCGCGGGCGCAGTTCGAGCGCTGGTTCGCGCGCCGCGACGTGCTCACGCTCGGCGTCTGCAATGGCTGCCAGATGCTGGCAGCGCTCGCCGAACTGGTGCCGGGCGCGGCGAACTGGCCACGCTTCCTGCGCAACCGCTCCGAGCAGTTCGAAGGCCGCCTGTCGCTGGTGGAGATCGGCGCGACGCGGTCGCCGTTCTTCGCCGGCATGGCCGGGTCGCGGCTGCCGATCGCGGTCGCGCACGGCGAGGGACGCGCGGCATTTCGCGACCCAGCCGCCGAACGCGCCGCGGCTGCGCTTACCGTGATGCGCTTCGTGGACGGGCGCGGCGGCGCCGCGACGCGCTATCCCGCGAACCCGAACGGCTCGCCGCAAGGCGCCGCGGGTTTCACCAATGAGGACGGCCGCGTGACGATCATGATGCCGCACCCGGAACGCGTGTATCGCGCGGCGCAGAACTCCTGGCGCCCGGCGGGCGCGGGCGAGGACAGCGGCTGGATGCGGATCTTCAGGAACGCCCGCGTCTGGCTAGGCTGAGCGGCCGGGCAGCGGCGTGACCTTGGTCTCGTCCTCGGCGAAGTACCGGCGCACCATCATGGCCTGCTGCAGCCGGCCGCGGCGCACGTACGCCTGGTACAGCAGGTCCTTCACGACTTCGAGCAGCACGCCGGCCTGGAACGCGTCGATCACGGGCAGGCCCGCACGGCCCGGCGCGTCCGAATCGAACAGCACCCTGCGGACCGCCGCGAACGACTCATCGTCGAGTTCCGCGAGGCGGCGGATGTTGCCGAGCTCGTCGTAGAGCATGAGCTTGCCGTCCTCGCCGAGATCCGCGAACACGCATTGCGCGACGCGCCTGCACATCGAGGCGAAGGCGTTGTAGCACGCGGCCGAGAAACAGGCGAAGGCCTCCTTCAGGAGTGCCTCCGCGTCCTCGGGCAGGTAGGTGAAGTTGAAGCGTTCGCGCGGTCGCTCGAGTTCGACGAAGTTCGGCGCGAGCTCCACGCGGCTGCCGGCGTAGAGCTTGACCGCGAAGCGCAGGAAGATCGGCGCGTTGCAGGCCTCGCAGCGGTACACCAGCCCGACCTGCGACGGCTTGTGCTGCTGCAGCGCGTTGAAGTCCGGCACCGACACGGGGGTGATGTGCGCGAGCACCTGGCAATACGGGCAGTTGAGCGCCAGGCCGCTGTCCTGGTCGTGGTGCAGGCGCCCGGAAGAGTCGATGAATACCGCCACGCGCGCTCCGGCTTGCGGATCGGCTGCCAGTCTAGCCGAAATGCCAGCGGGCGGTGACGCGACTCAGGCGTGCAGCGGCCGGTAGCGCAGCCGGTGCGGCTGGTCGGCGAACTCGCCCTTGCGCCGGCGCAGGTCGGCCACGTAGTCCTGGTAGTTGCCCTCGAACCAGGTGACCTCGCTGTCGCCCTCGAAAGCCAGCATGTGCGTCGCGATGCGGTCCAGGAACCAGCGATCGTGCGAGATCACGACTGCGCAGCCCGGGAACGAGAGCAGCGCTTCCTCGAGCGCGCGCAGGGTCTCGACGTCGAGGTCGTTGGTCGGCTCGTCGAGCAGCAGCACGTTGGCTCCCGAGCGCAGCAGTTTCGCGAGGTGAACGCGGTTGCGCTCGCCGCCCGACAGCTCGTCGATCGGCTGCTGCTGCTGGTTGCCGCGAAAGTTGAAGCGGCCGACGTAACCGCGCGACGGCGTCTCGTAGTTGCCGACCTTGATGACGTCGAGGCCGCCCGAGATCTCCTGCCAGACGGTCTTGCTGCCGTCCAGGCTGTCGCGCGACTGGTCCACGTGGGCGAGCTTGACCGTGGGTCCGAGCCGCACGCTGCCGGCGTCGGGCTGCTCGGCCCCCGTCAGGATCCGGAACAGCGTGGTCTTGCCGGCGCCGTTCGGGCCGATGATCCCGACGATGCCGCCCCGCGGCAGGCTGAATGACAGGCCGTCGAACAGCAGTCGTTCGCCGTAGGCCTTGCGGAGCTTCTCGGCTTCGATCACGAGGTCGCCGAGCCGCGGCCCGGGCGGGATGTAGATCTCGTTGGTCTCGTTGCGCGTCTGAAATTCGACCGAGGACAGTTCCTCGAACTGGCGCAGGCGCGCCTTGCTCTTGGCCTGGCGCGCCTTCGGATTCGCGCGCACCCATTCGAGCTCATGCTGGAGCGTGCGCCGCAGGCCTTCCTGTTGTTTCTCCTCCTGCGCCAGGCGCTGTTCCTTCTGCTCGAGCCAGGATGAATAGTTGCCCTGCCAAGGGATGCCGTGACCGCGGTCGAGCTCGAGGATCCAGCCGGCGACGTTGTCGAGGAAGTATCGGTCGTGGGTGACTGCGACGACGGTGCCGTGGTATTCCTGCAAGTGCCGCTCGAGCCATGCAACGGATTCCGCGTCGAGATGGTTGGTCGGCTCGTCGAGCAGCAACAAGTCGGGTTTCGACAGCAACAAGCGGCACAGCGCGACGCGCCGGCGTTCCCCACCCGACAACTTCACGACGTCGGAGTC
>JBQTKI010000121.1:0-8579 GCA_052386275.1 Gammaproteobacteria bacterium
CGTCTCGATCGTGCCAGGCCGGCCCGGCAGGAAGCGCGCGACGAATTCGCCGAACGGCCGCTCGCCGATGAAGCAGATGCCCGTCGAGTCGCGCTTGTCGGCGACCGGCAGCCCCCGCTCGCGCGCGGTCGCGCGCACCTCCGCTTTCGTCAGGGCGCCGACCGGGAAGGCGACCGCGGCGAGCTGATCCCGCCGCAGCTCGTGCAGGAAGTAGCTCTGGTCCTTGCCGCGGTCGAGCCCGCGCAGCAGGCGCAGTCCCGGGCCGATGCGCGCGTAGTGGCCGGTCGCGAACCGCTCCGCGCCCAGGCGTCGCGCGTAGGCGAGGCCCGCGCCGAACTTGATCTCGCGATTGCAGAGCACGTCGGGGTTCGGGGTGCGTCCGGCCTCGAGCTCGGCGAGGAAATGCGCGAACACGCGTTCGCGGTACTCCGCGGCGAAGCTCACCCGGTGCAGCGGGATGCCGAGCTCGGCGCAGACGCACCGGGCGTCCTGGAAGTCGGCCGCGGCGGTGCAGTAGCCGTCCTCGTCCTCCTCCCAGTTCGACATGAAGCATGCCTCGACATCGTGGCCCGCGTCCCGCAGCAGCAGTGCGGCGACGGCGGAGTCCACGCCGCCCGACAGCGCGACGATTGCACGCGCCACGGTCAGCCCTCCCGCGCCGGCCGGGCCGGCAGGAAGTTCAGCAGCTCGAGCGGGTAGCGGATGCCCTTCAGGTAGTCGTCGATGCAGCGCAGCACCAAAGGGCTTCGCAGCTCGCCGTCCCGGGCGCCGAGCTCGTCGCGCGCGAGCCAGTCGGTCGCGAGGATCGCCCGGTCGAGCGGCTGCGAATCGTCGCGCTCGCCGACCCGGCCCGCGAACGCGATCCGCAGCACGGTGCGCCGCGCGGGGCCGCGCCAGAGATAGAGGCCGGTCACCGCCTCCGGTACGAAGGGTCTGCCGGTCTCCTCGCGCGTCTCGCGGATCACCGCGTCGACCAGGGACTCGCCGTCCTCGAGGTGACCAGCCGGCTGGTTCAGCACGATACGGCGCGCGGCGCGTTCCCGCACGATCAGGAAGCGGCCGGCGCATTCGGCGATCGCCGCCACCGTGAAGTCGAGCTTCAGGGCCATCGCCGAATTATAGCGGCGGGGCCGGGCGGCCCCGCGGATTCACAGGTGCTGCTGGCGGGTCTCCGCCTCGGGCTCGCTCGCGATCCAGATCTCGTCGAAGTAGTTGAGGTAGCGCCGCGCCACCATCGGGTCATTCATCTCGACGATGCCTTCCCAGCGCGAGGCCTGCAGGCGGTAGACCAGGGCGCGATCGTCGGCGATCAGGAACGACGACTGGTTGTCGCGCCGGTCGGCCTTGACGCGGCGGATCTCGATGTGGCTCGTGATGCGCCGCGCCAGGTGCACGAACTTGCTGCCCTCGTAGACCACGCGCGAGGGATCGGCGAGCAGCACGCGCACCTTGGCGTAGCTCTTGGCGAGCACCAGCTTCTTGACGGTCTCCAGGAACGGCGGCTGGTCGTAGACGGCGGGCTCGAGGTCCTGCGTGTACATCGTGAGCAGGCGGCGCGCCGCGAGCGCCACTTGCTGCGTGGCGGCGCGAGCTTCGTCGAGCGTCGCGATGATGGAGCGCGTCCCCGTCACGCTCTGCCGCTGCGTCTGCACCGCTACTCACTCCAGGGCGTGCCTCATCCGCAGGTGCGGGATGCCCGCCTCGTCGAACACCTCGCCCTCGCTCGCGAAGCCGAACTTCTCGTAGAAGGGCACGGCCTGCAGCTGCGCATGCAGGTACGGTCCGCGGATGCCCCGGCGCAGCGCCTCTTCCAGCAGCCGGCGCAGAATCGTGGTACCGATGCCACGGCCGCGCACTCCCGCAACAACCGCGATGCGGCCGATCTTACCTGCCGGATTAAGTCGCCCGGTGCCAACTGGTTCACGGTTCAGGGTGGCGAGCGCATGGACGCTCACCGCGTCGTCTGCGTCCCATTCCTCGGATTCCGGGACCTGCTGCTCGACGACGAAGACCTCGAGGCGGATCTTTTGCAGCGCGGGGCGGGACTCGTCCCAGGTCGTCAACACGCATTCTATAGGGTCGCCCACGGCGCTCCAGGCGGCTCAAAGCGCGCGCGCGAGGGCCTCCGCGAGGCCGGTGTAGGCGTCGGGCGTCAGCGCCTCGAGCCTGCGTCTTGACGCTTCCGGCAGGCCGAGGCCGGCGATGAACTCCCGCAACTCCGCGGCATCCACGCCGCGGCCGCGCGTGAACTCCCTGAGCTGGTCGTAGGCGCCGGCGACGCCTTCCGCGCGCATCACGGTCTGCACCGCCTCCGCCAGCACCTCCCAGTGCCCGGCGAGGTCGGCGGCGATTCGCTCCGCATCGGGTTCGACGCGCGCGAGGCCCGCGAGCGCAGCGCGCCAGGCGAGCGCCGAGTGGCCCAGTGCCACGCCCATGTTCCGCATCACGGTCGAATCGGTCAGGTCGCGCTGCCAGCGCGACACCGGCAGCTTGTCCGAAAAGTGGCGCAACATGGCGTTTGCGAAACCGGCGTTGCCTTCCGCGTTCTCGAACTCGATCGGGTTGACCTTGTGCGGCATGGTGGACGAGCCGACCTCGCCCGCGGCGGCGCGCTGGCGGAAGTAGCCGAGCGACGCGTAACCCCAGACATCACGGCACAGGGCGATGAGCACCGTGTTCGCGCGCGCGAGCGCGTCGCAGTACTCGGCGATCCAGTCGTGCGGTTCGATCTGGGTCGTGTGCTCGTTCGGCGTGAGCCCGAGCCCCTCGACCATGCGCCGCGACTCGGCGCGCCAGTCCACGTCCGGCGCAGCGACGACGTGCGCGTTGAAGTTGCCGGTCGCGCCGTTCCACTTGCCGAGCGCGGCGACGCGCTCCCAGGCCGCCCCCGCGCGCCGCAGCCGGGCCGCGAAGTTGGCGGCCTCCTTGCCGAGGGTCGTGGGCGAGGCGGGCTGGCCGTGCGTACGCGCGAGCATTGCGAGCCCGGCATGTCGGGCCGCAAGCGCGGCGAGCGCGTCGGCGACGCCGCCGATGAGTGGCTGCAGCACCCGCGCCCGCAGTTCCGACAGCATCAGGGCGTACGCCAGGTTGTTGATGTCCTCGGAAGTGGCCGCGAAATGCAGGAACTCGAGCTGGGCAGGCGTCGCGCCGGCCGTGGCGAGTTCCTCGCGCAGCCAGTACTCCACCGCCTTGACGTCGTGGTTGACCCGCCGCTCCAGCTCCTTGACGCGGGCAGCGCCGGCGGCGTCGGTGCCGCGCGCGAGCGCGGCGAGCCTCGACTCGACCGCCGGCGCCAGCGACCGCAGGGCCGCGAAGCGGCCGATCGCGGCGAGACGGCGGAACCAGGCGACCTCGACCTGCACGCGCCGCGCGATCAGCGCGGACTCCGAGAACAGCGCCGCGACGTCGGCGCACTTTTCGGCATAGCGACCATCGAGCGGGGAGAGCGCAGTCAGGCGGGGATCGGTCATGAGGCGGGGTGCGGATGTTAGAATGCGCATGTTACCCGTGAGTGACCAGGACCGCATCGAAAAGGACAGCCTCGGCGAAGTCCGCGTGGCCGCGGGCGCGCTGTGGGGCGCCCAGACCCAGCGCGCGGTCGACAACTTCCGCATCGCCCGCCTGCCGCTGCCGGCGCCGTTCGTCCGCGCGCTCGGCCTGGTCAAGTGGGCTGCGGCCGAGACCAACGGCGAACTGGGCGAGCTGCCGGCGCCCCTCGCCGCCGCGATCGCCGCGGCCGCCCTCGAGGTCGCCGCCGGCCGGCACGCGGACCAGTTCCCGGTCGGCGTGCTGCAGACCGGCTCCGGCACCAGCACCCACATGAACGCGAACGAGGTCATCGCGCACCTCGCCGCGCGCGCGGGCGCACCGGTGCACCCCAACGATCACGTCAATCGCTGCCAGAGCAGCAACGACGTCATCCCGACCGCGATCCACCTCGCCGCCGCGCTCGAGCTGCGTGACGCGGTGCTGCCCGCACTCGCGATGCTGGCGGCGGCGATCGCGGCCAAGGCCGCCGAAGTCGGCGCGGTGGTCAAGCCCGGGCGCACGCATCTGATGGACGCGATGCCGGTCACCGTCGGCCAGGAGATGAACGCCTGGCGCACGCAGGTCGAGGACGCCGCGGCGCGCCTCGCCGCGGTCGCGCCGCGGCTGCACCGCCTCGCGCTCGGCGGCACCGCGGTCGGCACCGGCGTCAACGCGCACCCGGAATTCGCGGCGCGGGCGATCGCGCGCCTCGCGGTTCGCACCGGGCTGCCGCTCGAGCCCGCCCGGGACCGCTTCGCAGCGCTCGCCTCGCAGGACACGGCCGTCGAGCTCGCGGGCCAGCTACGCGGTGCGGCCGTGGTCCTCCTCAAGATTGCGAACGACCTGCGCTGGATGAACTCGGGCCCGCTTGCGGGCCTCGGCGAGATCACGCTGCAGGCATTGCAGCCCGGCTCCAGCATCATGCCAGGCAAGGTCAACCCGGTGATCCCGGAGGCGGTCGCGATGGCGGCCACGCTTGCGATGGCCGACGACGCCGCGGTCGCCATGGCGGGCGCCTCGGGCAACTTCCAGCTGAACGTCATGCTGCCGCTGATCGCACACGCGCTGCTGCAGCAGGAGGAACTGGTGGCCGGCGCCGCGCGCGCGCTCGCGGAATCGGCGATCCCGGGCCTGCGCGTCAACGCCGAGCAGGTCGCGGCGACGCTCGCGCGCAACCCCATGCTGCTGACCGCGCTGGCGCCGCGCATCGGCTACGACCGCGCGGCGGCGATCGCGAAGCGCGCCGCCGCCGAGAAGCGCGCGGTGCTCGACGTCGCGGTCGAGGAGACCGGGCTGCCGCGCGCGGAACTCGCCCTGCTGCTCGATCCGGCGCGCCTGGCGCGCGGCGGAGGCCCCGGTGACCGCTGAGTCGCCGCTCGCGCTGCACCGCCTGCCCGGGCCGCAGCTGCTGCAGGAACTGCGCTGCCGGCTGGCCGGCTGCCGCAGCGAGGATGCGCCGCTGCGGATCGGCCATTTCTCGCGCGCGGTGCTGGCAAGACTCGAACGGCTGGTGCCGAGCGTCACGACCCGCGCGGCCGTCCTGATCCCGATCGTGGACCGCGGCGACGACCTTGGCGTGCTGCTGACGCTGCGCGCCGACGACCTCAAGCACCACGCCGGCCAGATCTCGTTTCCGGGCGGGCGCATCGAGCCCGGCGATCGTGATGCGGTCGATGCGGCACTGCGCGAGACGCAGGAGGAGATCGGGCTCGCGCGCGAGTTCATCGAGATCATCGGCATGCTGCCCGACCACGCCGTCATCACCGGCTACCGCGTGACGCCGGTCGTGGGCCTGGTGCGGCCGGGCTTCGAACTCAAGCTCGACCCGGTGGAAGTCGCGGGCACCTTCGAGGCGCCCTTGCGCCACCTGCTCGATCCCTCGAATCACACGCGTCGCTGGCGCCGCTTCGGCGAGGAGGAGGTCGAAACCTTCGAGCTGCCCTGGGGCAGTTTCAACATCTGGGGTGCGACCGCGGGCATGCTGCTGACGCTGCGCGAGATCCTGGGCGGGCCGCCGGTCGATGGCCATTGAGCGGCTGCTCGCGATCGTCGCGCGGCTGCGGGATCCCGCGGGCGGCTGTCCCTGGGACCGCGAACAGGACTTCCGCTCGATCGCGCCGCACACGCTCGAGGAGGCCTACGAGGTCGCGGACGCGATCGAGCGCGGCGACCTCGAGGCGCTGCGCGAGGAGCTCGGCGACCTGCTGTTCCAGGTCGCGTTCCACTCGCAGCTTGCCGCCGAGCAGGGTGCATTCCGCTTCGACGACGTGGTCGCGGCGATCTGCGACAAACTGGTGCGCCGCCATCCGCACGTGTTCAGCGACGCGCAGGTGGCCGACGCCGGCGAGCAGACCCGCGCCTGGGAGCGCTTCAAGGCCGAGGAGCGGCGAGCGAAGGGCGGCGGCGACGGCGCGCTCGCGGGCGTGCCGCTCGCGCTGCCGGCGCTCGCCCGCGCGCGCAAGCTGGGGGCGCGCGCCGCCCAGGCCGGCTTCGACTGGCCCGATGCCGCCGGCCCGCGCGCGAAGATCGACGAGGAGCTCGCCGAACTTGAGCGGGCAGCGGGCAGCCAGGACCCCGCGCGCCTCGAGGCCGAGCTCGGCGACCTGCTGTTCTCGGTCGTGAACCTGGCGCGCCACCTCGGGGTCGATCCCGAAGCGGCATTGCGTCGCGCCAATGCGCGCTTTGCCGAGCGCTTCGCCCACCTGGAGCGCGCATTGCAGGCCCAGGGAAAGCCGCCGGCGGCGGCCACGCCGGCCGAGCTCGACCGCCTCTGGGAGGCCGCAAAGGCCGAGATTCCCTAGGGAAAACCGCGTTCGGGGCGTTCAGGACGTGTTCATGGTCGCCTGCGTAGATTGGCACCGTGCCAATAGAGGAGGCGCACCATGTCACGCAAGTTCTGGATCTCGGCCGTTGCCGTCGGACTCGCCGCCGCGTCCACGGGCGCTCTGGCCGATCACGATCGCGGCGGCTACCGCTACGACGATGACGACCGCTTTGCGGACTACGACTACGCCCGGGTCGTGGACGTCGAACCGCGGCGCCGCCGGGTCCGCGTCAGCGAGCCGGTGCGCGAATGCTGGGACGAGGTGGACTACGCCTCCGAGGGCCCGCTTTCGTCGAATCACATCGGCGGCACGCTGGTGGGCGCGCTGATCGGCGGCGCGCTCGGCAACCAGGTCGGCGACGGCCACGGCCGCCAGGTTGCGCGCGCGGCGGGCGCCATCATCGGCGGCGCGATCGGCCACAACGTGTCGCGCGAGCGGCGCCGCCAGCGCTACGGCGACCAGCAGTACGTCTACGAGCGCTGCGAGACGCGCTACCGCGACAGCTACGAGGAGCGCATCGACGGCTACGAGGTGACCTACGAATATGCGGGCCGCCGCTACGTGACCGACATGCCCTACGATCCGGGCGACCGGATCCGGATCCGGGTCGACGTGACCCCGACCGGAGGCTGAGGCAGGTGGCCCGGGCCGCGTGCGCGGCCCGGGCCGCAAGTTCCACTAGAATGTCGCCATGCCCATGACCCGGCTGCTGACTGCCCTGATGCTCGGAATTGCCCTCGCAGCCGGCGCGGCAGCGGCAGGCGATGCCGCGGCGTCCGACCGCGACCGTGACCGGGGCGAGTCGGCCTACGACGAACGCGCCATCTCACTCGACGAGGCGGTCGCCCAGGCCGAGCGGCGCTACAAGGCGCGCGCGATCCGCGCCGAGGAGAAGCGCCACGGCGACCGCATCGAGTACCGCATCCGGCTGCTGGGCGCCGACGGGCGCGTGTTCGAGGTCAGGATCGACGCCGGCACCGGCCGCGAGGACTGAAGCCCGGATGCGCCTCCTGGTGCTCGAGGACGAGCCGGCGCTGCGCGAATCGCTGGCCCACCAGTTCCGCGGCGCCGGCTTCACGATTGACCAGGCCGGGGACGGCGTCGAAGGCGAGTACGCGGGCCTCGAGTACCCGGTTGACGTCGCGGTCGTGGACCTCGGCCTGCCGGGCCGCTCGGGACTCGACGCGATCCGCGCCTGGCGCAAGGCCGGCAAGTCCTTCCCGGTGCTGATCCTGACCGCGCGCGACAGCTGGCAGGAAAAGGTATCCGGCCTCGACGCCGGCGCCGATGACTACGTCACCAAGCCATTCCGATTCGAGGAAGTGCTGGCACGCGTGCAGGCGCTGCTGCGCCGCTCCGGCGGCTGGTCGCAGCCGGTGCTGCGCAGCGGCGGCGTCGAGCTCGACACCCGCAGCCAGGAAGTGCGCGTGGACGGCGCCGCGATCGAGCTGACCGCCTTCGAGTACCGGCTGCTCGAGTACCTGATGCTGCGCGCCGGGCAGGTGATCTCGAAGACGGAGCTGACCGAGAAGCTCTACGAGCAGGACTTCGAGCGCGACAGCAACACCATCGAGGTCTTCATCGGCCGCCTGCGCAGGAAGCTCGACCCCGACGGCAAGCGCCAGCCGATCGAGACGCTGCGCGGCCGCGGCTACCGGGTCACCCGCGAATAGGCTGCGCTGCTTGCCCCGGAAATCCCCATCGCTTCAGGCGCGGCTCCTGGTCACGCTCGCGCTGCTGCTGCTGGCCGCCGCCGCCATCGCGGCCTGGTCGCTGGAGTCCTGGTACCGCGATCTCGGCCTGCGGGCGCGCGAAGACGTGCTGGACGCCCAGGTCATCGCGCTGATCTCCTCGGCCGACGTTGACGCCGAGGGCCGACTCGTGCCGCAGAATCTCGTGGAGCCGCGCCTTGCGACGCCTGGTTCCGGCTTGTATGCGGAAATCCTCGGCTCGCGCGGCAGCTGGCGCTCGCCGTCGGCCGTGGGCAGCGGTCTCAACCTCTCCGCAGAGCCCGCGGCCGGCGAGCGCGCGTTCGAACACGCCCGCCTCGCGGATGGCGCGCGGGTGCTCGGCCTCTCGCTCGGCATCCGCTGGGAGCTCGAGGACGGCGGCACGCGCGCCTTCGTCGTGCGTGCCGCCGCGCGTCAAGAACCCGGGTACGCCCCGAACCCGCGCGTGCGCGCCAGGCGCGCCACCCGCGCGGTGCGGCGCGCGCTCCTGCTGCGC
>JBQTKI010000122.1:0-14827 GCA_052386275.1 Gammaproteobacteria bacterium
GGGTGCGGAGCTTCCCTAGCGGCGCGGGGCAGGCATGGCGGGCAGAAAATCGCGCGACAGGACCGATGCGGCGACGCTGCGGCGCATGTACCTCGACTGCCGCTTCGGGCAGCTGCACCTCGTGACCGCCTATCCGCCGAGCGGCGGCTTCGACGAGCGTACGACGCTCTTCCTGCTGCACGCCGACGGCGGCAGCGGCGCGGACTACCGCCGCACGGCGGCTGCGCTGGGTTCCGACCGTTCCGTGTACGCGCCCGACCTGCCCGGTTCGGGCTCCTCCGACGGCCCGGCGCGGCTGGGGATGCTCCGCTCGGGTGGCTTGGTGGGGGTGGCGCGCGCGCGGGGGGGCCACCTGGGGCGACCGACGATTGGGGGTGAATCCACCCGGGTTGGGCGCCACGCGGTGGCCGGGCGGCCCGCGCGCCACCCCTCGGGGCCGGGCGGATTTCCGATCGGGCGGCGTCACTCGTCGCTCATGTATCACGATACACATCGCTCCTCCTTCCTTGCCCGATCGGAAATCCGCCACGGCCGCGCCCATGCCACCGGTGCAGAGCTTCCCTGGCTGCCGCTATCATGGTGCAACAAGGAGCCGGCCATGCCCAAGTCCCCGCGCACATTTCTTGCGCTCGCCACGGTCGTGGCGGCCCTCGCCTCGCCCGCGCGGGCCGATGGACCGGACCCGAAGGCGGCTTTCGAGCGGATTCGCGCGCTGGCAGGCGACTGGGCCGGGCGCATGGAGGACCCGCTCGCCGGGCCGCCGGTCACGGCGCAGTACGAGGTCGCGAGCGGCGGGACCGCCGTGGTCGAGCGCCAGAACCAGGGGCAGAGTTTCGAGTCGGTGACCGTCTACTACCTCGCGGGCGGCAGGCTGCGCGCGACCCTCTACAGCGGCGCCGGCAACCAGCCGGTCTATCGGCTCGCCAAGGAATCGACCGCCGATCTCCTGCTGTTCGAACTCGACGGTGGCAGCGGTTTCGACCCGGGCCGCGACGGGCACGTGCACCGCGGCGAGATCCGCTTCGTCGCGCCGGACCGCATCGAGCAGCGCTGGTTCCACTACGTCGGGCCCAGGGAACAGGGCGTGACGCACTGGTTCCTCGAGCGGGTGCAGCAGCCGGCTGCGCCGCCGCCGGAATCGGTGCCGGCGGCACCCACGGAAGGCTGACGCCGCCGCCGCGGCTCAGTACTCGTCGTACTTGCGCGACTGGCCGCGCACCCGCGCAGCCGGGTACTTGCGCTCGTTCTCCCCGAGCTTGGCTTCGGCCGCGGCCAGCAGGTCGATGTCGAGGCGGTCCGCGATGCGCACCAGGAACCAGAGCACGTCGGCGAGTTCCTCCGCCGCGCGACGGCGCAACTCGGCGTCCTGCGCTGCGCTCTGTTCCTCCGTGAGCCACTGGAACAGTTCGACGAGTTCCGCGGCCTCCACCGACAGCGCCATCGCGAGGTTCTTCGGGCTGTGGAATTTATCCCAGTCGCGCAGCGCGACGAAAGCGCGCTGGCGCCGCTTCAATTCCTCGAGATCGCGCATGGCGACACTCTCGGCCATCCGTTCCTGCGGCGCAACGGTCTTCGCGCACGGCGAATCGAGTTTGCCAGCATTCGGCCCGGCCCGGCAGAATCGCAGGCCAGCATGACAGGCCGCCACCGGCGGCTCGAGGGAGTCCCCGATGACCGTTTTTCCGCGCTGGCTGGCGCTGGCCGCGCTGCTTGGACCGGCCGCTTTCGCACAGAACGCTGTGCCGCTTTCGGCCGAGGCGATGTGGCAATTTGCGCGCGTCGGCAACCCGGCGCTGTCACCGGACGGCAGCCAGGCCGTCTATTCGGTCACGACCTTCGACGACGAAAAGGACAAGGGCGAGGCGGACCTCTGGGTCGTCGCGACCGCGGACGGCGTACCGCGCCGGCTCACCGCCATGGCGGGCAACGAGTCCGACCCGGCCTGGAGCCCGGACGGGCGCTACATCGCCTTCGCCGCGAAGCGCGGCGAGGACAAGCAGTCGCAGCTCTACGTGATCGCGGTGGACGGCGGCGAGGCGGTGCGGGTCGGCGACGTGCCGACCGGCGTGTCCACGCCGAAGTGGTTCCCGGACTCCTCGCGCATCGCCTTCATCTCACGCGTGTGGCCGGACCTGCCGGACTGGGACAAGGCGCGCGAGCGGCTCGAGGAACGCGAGAAGTCGAAGCTGAAGGCGATGACCTGGGAGCGCGTGCCGGTCACCTACTGGGATCACTTCGTCGACGACCGCCAGGCGCAGCTGTTCTCGATCGCGCGCGAGGGCGGCGCGCCCGCCGCGATCACGCTCGGCAGCGGCTACGAGCTTTCACGGCGTGAGACGAATGCCAATTCCTACGATATCTCGCCGGACGGCGCGCAGGTCGCCTTCGCAGCCGACACCGACCCGACCGGCACCGACCAGAACTTCGACGTAATCGTGGTGCCCGCGGCCGGCGGCCAGGCGGTCAACCTCACGACCGACAACGCAGCCAACGACGGCGAACCCAGGTACAGCCCGGACGGGCGTTGGCTGCTCTACACGCGCCAGACCATCAAGGGGTTCTACGCGGATTCGCGCCAGGCCTGGCTGATCGACCGGCGCGACAACTCGCGCCGCCGGCTGGCGACGGGCTGGGACCGCTCGCTGGAGGACTTCAGCTGGTCGCCGGACTCGAAGTCCCTCTACGCGCCCATCGACGACGCGGGCACGCAGCGCATCCACCGCATCGACGTCGCGAGCGGCCGGCACCAGGCCGTGACCCGCGCCTCGAGCTTCTCCAACCTCGCGATCGGGGGCCGGCCGGCGACGATGGTCGCGATCCGCCAGTCCTTCAGCGAGCCGCCGACGCTCGTCAGGGTCGGCCTGCGCGACGGCACGGCGGCGAAGCTCTCCGACCACAACGACGCGATGCTCGCGCAGGTCTCGTTCGGCAACGTCGAGAGCGTGACCTATGCGGGCGCCGGCGGCGCCGACATCCAGATGTGGGTGATCTACCCGCCGGGATTCGACCCGTCGAAGAAGTATCCCCTCTATCTGCTGCTGCATGGCGGACCGCACAACGGCATCACCGATTCCTGGACCTTCCGCTGGAATGCGCAGGTGTTCGCGGGCTGGGGCTACGTGACGGCCTGGCACAATTTCCACGGCTCGAGCGGCTTCGGCCAGGCGTTCACGGATAGCATCAATCCCGATCGAATTGCCAAGCCTTATCAGGACACGATCCGCGCCGCGCAATGGTTCGCGGAAAAGCCGTGGATCGACCGCGAGCGCATGGCGGCGGGCGGCGGCAGCTACGGCGGCTTCCTCGCCGCGACGCTGCTCGGGCGCGACCATCCGTTCAAGACGCTCGTCGCACACGCGGCGGTGTACAACGAGTACACGCAGTACGGCGCCGACTACGGCGCGCTCCAGCGCCGCCATTTCGAGGCCTGGGAGCGGCCCGAGGAGTTTGCGCGCTACTCGCCGCATTCGGCCGCCGCCAACTTCGACACGCCGACGCTCGTGATCCATGGCCAGCTCGACCAGCGCGTGCCGTTCAACAACGGCGTCGAGCTGTTCCAGACGCTGCAGAACCGCGGCATCCCGAGTCGGTTCGTCTATTACCCGGACGAGAACCACTGGGTGCTGAAGCGCCAGAACTCGCTGTTCTGGTATCGCGAGACGAAGGACTGGCTGGCGAAATACGCGCCCGCCGGCGCCCGCTGAAGCCACGGAGCCACGACATGAACCAGACCCGTCGCGACATCCTGAAAGCCGGCGCCGGCGGTGCGCTCGCGCTCGCCGCCCCCCGCCTCGCCGCGCATCCCGGCCACGACCGCACGCTTCTGATCCTGGGCGGCACCGGCTTCATCGGCCCGCACCTGACCGAGCAGGCGCTCGCGCGCGGCTTCTCGGTCACGCACTTCAACCGCGGCCGGCGCGATCCGGACGGCGTCGAGAACGTGGAAACGATCAACGGCGACCGCAAGGGCCAGCTCGACGCGCTCAAGGGCCGCCAGTGGGACGCCGTGGTGGACAATACCGGCTACATCCCGAAGTTCGTCAAGATGTCGGCAGAGATCCTCGCGCCGAACACCGGCTACGCGCTCTTCATCTCGAGCATCTCCGCCTACGCGAGCTTCGAGAAACCGAACGACGAGAACTCGCCGACCGGCGTGCTCGCGAATGCCGAACGGGAGGAGATCACGAACGAGAGCTACGGGCCGATGAAAGCGCTGTGCGAGCAATACACGCGCGACGCCTGGGGCAGGAACTGCTCCGTGGTGCGGCCGGGCTACATCGTGGGCCCGCTCGACCCGACCGACCGGTTCACCTGGTGGCCGGTGCGGGTGGCGCGGGGCGGCGAGATGGCGGTGCCCGGCACGCCTGACGACCCGGTGCAGGTTATCGACGTGCGCGACCTTGCGCGATTCATGCTGGACCTGGTCGAGCGGCAGGTCGCGGGAACTTTCAATGCGGTGACGCCACCCGGCGAGCTGACCACCGGCAGGATGGTCGAGAGCTGCAAGCGCGTTTCCGGCGCAGACACGAAGTTCACCTGGATCGACGAGGACTTCCTGCAGCAATTCCTGAAGCCGGAGGAAATCACCTTCGCGCCGTGGAACCCGGTGCGCGGCGCGGATGCCGGCGCTTCGCTGACGGGCATCTCGCGCTCGCTCGCGGAAGGGCTGCGCTCGCGCCCGCTCGACGACACCGTGCGCGACACGCTCGCCTGGCACGAGACCCGGCCCGCGGAGCGCAAGGTGGCGCTGCGCTCGGGGATCGCTGCCGCACGCGAGGCGGAACTGCTCGCCGCCTGGCACGTGCGGGCGTAAGATGCCGGGAAAAGCCGTGCTCCAGGGGGAGAGATGATCACCGTACGGCAACTGCTCGCCGGCAAGCCCGCGGGCGTTTTTACCGTCGACGCGGACGATCCGGTCCGCAGCGCCATCGAGCGCATGGCCGAGCACCACGTGGGCGCCCTGCCCGTGCTCGAGAATGGCCGCCTCGCCGGGATCGTCTCCGAGCGCGACTACGCGCGCAAGGTCGTGCTGCTCGGCAGGAGTTCGGCCGAGACCAGCGTCAAGACGATCATGACGTCGCCGGTCGTCACCGTCTCGCCCCAGCAGACGGTCAATGACTGCATGCAACTCATGACTGACAGGCGCATCCGCCACCTGCCGGTCGTGGAAGACGGCCAGCTGATCGGCGTCATCTCGATCGGCGACTGCGTGAAGGCGGTCATCGACGAACAGCGGCACGAGATTGAAGACTTGCGCCGCTATATTGCGGGCTAGGCAGTAGGACGTTCGCCCCGGCTTGCCAGGCGGGTTACCAGGTGCCAGTGTTGGACATCGAGGCCCAGGGCTCGGCCGGTGGCAGCGACTTGCCCTTCTGCAGCAGCTCGACGGAGACGTTGTCGGGGGAGCGCACGAAGGCCATGTGGCCATCGCGCGGCGGGCGGTTGATGGTGACGCCGGCGGCCTGCAACTTCGCGCAAAGCGCGTAGATGTCGTCCACCTCGTAGGCGAGGTGGCCGAAGGCACGGCCCATCGCGTACAGCTCGGGATCCCAGTTGTAAGTGAATTCGATCTGCGCGCGCTCGTCGCCGGGTGCCGCCATGAACACGAGCGTGAAGCGGCCGCGCTCGTTGTCCATGCGCCGCAATTCCTCGAGCCCCAGCAGGCGATAGAACGCCACCGACTTCTCGAGGTCGGTCACGCGCACCATGGTGTGCAGGTACCTCAAGCCACGTAGCCTAGCGCAAGGCCGGCGAGCGCGCCGCCGGCGATGATCCAGAGCACGTCGAGCCTGGTGCGCTCGAGCAGCGAGAGTGCCGCGAGTGCGATCGCGACCGCGCCCCACTCCGGCGCCGGGAACCCCGCCGGGAACAGCACGCTCCTGCCAAACGCGACCGCCAGGCTGCCGATCACGCCGACGACCGCGGCAGTGATGCCCGCGAGCGCGCCGGAGAGGCGCGGGTTCGCGGTGAGGCGCAGGACGTAGGGCGCGCCGACCAGGATGAAGACGAACGACGGCAGGAATGTGGCCCAGGAAGTCAGGAGCGCCGCCGCCACGGCCGTCGCAGGGTCCGCGCCCGACGCGTTCCAGCCCGCCATGAAACCGATGAACTGCAGCACGATGATGAGCGGCCCCGGCGTCGTCTCGGCGAGCGCCAGGCCGGCGATCGTCTCGGCCTGCGTGAGCCAGCCGTGCACCTCGACCACCTGCTGGCTCACCCAGCTGAGCACGGCGTAGGCGCCGCCGAAGGTGATGAGCGCCGCGGTCGTGAAGAAACGATAAAGGTCCGCGAACAGCGAGTCCTTGCCCGCGAGCGCCAGGATCGCGGCTGCGGGCAGGGCCCAGAGCGCGAGACCCGCAGCGAGGCTGAGCCAGGGGAATGCCGTCGGTGTCGCGGGCGACGATGGCGCCCGGCGCCGGCTCGACAGCATGCCGAGAAGCGCGGCGCCCGCGATGATTGCCGGGAACGGCGCGAGCTTGGCGACCATCAGCGCGAAGGCCGCGCCGGCGAGCAGCCAATGCACGGGTCGCACGAGCGCGCGGCGCGCGAGGCGCAATAGCGCCTGCACGATCAGCGCGATCACGGTCGCCTGGAGCCCCATCAGCACGGCGGCAATGGCGGGGACCTCGCCGTGCAGCGCGTAGACGAAGGAGAGCCCGAGCAGGATCAGGAGCGCCGGGCCGACGAAGCAGAGCCCCGCCACGATCGCACCGGGCGTGCCGTGCAGGCGCCAGCCGATCCAGATCGCGAGCTGCAGCGCCTCGGGCCCCGGCAGCAGCATGCAGAAGTTGAGCGCGTGCATGAACGACGCGTCGTCGAGCCAGCCGCGCCGGTCCACCACCTCGCGGTGCATGATCGCGATCTGGCCGGCCGGCCCGCCGAACGAGATCCAGCCGAGACGGAACCAGAACCGGAACGCTTCGCGGCGCGTCGGCTGCAAGGGGCGCTACCGGAAGATGAGCCAGCTCAGGTAGATCACGAGCAGGATCACGACCGGCAGTATGACGGCGAGCGAGCGGCGCGCGGTCCTGACGATGCCCATGCTGCGCGACTGCAGCTCTTCGGCCCGGTCCTGCAACTTCTCCGCACGCTCGGCCTGGCGGCGGAAGATCTCGAACTGCTCCTTCTGCAGCGCCAGCGCCTCGGCCTGGCGCCGGAGTTGCTCGGCCTGGTTGTCGCGAACCTGCTCGAGGAGCGCTGCCAGGTGCTCGGACTGTCTTTCGTCCATGGTCGGCCTCAGGGCTCGGTAATCGGCGAATACCAGGGCAGCTGCTTGAAGCGCGCGCACCAGGCGGAGATCGCCGGGAAGTCGGCGAGGCGGTAGCCCGCCTCGTCGGCGACGTGGGTGTAGGCGAAGAGCGCGATGTCGGCGAGCGTGACGGCATCTCCCACCAGCCACGCGCGCCGGGTGAGACCGTGTTCGAGTACCGCGAGCGCGTCCGCGCCGCGCTGGTATCGCTCGGTGTAGCGTTCGCCGAGTTCGTGCGGAGTTTTCCCGAGCGAATGCAGCCAGAAGCGCACGGTGGCGACGCCGGGCTCAAGCTGGTACTGCTCGAAGCACAGCCACTGCCAGACCAGCGCGCGCTCGAAGGGATCCGCGGGCACGAGCTTCGAGCCCTCCGCGAGGTAGTGGATGATCGCGTGGCTCTCGGCGAGCGGGCCGCGGCCCGGCACCACCAGCACCGGGATCTTGCCGTTCGGGTTGATCGCGAGGAACTCTGGCGTGCGGGTCGCACCCGCGACGATGTTCATCTGCCGGAGTTCGTAGGGCATGCCGAGCGCCTTGAGCACCAGCCGGCACTTGTAGCCGTTGCCGGAGGGCAGGTAGTCGTAGAGCACGTAATTCATGCGAAGGACCCCGCGAGGAGGCGGCGCGCCTCGCGGGCCGCGCGCAGGCCGGAAAGGTGCGCGCCATGCAGCGTGCCATAAGCCGACTGTTCCGTGTGTTCGCCCGCAAAGACGATGCGGCCGCCGACCGGGCGCGTGAGCATCGCACGGGCGCCGAAGCGTCCCGGCAGACAGTGCGAGTAGGAGCCGCGCGACCAGGGGTCCGTGGACCAGGCGGTCGCCACGCCGCGGTCGAAGTGACGCCGGAGGTCATTGCCAAGCATCTGCGCAAGCTCCTCGAGTGCGTGCTCGATGGCGCCCGTCTCGCCCGCGGCTTCGAGCTCATGTGCGAGCCGGCCGGCGGACGCGGCCACGCAGACGTGACTTCCCTGCAGGCGCGTGAGGTAACTCATGCCGCGGCCGTCATCGCGGCGCAGGCGCCAGAACTCGGTGCGCTCGGACGGGAACACGTTGCGCTTGAATCGCAGCGCCACCTTGTTCATGAGCCCGAGCGGCAGGTCGTGGTGCGCCTGCAGCACCGGGACCGGCAGGTACGGCGCGAAGATCACGGCGCCCGCGGCGATCACGGGCGACGGCAGCGCGACGACCGCGACACGCGCGGACAACGCGCCCGCCGGGGTATCGACCGTCACACCCGCCGCCCCCCAGCGGATACGCGACACCGGCGTGCGCAGGCGCACCGGGATGTCCTTCGCGTAGTGGGCCAGGAGCGTCCCATAGCCGCGTGCCACCAGCATGTCGTCGCCTTTGAACACGAAGTGGTGCTGGTCGAGCGCCGAGAAACTGGCGGGTTCGATGCCTTCCCAGGACGTCATCTCGGCCATCGCCATCGGGTACCAGGGACCGGCGCGCGTCGTCTGGGTCAGGGCGGCCTCGGCGGGAATGTCGAGGCCGCGCCGGCCCGCTTCAGCGAGCTCGCGCTCGATGCGTCCGTTGATCGCGCGCAGGCCCGCGGTCTCGGCGGCGCTCGTGCGGTGCGTGCCGCGATAGACGTGACGCGGGTATTCGTCCACGGTGGGCTCGAAACCCTGCTCGCGCGCATAGGCGACCCAGGGATTCACTTCCGACGCGTGCAGCCAGGAACAGCCGCGGTCCCAGGGCGGCCCGAGGCTGGTGTCGGTGAAGGCGCGCCCGCCGATGCGGTCGCGCGCTTCGAGCACGAGCACGGTGCGGCCGGCACTCAGCAGTTCCCTCGCCGCGGTGAGGCCGGCGCCGCCCGCGCCGATCACGACGACGTCGGGGGTCGTAGCCTGTGCCGCGAGGCGGGCGACGTGGCCGGCGCCGAGTGCGGCGACGACCATGCCCTGCAACAGCTGCCTGCGATTCAACATGCGAGCGCGCTACGCCAGATCCGGAGCTTGGTACGATAACTCATCGCAGCGTGCGCCGGGCTGGTCGATGGCAGCAGCCGATACTCGAGTCTTCGGTTCGCCGGCAGTTGCCGCTCGACCTGACGGCGCCAGGCAGATTCTGCCCTGCGACCATTGAAGCAGACCCGACGGATCCGGGGATGCGCGGCCATGAACGCAGCGAAGTCGTTGACGCGGATCGAGTCCTCGTCGATCGACGCGTCGAGGCTTCCCGTTCTGGTGCAGCTTCCGACCACGTCCCAGAGCGCAATGCCGGCGCTCGTGAGCGCCGCCTGGCGGCGCGCGTATGACGCTCCCGGATCGAAGCCGCAGATCTCAGCGGCAATCCGCCAGAACTGATTCTGCCGGTGCGCGTAATACTGCCCCGCGGCCAGCGATGCCGCGCTCGGCATGCTGCCGAGGACCAGGACCTGCGCCCTGCGATTCGCGATCGGCGCGAAGCCGCGGATTCTCACCGCGCTGTCAGATGCGGGCGAGCGCGGCGACGTACAGGACCGGCCCCGTCGGCGCGCCGGTCGGCGAGCCCCCCGCGGGCTCGTCGCTGACCGCGACGTTCGCAGCCACAGCAAGCGCCGCGCGCTGGCGGTCGTCGAGCACGAGGCGGACGCGACCGCGCGCGGGCATCAGACCGAGCGAAACCGGCGCGGAATCGGCGGGCAGCGCCCACAATTCCAGCGACCGCGCAGCCGGATGTCGGACATCGCCGATGGTCGTGACTTCGAGTTCTGCGGCATCGGCGGCGAGCTCGACACGCCACAACGCAGCGCCCTCCGCGGTCGCAACCACCACAGTCGCCTGCAGCTCGCCAGGGCGCAACTGCTGCCACAGCAGCCAGCCCAGACCGAACGCGGCAATGGCGGCTGCCGCAGCCGCTACCACTGCGGGCCAGCGCCTCTGCGGCGGCGCGCCGATGCGCCGCTCGATCGCGGTCCAGACTGCCGGCGACGGGGCGACTGGAGCGAGCTGCGAGACAAGCGTTGCGAAGCGCTCCTCCCAACTGCGCACGCGGCGGTCCACGAAGGGATCGCGTTCGCGGCGGCGCGCGAAATTCCGTCGCGCGGCGCCCCGCAGCGTGCCGAGCACGTATTCGGCAGCGAGCAGATCGAGGATTTCGGGCTGGTCGCGTTTCATGATTCAAGACACCGTTTGAGCGCCGTCAGCCCACGGCGAATCCAGCTCTTCACCGAGCCGAGCGGTTCGCCGAGTTCGCCCGCAACCTCGGCATGCGTCAGCCCGCCCTGGTAGGCCAGCACGATGCACTCACGCTGGCGCGGCTGCAGCGCTGCCAGGCAGCGATCCAGCGCCGGCGCCGCGCGATGACCCAGCGCCATCCGCTCGTCATACGACTCGTCACTGCCCGCGATCTCTTCGATTCCTTCCGACGCGCCGGCGGCCAGGCGTCGTTCGCGGCGCTGGAGATCGATGGCGCGGTACCGCGCGATCGCAATCATCCAGGCCCAGGACGAACCCCGGCTGCGCTGGAAGTCACCGGCCCGGCGCCAGACCTGGACATAGACCTCCTGCAGCGCCTCCTCGGCGAGCACGCGATTTCTGAGTATCCGGACCAGACAGGCCAGAAGCTGCGACGACGTCAATTCGTAGAGGCGCTGAAAGGCCTGCCGGTCCCGGCGCGCACAGGCCGCCAGCAGCCCGGCGACCTCAGGTTCCGATTCGGGACCCGTAAAATCCGACATTCAAAGGAAGTATACGCAGCGCCCGCGGATTGGGATGCGCTGCGACGGCTCGACAGGGTCAGCCTAGAGCCGCCCTGCGAACCAGACGGCTCCGGTCAGGGCCGTGGCCAGCGACAGCGCCGGCATGAACTGGCGCGAATATCGGGGCCGGCGGCTTGCAAGCCAGAGGATCGGGAGCGCCACCGCGATGATCAGGAGCTGCGCGAACTCGACGCCCAGGTTGAAGCCGGCGAGCATCGGCGCCAGCCGGATCTCGCCTTCCCCGATCTCCCGCAGTGCATTGGCGAAGCCGAAGCCGTGGATCAGTCCGAAACCGAAGGCCAGCGGCAGGCGCCAGCGGGAGGCCGCCGGAAACAGATTGAGAAGGCCCGCCACCACGATCGAGCCCGCAATAGCTGCCTCGACTGGCTGGACCGGCAATGCGACCGTTCCGGTCGATGCGAGACCGAGCGTCGTCGAGTGCGCGAGCGTGAATGCCGTGACGATCCTCACGAGATCGGCGGCGACTTCGCGACCACCCAGCGCGAGGCTCCGGCCGGAGCCGGAACGACGCAGCACGCTTGGCAGCAGCAATAACAGCAGGAATGCCACGTGATCGTAGCCGATCAACACGTGCCAGATGCCTTCCCGCAGGAAGCGAAGCAGCGTGCCCACCCAGGAGTCGGACTCGGGTTCCGTCCAACTCGCGCGGCCCATCGAAAGCGCCGCCGGAAAACGCCCCTGCGGCGTGCTCACATCGAGCAGGGTCGTATGACCCGGACTGCCGAAAAAGAGACTCGTCGAAATCTGCAACGGCCCGCTCCCCGGACAGGAGCCGGTGAGCGCCAGCCGGATGAAACTCTCCGGCTCGGCTTGCCGGGTCGTGAGCTCGCCGGCTGTCAGTGCGCAGGGTCCACCGGCCTGGCGGAGTTCGAGCCGACGGGTCGCGAATCGCAGGATGGCAGCACGACGCGCATCCAATTCTCGCGACGTGAGCTCGCCGTCGCCGTCTGCATCGAGCTCCAGCGGCAGTTGCAGATCCGACACCGGAATGTCCCAAGCGGCGACGAGCCGGGAATCCTGCCCGTCCAGGCGGATCGTGAGGTAACTCGTGCCGTTGGCATGTGCCAACGCCGCCTGGCTCACCAGCGACGCGACGCAGAGCGCGAACAGGCCCCAGCGCGCAGGCAGGCGATGACTTGACGAACGGCGGCCCGGCGTTTTCATGAACCCGCCACCAGCGGCGTGGCCGGCAGCCGGTTGCGGCACCAGGCGTCGCGCGCGGCGGCTCGCTGCGGCGCAGTCGCGCCGGACGGTGACGGCAGCTCGAATGTCAACGATGCCCACAGGCTCTCCCAGTCGGCATCGACATGGCGCGGCGCCTCAATCATGTGCACGGCGGCAATGCGCCACTGGCCTGCCGCGTGCAGCCTGAAAGTCGCGCGGCCGTCGGCGTCGGTGCGGACCTTCAGGTCCTCATCGGCGGTCCCAAGTCGAGCGGCGGTGACGAGCGCCCCGGCGAGCGGCTTGCCGCGATACAACAGCTGGAAGCTCTGCAGATTGCCGGCACCTCGGCGCAGCAGATCCGGCTCGGCGACGAACTCGAGCGGGAACCCGATGGGACGGTCGACGACGATGACGTCGTCATCACGCACCCGGATCAGCGCTTTCGCGTGGCGGGAATAGGCTTCGCGCACCTTGCCGCGGCTCGCACCGTGTTTCTTGCGTAGCGCAGCGATCCGGTCCAGCCCCTTGTCCCGCAGGTGCTCGTCGAAGCGGTCGGCCGTCAGCGACTGAAACGCGCGATTGCTGCGGTAGGCGATCACATGGAAACCCGGCGTCGCCAGCCGCACGACCCCGGCCGGATCGGCCCCTTCGAGGCCGACGACCGGCCGCTCGCCGGCCGGCCCTATGGCCGCGAATTTCTCAATGCGCTCCGTGCTGCGCGGAAGCGACCAGCCATCGAAGCCGTCGCCGACGCAGAGCCGGACGCCGAGGCGCTCGCCGTTCCCGAGCCGGAATGCAGCGGGCTCGACCCAGAACTCGTGCGCATGCGCCCTCGCGCCGCCGAGCCCGACGACGAGCCCAAGCAGCATCCAGGCGGTTCGGATCCGGGGTCGCGTCATGGCGCTGGAAGGAAACGCGTCGAGCTCACTCAGCCATGGCACTGCGCAGCTCGGGATCCGAGCGCAACGCCGCCGCGAGGCGCTCGCGATCGACCGGAGTCGATCCGTCGCCGGTGTCCGCCTCGACTTCGTCCAGCAGGTCGTCGATACCGAGCGACTCCTGCAGCAGGCCGGTCGTGTCCGGCCCAGGGGGAAACTCAGCGGCGGCCGCCGCGCGGAACTGCGGCAACGCTATCGGATCGACTTGGGCCGTCGCGGCGACCGACGCGGCCGGCAGCACCGGATTCAAGCCAGCTTCGTCCGCCGGCCGCCGGGCCAGGAAACTGGCGGCTGCGACCAGCCCGCCAAGAATGAGCGATACATTTCGCAGCGTTTTGTTCATCGTATTCTCCGCCCCTTGCAGACAGGAGTTCCGCCCACCCTCCCTGGTGGGCAGAATCCTGATGCTCAAACGTCACTCCCGCGCTCAGGGCGCGGCATCCTTGCTGTTGTTGGTACCGGAGTGCGGCGTCGCGAGGTACGGAAATACCTGGTGATACGGCACGTCGTTCGCGGGCACGTTGTCGCCGACGACCGTGATCGTCGAGTAGCTCGGGCCGCTCGCGATTGCGGTCAGCGCGATGTCGACCACGTCGTCGCCGAAGCGCCGGCCATTCGGCCAGCCGCCCGAAACGCCATTGGTCGTATCGCCGCCGATGAAGCCGAGCCGGCTGAATCCGACCTGGCCTGACAGGCGCACGGGGTCCGTGGTCGTCGCGACCTTCAGCACTTCGGGAATGAAGATCTTCTTCAGATCTTCCCGACCTGCCGCCACGAAGCTCGTGCCATAGACCGCGTTGATCAAGGTCGCGAGCTCCGGGTTGGTCGCATACTTGGCGAACTGCGCATCCTGGGAAGCAGGCGTGCGGTTGAAGCGATCCTTGTCCACGAATGCCACGAGGCCTTCGGTGAACAGCGGATTGCCGAGCCGCGAGACCTGCTGCCAGCCGCCGGTGTTGATGCGCGATCCGTCGCTCCTGCGCACGACGACACGCGGGCGGCTGACGGACGCGTACACGCCCACGCCGGTCTGCTGGCCAAAGAACACGGAGTCGTACCGGGTCGGAATGCCGAGCTCGTCGAGCTTGCTCAGCGGGATCTGCATCGCCACCGACAGCAGGTTGAAGCCCTTGAAGCCGTCGATGCCGTTGCCGTCCTGGCCGAGCCCGTCCGACAGGCTGCCGTTGTTGTCCAGGATCCGGACATTCAGCAGGTCGAAGATGCCCGGGATGTCCGAGAAGAAACTGTCGTCGCGCGGACCCGCCCAGACCGCTTCGCCCGACGGCAGGCTGTAGATGGTCGATCGTGTGTACTCGTCGAGATCGCCGAGCGTGAGCGCGCCCGACACGGCCTTGCCGCTCGCGTCGTTGTAAGTGGGGGTGACGTTGTTGCCGGCATTCGGCGGCGGGACCAAGAGCCCCTTGCCGATCCGGGTCGAGTGACTGCCCGATACCCTGTGAACGCTGAAGGTCTGCGTGAAGTTCTGGCGCGCGTCGCCGACCGTCATGATCGGGCCGACCTCGGTGCCGAGGCCGTACGAGAGAATCGTGTTGGGGTTCTTGTAGTTGGCATCGACCGGCGAGAACGTGAAGTCGTAGCGAAGCTTCGTCACACCGCTCACCGGGTCGGTGATGTGGATGCTGTAGCGCGCATCATCGGCAAAGCGCTCGTACTGGGCGCCGTCGCCCGGCTCCGAGAACGGCCGGAAGCTCATGCTGACATTCAGCACCTTGATCGAAGGGTTGTCGTACTGCGTGCCCACGAACGCGTA
>JBQTKI010000123.1:0-5667 GCA_052386275.1 Gammaproteobacteria bacterium
CACCGACGGGCCTGCAGAGGCCGAGGACTGTCTCGCCATCGGGCTCTCGCTCGGCATCACCGGGTGGATCTGCGACGAACGGCGCGGCTCGGCGTTGCGCGAAGCGGTGCCGCGGATCCCCGACGCCCGGCTCATGCTCGAGACCGACGCGCCCTATCTGCTGCCGCGCACGCTCGAGCCCAAGCCGTCGCACCGGCGCAACGAACCGAGGTACCTTCCGGTGGTGCTGGCGGAAGTCGCGCGCTGCCGCGACCAGCCGCCAGAGGCGGTCGCCGAAAGCACCACCGCGAATGCCTGCCGGTTCTTCGGTCTGACATTAGATAACTATCGTAAGCTATTGATATAAAGGCTCTTTCATGGACTACACGCGTGCCCGGCAACAGACCGCAAAGCTGTTCGACGAGTCCATCGTCCCGCAGCTTTGCGAGTACATCCGGATCCCCAACAAGTCGCCGCTGTTCGACGCGGAGTGGCAGCAGCACGGCTACATGGACCGCGCGGCCGAACTGATGGCCGCCTGGTGCCGCGCGCAGCCCCTCAAGGGCCTCCAGGTCGAAATCGTGCGCGCGCGCGGGCGCACGCCGGTGCTGTTCTGCGAAATCCCGGGCAGCGGCCGCGACACGGTGCTGCTCTACGGCCACATGGACAAGCAGCCGGAGTTCACCGGCTGGTCGCCCGGCCTCTCGCCCTGGGAGCCGGTGCTGCGCGACGGCAGACTCTACGGCCGCGGCGGCGCCGACGACGGCTACGCGATCTTCTCGTCGCTGACGGCCATCCGGCTGTTGCAGGATCAGGGCGTCCCGCACGCGCGCTGCGTGGTGCTGATCGAGGCCTGCGAGGAATCCGGCAGCTACGATCTGCCGCACTACGTGGAGCAACTCGCGACCCGCATCGGCACGCCGAGTCTGGTGGTATGTCTCGACGCCGAGTGCGGCAATTACGACCAGCTCTGGGCCACGACTTCGCTGCGCGGCAACCTGGTCGGCAACCTCGCCGTCGAGGTGCTGACCGAGGGCGTGCATTCGGGCGCAGCCACCGGCATCGCGCCTTCCGTGTTCCGCATCGCCCGTGCCCTGCTCGCCCGCGTCGAGGACCAGGTCACCGGCGACCTGCTGCTCGAGGAACTCATGGTGCCGATCCCGCCGGCCAGGTTCGCGCAGGCGCGCGCGATGACGGCGGTGCTCGGCGAGGAGGTCTGGGCCAAGCTGCCGCTCGCGCCGGGCGTGCGCCCGCTGTCGGACGCGCCACTCGAACTCGCGATCAACAACACCTGGAAACCGACGCTGGCCGTCACCGGTGCGGCGGGCCTGCCCGCGCTCGAGAACGCGGGCAACGTGCTGCTGCCGCGGCTCGAACTCAAGCTCTCGTTCCGCCTGCCGCCGACCGCCGATGCGGCGCGCGCGGCGGCGGCGGTCAAGCGGGCACTGGAGTCCGATCCGCCCTACGGCGCCCGCGTCGCGTTCGACGTCGGTTCATCGCTCGCTGGCTGGGACGCGCCGCCGGTCGCGGCCTGGCTCGAGCAGGCGATGCACGACGGCTCGCGCGCAACCTTCGGCGGTGACGCGATGTACAAGGGTACAGGTGGCAGCATTCCGTTCATTGGGATGCTGGGCGAACGCTTCCCGGGCACGCAGTTCCTGGTGACGGGCGTGCTGGGCCCGCATGCGAACGCGCACGGCCCGAATGAATTCCTGCACCTCGAATGCGCGCAGAACGTGACGGTCTGCGTCGCGAAGGTGCTCGAGGACCACACTCGGCGCGGTTAGCGCCGGCCGAGCGGGCTCGATTCGGTCTGCGCGATGAGCTCGTCCCAGGCGGGACGGTAGCGCTCGGCGGGATGCGTGGCCGATCCCGGTTCCGGCGCCGGATACTCGGCCTCGAGCGAGGCGAGCCGCAGCACGCGCGGCGGCCGGCCCTTCGGAAACTGGGCGCGTTCGGTGAAGACGATGCGACCGTCGACCGGCACGTCGCCCGCAAGCGCGCGCACGGCCGCGACGCGGTCGTACAGCGCATCCAGCGGATTCAGGAAGGTCGTGCGGCGGTGGCCGCTCATGACCGCCCATTCGCGCATGTGTTCGCCGCCGAACACCACCCCTTCAACGTCGCGGAAGTCGACGATCAGGATGCCGCGGCCGGTCAGCAGCAGAAAGTCGACGTGGAGCTGCCCGCCGCTGCCGTCGGGCACCAGCACGTCGCGCAGCAGCGATGCGGAGGATGCCTCGAAGGCGCGGAACAGCTTGCGCCGCGCCAGGTGCTGGCGCCAGCGCCGGAAGCCCGCGGCGACGGCATAGCTCACGAGCGCCAGCAGCATGACGCCTACCACGACCTGGACCACGAGGTTTTCGGCGCTCATCCTGAGCGTCCTGCGTGCCAGCGGCGCAGGAGCCGCGCGCCCCCGGGCAGCCGCAGCAGCCACAACAGCACGCGCACCGCTGCGCGATCGGTGCCCGAGAGGGCGAACGGCAGGTGCAGCGGCTCATAGAGACGCGGCCGCTCGTCGATGCGGTCAATGGTTCGCGCATGAAACCCGAAGGTGCCTTCGGCGGCGCTGAGCCGCCACTGTCCCGCGGCGGCACCGGCATCAATCACCGGGTCGCGCAGGCTCGCGGGCAGCGCCGGGCCCTCGTAGCCTGCGACGACGATGCGCCGTCGCCCTGCGGCGGTCGGGGCCTCGAGCACGAGGCGGCCGCCCGGGCCGTCCTGCTTGACGATCCGGAATACGATGGAGTCCTGGCGATCTGGCATGGAGAGAATATAAACGGCGCGGGGCGACTCAACCACCGGGCCGCTGTTGCGGCATCATGGGCGCATGACGGTACAGTCGCCGCTAGCGGAATTGCTCGCCTGCCCGGCTTGTGGTAGCGCCCTCACCGGAGCTTCCTGCCTCGCGTGCCGCCTCGATTTTCCGTCGCTCGCCGGCATCCCGTGGCTGATGCCGGATCCGCGCGCGGCACTCATCGAATGGCGCGGCCGCCTGCACCACCTGCTGACGCACTACGCGGCGGAAGCGGCGCGCCAGCGCGCGGCGCTCGCGGCGGCGGCGCCCGGCAGCCTGACGCGCGAGCGCCTTGAGCGCGTCGCCGCCGCCTATGACGACCAGGCTCTGCGCATCCGCGAACTGATGCAGCCGCTCGGCCTCGATCGGCGCAACGAAGCGCACGCGGTGCACGTCGCACTGGGCACGGAACTGCCGCTCAGCCAGGGGCTCTCGAGCTACTACGCCAACCTGCACCGCGACTGGTGCTGGGGCGATGCCGAGAATGCGGGGAGCCTCGCCGCCGTCGCGGGCGTCCTCCCCGCCGGGCACCGGCCGGCGCGCGTGCTGGTGCTGGGTGCGGGCGCGGCCCGCCTCGCCTGCGACCTGCATGCGAAGCTGACGCCGACGGTGACGGTCGCGCTCGATTTCAACCCGCTGTTCATCCTGGCTGCGGCGCGCATCGCGGGCGGCGCGACCCTCGAACTGTACGAGTTCCCGATCGCGCCGAAGAGCATCGCCGACCACGCGGTGCTGCGCCGCCTCGCGGCGCCCGCGCTGCCGCCGCCCGGGCTCGCCTTCGTACTCGGCGATGCCACCGCGCCGCCGTTCCGGCCCGGGCGTTTCGACCTGGTGCTGACGCCCTGGCTGATCGACGTGCTGGGCGAGCCGATGCATCGCCAGCTGCGTCGCATCAACGCGCTGCTCGCCCCGGGCGGCGCGTGGGTCAACCACGGTTCGCTGGCCTTCGCCGATTCCGACCCGGCCGCAGCGCTCACACTCGAGGAACTGCTGGAACTGCTGCCGGCCGCAGGCTTCGCGCGCACGGCGGCACAGGAATCGCGGATGCCTTACCTGTCCTCGCCGGCCAGCCGTCACGCCCGCGAGGAGACCGTGATCAGCTTCTGCGCCCGCAAGGAACGCGACGTCCCCGCGCCGCGGCGCGGGCGCGAGCTGCCCGAATGGCTCACGCAGAGCGACCTGCCGGTGCCGCAGCTGCCGCAATTCCGCGCACAGGCGCTGTCGACGCGGGTCTACGCCTTCCTGCTCGCGATGATCGACGGCGAGCGCAGCATCCGCGACATGGCCCGGCTGATGGAGCAGCAGCAGCTGATGAAGGCGGAGGACGCGGAGCCCGCGATCCGGCGCTTCCTCGCGCGTGCGCTGGACGACCCTGGCCGCCACCCGGCATTCTGACGCTGCCGCGGGCTTGTCGGCGATCGCCGCCTGCGACTATCGTTGCACACGGGGCTGTTGCACTTGAAGCAGAACACTCTGGCACAGGGGGCGACCTGGACGGCGATCGCCGTCATGGGCGCCGCGGCGCTCGGCGGCATCGCGCTGCACCGCGGCGAGGGCATCAACGCCCTGTGGTTCGTGGTCGCCGCCGTCTGCGTGTACCTGGTCGGCTATCGCTTCTACAGCGGCTGGATCGCGGCCCGCGTGCTCGCCCTCGACGCGACGCGCGCGACGCCTGCCGAACGCCTGGACAACGGGCGCGACTACATGCCGACGCACCGTTCGATCGTATTCGGCCATCATTTCGCCGCCATCGCGGGCGCCGGGCCCCTGGTCGGCCCGACCCTTGCCGCCCAATTCGGCTACCTGCCGAGCACGCTGTGGCTCCTGGTCGGCGCGGTGCTCGCCGGCTGCGTCCAGGACATGCTGGTGCTGTTCTGCTCGACGCGGCGTGACGGCAGGAGCCTCGCGCAGCTCGCGCGCGACGAGCTCGGACGATTCGGCGCGACCGCGGCGATGGTCGGCACGCTCTTCATCATGATCATCCTCATGGCCGTGCTCGCGCTCGTCGTGGTCAAGGCGATGGCGCACAGCCCCTGGTCCACCTCGACCGTATTCGCGACCATCCCGATCGCGCTGCTGGTCGGCGTTTATCTGCGCGTATTGCGTCCCGGCAGGGTGACGGAAGCGACCGCGATCGGCGTGGCGCTGCTCTTGCTCGCGGTCGCCGCCGGCGGCTGGGTGGACCAGCATCCGCTGCTGCGCGAATGGTTCGACCTCGACGAGCGCAAGCTGGCGTGGTTCGTGATCGGCTACGGCTTCGTGGCGGCGATCCTGCCGGTGTGGCTCCTGCTCGCGCCGCGCGACTATCTCTCGACTTTCGTCAAGCTGGGCGTGGTGCTCTTGCTCGCGATCGCGGTGGTTGTGCTGCAGCCCGAGGTGCGGATGCCGGCGCTGACGCGTTTCATCGACGGCACCGGGCCGATCTTTTCCGGGGAACTGTTCCCGTTCCTCTTCATCACGCTGGCCTGCGGCGCGATCTCCGGCTTCCATGCCCTGGTGTCTTCCGGCACGACGCCGAAGCTGATTGCGCGCGAGACCGACGTGCGCATGGTCGGCTACGGCTCGATGGCGCTCGAATCGTTCGTCGCGGTGATGGCCCTGGTGGCGGCCTGCGTGCTCGACCCGGGCGTCTACTTCGCGATCAATACGGCGGCCGGCGTCGTCGGCGCGGATCCGGCGACCGCCACCGCGACCATCACCGGCTGGGGCTTTCCGGTCGATGCGGCGCAGATGCAGGCGCTGGCGCAGAGCATGGGCGAACAGACGCTCTACGGGCGCACCGGCGGCGCGCCCTCGCTCGCGGTCGGCATGGCGCATATCTTCGGTTCGGCTTTCGGCCAGGGCCTGTTCGCGATTTGGTACCACTTCGCGATCATGTTCGAGGCAGTGTT
>JBQTKI010000124.1:0-16499 GCA_052386275.1 Gammaproteobacteria bacterium
GCGCGGCGAGCCGGTGGACCTGCGCGGTCCGGACCTGCCCGACTCGGAACCGAAGCAGCACTGATCGCGGCCTGGCACCCGGCCCGGCATGCGGCGCTCGAGCGGTTGCGGCTCAGGCGTTCAGCCTGCTGTGTCGCCTGCTGTAGCCGAAGTAGATGAGCAGGCCGATCACGATCCAGCCCGTCATCCAATGCCAGTTGTCCACGAACGCGCGGCCGAACAGCCACAGGCAGGCGGCCGCGCCCAGGATGCAGACGACGGGCGCCGCCGGCACGCGGAACGCGCGCGGCAGATCAGGTCGGGTCTTGCGCAGCACCAGCACGCCGATGCAGACCGTCGCGAAGGCGAGCAGCGTGCCCATGGACACGAGATCGCCCAGCACGCCGATCGGCAGAAGCCCCGCGAGGATCACGGCGGTGACGCCGACCACCACGGTGCCGACATGCGGCGTGCGGTAAGTCGGGTGGATGCGGCCGAACGCGGGCGGGATCAGCCCGTCGCGCGACATGGTGTAGAAGATGCGCGGCTGGCCCAGCATCATCACCAGGATCACGGAGGTGAGCCCCGCGATCGCGCCGACCTCGACCAGCGTCTTGAGCCACAACAGGCTCGGGTAGGTCTCGAGCGCGGTCGCGACCGGCTTCGGCGTACCGAGCAGGTGGTACGGCATGATGCCGGTCATCACCGCCGACATCGCGATGTAGATCAGCGTGCAGATGACGAGCGAGCCGAGGATGCCGATCGGCATGTCGCGCTGCGGGTTCTTGGTCTCCTGCGCGGCGGTCGAGACCGCGTCGAAGCCGATGTAGGCGAAGAACACGATGGACGCTGCGCGCAGCACGCCATCCCAGCCGAAGCGGCCCGGGCCCTCGGGTTCGGGGATGAACGGCGTCCAGTTGTCTGGATTCACGTACTGCAGGCTGAAGCCCATGAACAACAGAATCACGCCGAGCTTGATCGCGACGATGATCGAATTGACGAAGGCCGACTGCGTGATGCCGCGGTAGCAGAGCGCAGCGACCGCGGTCGCGATCGCGACCGCCGGCAGGTTGATCAGCGAGCCGGTCGGCACCAGCCGACCCTCGACCACGCTGAGCGGCGCCGAGGAGAGCGCCGCCGGCAACGACACCGAGACCCCGGTCGCGCTGCCGATCGAATCGAGCAGGCCGCCGAAGTAGCCCGACCAGCCGACCGAGACGGTGGCCGCGGCGAAGGTGTACTCCAGCACCAGCATCCAGCCGATGAACCAGGCGGTGAACTCGCCAAGCGTTGCGTAGGCGTAGGAATAGGCGCTGCCGGAGACCGGCAGCATCGCGGCGAACTCGGCGTAGCACAGGCCGGCGAAGGTGCAGGCGACGCCGGCCAGCACGAACGAAAGGACGATCGCGGGACCCGCGTGATTTGCCGCCGCCTGTCCGGTCAGCACGAAGATGCCGGCGCCGATCACCGCGCCGATGCCGAGCATCACAAGGTGCCGCGCGGTGAGCACGCGCTTCAGCGTGACTTCGCCCGGCGTGGCGGCGTCCGCATCCATGACTGCCTGGACCGGCTTGGTGCGGAAAAGGTTCATGCGCAGTTCCCCCCGGAAAAATTGAACCGGACTCTACCCCAGCCCCGGCGCGATTGCGAGCAGGCGGCCCCGGCTATTGGCGAAGCTCGTCGCTGAGTAAGGGCGCGAGCGTCTCGACGAGCGCCGCGTACACGCGCGGGTTGCCGGCGACGAGATTGCCGCCGTCCTGGTATGCGCTGCCCGTGAACGTGCCGATGAGCCCGCCCGCTTCGGTGATCATCAGGTTGCCCGCCGCGGTGTCCCAGGGCGCGAGCCCGATCTCCCAGAACCCGTCGAGCCGTGCCGCGGCGACGTAGGCGAGGTCGAGCGAGGCGGCGCCGGGGCGGCGCACGCCCGCGGCGCGGTCCATCACGCGCTCGAGCATGCCGAGGTAGGCCCGCATCCAGCGCTTGTTCTCGCGGTACGGGAAACCGGTGCCGATCAGCGCGCCGTCGAGCCCCTGGTGGCGCGATACGCGCAGGCGCCGCCCGTCGAGTTGCGCGCCGCCGCCGCGCGCCGCGGTGAATAGTTCGTTGCGCACGGGATCGAACACGACGCCCGCCTCGACACGATCGCGGTGGCGGCAGGCCACCGACACCGCGAAGTGCGGCAGGCCGTGCAGGAAGTTGGTGGTGCCGTCGAGTGGGTCGATGATCCAGGTGTAGTCATCGCCCTCGTGGCGGCCGCTCTCCTCCGCGAGGATGCCGTGGCCCGGGTAGACCTTGCGGATGGTCGCGATCACCGCCTGCTCTGCGGCGCGGTCCACCTCGCTCACGAAGTCGTTGCGGCTCTTCTCGCTGACCGCGACGCCGCCCGCGCGCTCCAGGCTGCGCATGATCACCTCGCCGGCGCGGCGCGCGGCGGCGGTCGCGATGTTCACGAGGGGGTGCATGCCCGCTCCCGCAGTAGAATAGGCGCCATTCTCCGGGAACCGGGATGTCAGCCGCAATCCACATCGTGCTCGTGGACACCACCCATCCGGGCAACCTCGGCGCGAGCGCGCGCGCGATGCGCAACATGGGCCTCCATTCGCTGGTGCTGGTGCGCCCACAGGCGCCAGCGGACGCGGAGTCGCTCGCGCGCGCCGCGGGCGGCGCGGAGCTCCTGCGCGCGGCACGCGTCGAGACCTCGGTCGAGGCGGCGATCGCCGACTGCGGCCTCGTGCTCGGCACCAGCGCGCGCGAGCGCAGCGCTTACCACCGCGTGCTGGATCCGCACGCGGCCGCGACCGAGCTGGTCGCCGCATCCACAGTGCGGCCGGCGGCGCTGCTGTTCGGCGGCGAGCAGAACGGTCTCACGAACGAGGACCTCGCGCGCTGCCATGCGCTGGTGCGGATCCCGGCGGACCCGTCCTACGACTCCCTGAACCTGGCGCAGGCGGTGCAGATCCTCTGCTACGAGATCCGGCTCGCCGCCGGCGCGGCGCGATCCGGGGATGCGGTGGAGCCGCCCGCCAGCGTCAGGGAGCTGTCCGCACTCTTTGCGCACCTCGACGCGGTGCTCGCGCAAGTCGGCTTCATGCACGAGGGCAACGCGGCGCAGCTCGGGGTGCGGATCCGGAGGCTGCTGGCGCGCGCCGTGCCGGACGCCGCGGAAGTGCGCATCCTGCGCGGGCTCCTGGCCGCGATCGAGCGGTGGCTGCTGCCGGGGGAGCCGGGCCGATGAGCGATGCCCCTTGCGTGTACCTCGACTGGGCCGCGACCGCGCCGCTCGATGCGCGCGTGGCCGCGGCCATGTGCGATTGCCTGCGCGAACCCGCCGCGCAGGCGAACCCTTCGTCGGGTCATGCCGCCGGCCGCGCCGCCGCGGAATACGTCGAACGCGCGCGCGCGCAGGTGGCCGCACTCGTGGGCGCGCCGCCGGAGGCGATCGTGTTCACCTCGGGGGCGACCGAAAGCATCAACCTCGCGATCCTGGGCGCCGCGCGCGCCGCGCCGCGCGAGCGGCGGCACGTGATCTCCTCCATCGTCGAGCACCGCGCTGTCATCGGCGCCTGCCGCGAACTCGAGCGCGAGGGCTTCGAGGTCTCTTGGCTGAAACCGGCGCCTGGCGGGGCGGTGGATCCGGCCGCGGTCGCTGCCGCGCTGCGCCCGGATACCGCGCTCGTCACGCTGATGCAGGTCAACAATGAGACCGGCGCGCTCACCGACATCGCGGCGATCGCCGCCGCCTGCGCCGAGCGCGGAGTGCCGCTGCACGTGGATGCCGCACAAAGCGCGGGCAAGGTGCCGATCGACGTCGCGGCTGACGCGGGCATCGCGCTCTTGTCGTTCTGCGCGCACAAGCTCGGCGGTCCCAAGGGCGTCGGCGCGCTCTATGTCAGGCGCCGGCCGCGTCCCGCGCTGCGGCCGCTGATGTCCGGTGGCGGCCATGAGGGCGGGCTGCGTCCCGGCACGCTCGCGACCCCCCAGATCGTCGGCTTCGGCGTCGCCTGCGCGCAGGCACGTGAGGCCCTGCCGGTGGAAGCCGCGCGCATCCGCGCATTGCGCGAGCGGCTGTGGCAGGCGTTGCAGCCGGTGGCGCCGCTGTGGCGCAACGGCGTGCCGGAGCCGGCCGCGCCGGGGATCCTGAATGCCGGTTTCGCGGGCATCGAGGGCGAGAGCCTGCTGCTCGCTCTCGACGGGGCGGTCGCAGTCGCTTCGGGCGCCGCCTGCCATTCCGCGGTCGCGGAGCCATCGCATGTGTTGCGCGCGATCGGCAGGAGCGACCTGGCGATCCAGGCCTCGCTGCGCTTCAGTCTCGGCAGTGGCACGACCGCGGCCGAGGTGGACCGGGCGGCGGCTGCGGTCGTAGCAGCGGTGCGGCGCCTGCGCGCGCTGCTGCCGCCGGGCGCGCTCGAGCGAGTCGCATGAGCGGCGAGGCGCTGCGTTATTCGACGCGCCTGCGGGAGCTGTTTCGCACGTTGCCGGGCGGCGGCGCGCTCCCGGGGGGCGCGGGCACCGTCGTGCACGGCGAGGCGTCCGTGCTCGATCGCGGCGCCTGGGTGCGCTTCGAGGCGCGCGTCGCCGGCGGGCGCATCGCGGACTGCGCATTCCGGGCCTGGGGCTGCCCGTACACGCTTGCGGCCGCCGCCACGCTCGCAAAAGCCATGAAAGGCGCCCTCGTCCTTGGCGCCGTGCCGGCGGATGCGCGCGAACTCGCGCGCGACGTCGATGCGCCGGCCGCAAGACTGGGCCGGCTGCTGGTGGTCGTCGATGCCCAGTCCGCGCTGCTCGCCGCTGCGCGTGCGGTACAATGAGACTCGCCATGGCCATCACCCTCACGCCCGCCGCGGCCGACCGCGTCCGGCGCTTCCTCGTGGAGCGCGGCGCCGGCATCGGCCTGCGCCTCGGGGTGCGCAAGACCGGCTGTTCGGGCTTTGCCTACGTGCTCAACTACGCGGACCAGCAGCAGGCGGGCGACCGGGTGTTCGAGAGCCAGGGCGTGCGGGTGCTGGTGGACCCGGAGAGCCTCGCCCTGATCGACGGCACCGAGGTCGATTTCGTGCGCCACGGGCTCAACGAATCGTTCCGCTTCAGGAACCCCAACGTGCGCGGCGAATGCGGCTGCGGCGAGAGCTTCAGCGTCTGATTTTCCCTTTGGCGGCGGGCACTTCCGGGCCCGAGGCGATTGCCGGGGTGGTGCCCCGGACGCTAGAATGCGCGGTCCGCAGCGACCCCCGGCCGGTGAATCCATGGCGCTCGAGCGAACCCTTTCCATCGTCAAGCCCGACGCTGTCGCCCGCAACCTGATCGGCGACGTGTACCGCCGCTTCGAGGGCGCCGGCCTTCGCATCGTTGCCGCGCGCATGCTGCACCTGACGCAAAGCCAGGCCGAAGGCTTCTACACGGTGCACCGCGAGCGGCCGTTCTTCCGCGACCTCTGCGTCTACATGACCTCCGGCCCGGTGATGGTGCAGGTGCTCGAGGGCGAGTCCGCGGTCGCGAAGAACCGCGAGGTCATGGGCGCCACCGACCCGAAGCAGGCGGCGCCCGGCACGATCCGCGCCGACCTCGCGACCAGCATCGAGGAGAACGTGGTGCACGGCTCCGACAGCGCCGAGAACGCCGCGCGCGAGATCGCTTTCTTCTTCTCCGAAGTGGCGCTGTGCCCGCGCACGCGCTAGGCCGCAGGCCGCGATGAGCCCCGCCGGCCCGCGCACGAATCTGCTTGGCCTGACGCGGCCGGAATTGGAGGCGTTCGTGGCCGGCCTCGACGCCAGGCCCTATCGCGCCCGTCAGCTCTTGAAGTGGATCTACCGCCGCGGCGAGTCCGACTTCGCGCGCATGACCGACCTCGCGAAAGATTTCCGCGCGCGGCTCACAGAGGTCGCCGAGGTGCGCGTGCCCGAGATCGTGATGGTGCGCACGGCCGCGGACGGCACGCGCAAGTGGCTGCTGCAGATGCCCGGCGCGACGGCCGCCGAGCAGGTGATCGAGACCGTGTTCATCCCGGAGCCAGGGCGCGGCACACTCTGCATCTCGAGCCAGATCGGCTGCGTGCTCGATTGCGCGTTCTGCGCGACCGGCCAGCAGGGCTTCAACCGCAACCTGACTGCGGCCGAGATCATCGGTCAGGTCTGGCTCGCGAACCGCGAGCTCGGCTACGACCCGGAGGGCGTGCGTGTCGTTACGAATGTCGTTCTGATGGGCATGGGCGAACCGCTCGCGAACTACCGGAACGTGCTGCCGGCCATGCAGCTGATGCTCGACGACCTGGGCTACGACCTGTCGCGCCGGCGCGTGACGCTTTCCACGTCCGGGCTGGTGCCGCAGATCTACCGGCTCGCCGAGGACACGAACGTCGCGCTCGCCGTGTCGCTGCACGCGCCGAACGACGCGCTGCGCGACGAACTGGTGCCGATCAACCGCAGGCACCCGATCGCCGAGCTGCTCGCGGCCTGCTGGCATTACCTCGAGCGCCAGAACGGCCGCAGCGTGACTTTCGAGTACACGATGCTGGACGACGTCAATGACCGGCCGGAGCAGGCGCGGGAACTCGCGGCACTGCTGCGCGGTCATGACGCCAAGGTGAACCTGATTCCTTTCAATACTTTCCCGGGCACGAGGTTCCGCCGCTCGCCTCACGAGGCGATCCGCCGGTTCCGCGACCTGCTGGTGCAGGGGGGCGTGATGGCGACCATACGCAAGACTCGCGGCGACGACATCGATGCGGCCTGCGGCCAGCTGCGCGGCCAGGTGCTGGTTCGCACGCACGTGCGGCTCGGGAGCAAGCTGGTCCGGCTTGCGGTGCGCGCATGACGCCCCGCATCGCGGCGCTGGTCGCGGCCTGGCTGCTGGCGCTCCCGGCGGCGGCACAGTCGACCGCGGCGCCTCCGGACCCGATCCTCGAAGCGGGCCGCATCAACGCGCGGCTCGCGATGGAATACCTCAAGCGCGATCAGCTCGTGGTCGCGCGCGAGAAGATCGAGAAGGCCCTGATCCAGAACCCGAAGGACGTCACCGTGCAGCTCGCCGCGGGGCTGGTGTTCGAGCGGCTGCTCGAGAAGAAGCGCGCCGAAAAGCATTTTCGCCAGGCGCTGCGCTCGGACGCCGACAGCCCGGAGGCCCAGAACGCGCTCGGCGCGTTCCTGTGCCGCAACAAGGAGCATGCCAGGGGCGAGGCGATGTTCGAGAAGGCGGCCCAGAACCCCGTCTACCGCACGCCGGAAGTCGCCTATACCAACGCGGGCGTATGCGCGCGCAGCGCCGGCAGGCTCGAGCGCGCGGAACAGTACCTGCGCCAGGCGCTCGCGATCTCCACCCACTACCCGGAGACCTTCGTGCAGCTCGCGGGCGTTGCGCACGATCGCGGCAACCACCTGCAGGCGCGCGCCTTCGTCGAGCGCTACCTGGCAATCGCGCCTGCCTCACCCGACGTGCTGCTGCTCGGCTACCGGATCGAGTCGGCGCTCAAGGACTCCGCCGCGGCCGCGGGATTCGCCGAGCGCCTGCGCAAGGAATTCCCGGAGTCGGCGCAGCTGCGCACGCTCGACGACCTGGCAAGCCGGAACAGCGGATGAGCGCGGGCCGCGCCGCGTCACCGGGCGCGCGCCTGCGCGCCGCCCGCGAGGCACGCGGGCTCTCGATCGAAGACGCGGCGGAGCGGCTGCGCCTCAACCCGGCGCTGGTGCTCGCGATGGAGCAGGAACGCTTCGCGCTGCTCGGCGCGCCGGTATTCGCGCGCGGGCACCTGCGCAACTACGCGGCGCTGCTCGGCGTGCCGGAGGACCAGGTCGTCGGCGGGTTCGACTCCGACGAGGTTCCCGAGCCGAGCTTCCTGCCGGCGCTCGACCTCAAGCCGAAGGCGCGCGATCACGCGCGCTGGGCCTGGCCGCTGGCGGCGCTCCTGCTCGCGATCGCGGTCGTGGTGGCGTTCTGGTGGTGGACGGCGGCGGAGCCATGACCCGCGATCTCCAATCCGTGCGCGGGATGAACGACCTGCTCCCCGCGGAGATGCCGTGGTGGCAGCTCGTCGAGCGCGCCGCGCGCGAAGTGTTCGCCGATTGCGGCTACCAGGAGGTGCGCGTCCCGCTGGTCGAGCAGGCCGACCTGTTCGCGCGTTCGATCGGCGAGCACACCGACATCGTCGAAAAGGAGATGTACAGCTTCGAAGACCGCGGCGGCGACCTGCTCTCGCTGCGACCCGAGGCGACCGCCGGCCTGGTGCGCGCGGCCATCGAACACGGCCTGCTGCACAATCAGAAGCAGCGATTGTGGACCGCGGGACCGATGTTCCGCCACGAGCGGCCGCAGGCCGGACGCTACCGGCAGTTCCACCAGGTCGACTGCGAGGCCTTCGGCTTTCCCGGGCCCGACATCGACGCCGAGGTGATCCAGGTGTCCGCGCGGCTGTGGCGCAGGCTCGGCATCGCGGGACTCACGCTCAGGGTCAACTCGCTCGGCACGCCGGATTCGCGGCGTGCGTATCGCGCGCGCCTGATCGAGTACTTCGGCAGGCACCGCTCGGCGCTCGACGCGGACAGCGTGAGGCGCCTCGACACGAACCCGCTGCGCATCCTCGATTCCAGGAATCCCGCGCTCGCCGGCATCATCGCCGGGGCGCCGGCGCTCACCGATCACCTCGACGCGGAATCGCGTGCGCACTTCGACCGCTTCCGTGCGCTGCTCGAGACCTGCGGAATCCGACACGAAGTGGACCCGCGCCTGGTGCGGGGCCTCGACTATTACTCGCGCACGGTGTTCGAATGGACCACCCCATTGCTCGGCGCGCAGGATGCCGTCTGTTCCGGCGGCCGGTATGATGGCCTGGTCGAACTGCTGGGCGGGGAGCCGACCCCGGCGATCGGCTGGGCGCTCGGCATCGAGCGGCTGGTCGGCCTGCTGCAGGCGGCCGGCGTACCGGCACCGGGCACGGTGCCGGCGATCTACCTGGTGCTCGCGGGTGAGCGCGCGGAGCGCGCGGGGCTAGCGCTCGCCGACCGCCTGCGCGATGCGCTGCCGGGTGCCGGCGTGCAGGCCAACATGGGCGGCGGCAGCTTCAAGGCGCAGATCAAGCGCGCCGACAAGAGCGGCGCGTCGTTCGCGGTCATCATCGGCGACGATGAGGCGGCGCGCGCCGCTGCGGCGATCAAGCCGTTGCGCAGCGATGCCGGGCAGCAGGAATGCGCCTTCGCGGAGCTGCCGGCGCGGCTCGCGGGCCTGCTGCGCGGCAACTGAGGCAAGGGGTTCATGGTCGACGAATATCTTTCCGAGCGCGAGCAGGCCGAGCAGCTGAAGCAGTGGCTGCGCGCCAACTGGATCTGGCTGGTCGCGGGCGTCGCGCTGGCGCTCGGCGGTTACTACGGCTGGCGCTGGTGGGAAGCGCGCCAGTCCGGTCGCTCGCTGGCCGCCGAGGCACGCTTTACGGCGATGCTCGAAGCGCTCGCGAAGGACCAGCGCGAGGAAGGCGTGCGCATCGCGCGCGAGCTGACCGGCCAGTACGCCGGCACGCCGTACGCGGATCAGGCCACGCTGGTGCTCGCGCGGCTCGACGTCGAGGGCGGCGACCTCGCGGGGGCCGCCGCGAAGCTGGCGCAGGTGATGGATTCGTCGCGCGACCCGGAGCTCGGCCTGGTGGCGCGGCTGCGACTCGCGCGCCTGCAGCTCGCAGAGGGCAAGCACGATGCCGCGCTCGCGACCTTGGACGGTGCCGGAGCGTCCGCGATCGACGCCCGCATCGCCGAGCTGCGCGGCGACGTGCTGCTCACAAAGGGCGATCGCGCGGCCGCGCTAGATGCCTATCGGCGCGCGCAGGAAGCCGCTGCCGGCGCTCCGCCGGGGCTGGTGGACGGCGAACTGCTTGGTTACAAGGTCGACGAACTGGCCGCCGCGGCGGCGACGGAGTAGGGCATGCGCGCGCACCGCATCGTCATCCCGCTGGTCCTGATGCTGGCCGCGGGCTGCAGCAAGGAGAAGGAAGTCGATCCTCCGGCGGAACTGGTGAGGTTCGAGCCGGCACTTAACGTCTCGCGCGCTTGGAGCGTGGGCACCGGCGGCGGCGACCCCGTGCTGCGGCTCGGGCTGCGGCCGGCGATTTCCGGTACGCGCGCTTTCGTCGCCGGCCATGGCGGCGACGTCAAGGCGCTGGACCTCGAGAGCGGGCGCGAGCTGTGGCGCGCGCAGACCGACCTCGCCTTCGCGGGCGGGCCCGGCGTCGGCGAGGGCCTGGTCGCGGTCGGTACCAACGCCGGCGAAGTCGCGGCGCTCGACGCCGGGACCGGCGCCCTGCGCTGGCGCGCGGCGATCGGCGGCGAGGTACTGGCGGCGCCGGCCGTCGCCGGTGACAAGGTTGTGGTGCGCACCGTTGACGGCCGCGTGCAGGGGCTGCGCGCCGCGGACGGCAGCGTGGCCTGGACCTTCGAACAGCCGGTCCCGCGCCTTACCCTGCGCGGCAACGGCGCGCCGGTCGTGAACGGCGACGTCGTGCTCGCGGGCTTCGACAATGGCCGCGTGGCCGCGCTCACGCTCGCCGAGGGCGAGCTGCTCTGGACGGCGACCGTCGCGCCCGCGAAGGGCCGCACCGAGATCGAACGGCTGGTGGACATCGATTCCCCGGTGCGCGTGCTTGGCGAGGACGTCTACGTGGCAGGCTTCCAGGGCCGGGTCGCAATGCTCGCGCTGGACTCGGGCCAGGTCTGGTGGGGCCGCGACTTGTCGAGCCACCGCGGGCTCGTCGCCGACGAGGAGCGCCTGTACGTGACGACCTCCGACAGCGCCGTGGTGGCGCTGCGTCGTCGCGACGGCACCGAGGTCTGGCGCCAGGAACAGCTGCTGCGGCGGGGCGTGACGGCCCCGGCGATCGAGGGGGACGTCATCGTGGTGGCTGACTTCGAAGGCTGGCTGCACTGGCTCGATGGCGCGACCGGCGCATTGCTCGCCCGTGGCAAGGCGGGCGGCAACCGTATCAGCAACGCGCCGGTGGCGGCAGGCTCACTCACGCTGGTGCAGACCGATGCCGGCGAGGTGCAGGCCTGGCGCGCGGCGCGGCGCGCGAGTCGCTGACCGGACCCGGATGCAGGGGACATGCTGCCCGTCGTCGCCCTGGTCGGCCGGCCGAACGTCGGCAAGTCCACGCTGTTCAATGCGCTGACCGGCACGCGCGACGCCATCGTCGCCGACGAACCGGGCCTCACGCGCGACCGCCAGTACGGTTACGGCCTGTTCGAGCCGCACCGCTTCATCGTAGTGGACACCGGGGGCCTGGTGGAGTCGCCGCGCGGCATCGCACAGCTGATGGCGCAGCAGACCCGCCGCGCGATCGAGGAGGCCGACCATGTCGTATTCCTGGTCGACGGACAGTCCGGCCTGCAGCCCGCGGACCGCTTCATCGCCGACCTGCTGCGCAGGAGCGGCAAGCCGGTCTCGATCGCGGTCAACAAGTGCGAGGGGCGCGATCCCGCGGTCGCGGCCGCCGAGTTCCACGCACTGGGGCTCGGCGAGCCGCTGCCGCTGTCGGCGGCGCACCGCCAGGGGCTCGACGCGCTCGTCGAGCGCGCGCTCGAAGGCCGCGCGCCGCCGCCGGAGCTGGCAGCCGCCCCCGAGCGCGCCATCCGCGTCTGCGTGGTCGGCCGGCCAAACGTCGGCAAGTCCACGCTGGTGAACCGGCTGCTCGGCGAGGAGCGCATGATCGCCTTCGACGAGCCGGGCACCACCCGCGATACGGTCGAGGTCCCGTTCGAACGCGATGGGCGGGCCTACGTGCTGATCGACACCGCAGGCGTGCGCCGGCGCGCGCGGGTCGGCGAGGGCGTCGAGCGGGTCAGCGTCATCAAGACGCTGCAGGCGATCGACGAGGCGCATGTGGTGATCGGCGTGCTGGATGCGCGCGAGACGGTCGCCGAGCAGGACGCGACGCTGCTCGGCATCGTCGCCGAGCGCGGCCGCGGGCTCGTGATCGCCGTCAACAAGTGGGACCACGTGGCGCCCGCACGGCGCGAGGAGTTGCGCAGCGAGCTGGCGCTGCGGCTGCGCTTCCTCGATTTCGCGCCGCGGCACTTCATCTCGGCGCTGCACGGCAGCGGCGTCGGTGAGCTGATGGAATCGGTGCACCGGGCGCACACCGCCGCGATGCGCGAGATGCCGACGCCCGAGCTCACCCGCGTACTCGAGACGGCGATGGTCCGGCACCAGCCGCCGCTGGTGCGTGGACGCCGGATCCGGCTGCGCTACGCGCACCAGGGCGGGCGCAACCCGCCCGTGATCGTCGTGCACGGCTCGCAGGCCGAGCGTACGCCGGAGGACTACCGGCGCTACCTCGTCAACTGCTTCCGCGAGGCGTTCCACCTCGCCGGCACGCCGGTGCGCGTCGAGTTCAGGAGCGAAGACAACCCGTTCGCCGGCAGGCGGAACCGGCAGACGCCGCGCCAGCGGCGTTCGCGCGAGCGGCGCTAGACCCGCGCCGACAACCCGCGAAACTCATCACGCCGTCGCCGCCTTCGCAGCGGGCGGGCTGGTTCGTTCGCTCGGAAGAACCGGAATAACTCGCTCGCTCACCACCCGCCCGCCGCTCGGCGCGCCGGCGCGATGCGTGGCGCGGCATGGCGGACGCTGTACAAGGGCCGGACGGGGTCCCGAACGAGCGAATTGTTCCGATTCTTCTGAGCGAGCGAGGGAGCCCGTCCGGCCCTTGATCAGCGTGTGGCTAGTCCCGGCGCGTGACCCGCGCGCGCAGACGTCCGCGCGCCAGCCGCAGCGCGAGCTCGGTGCCGGCGGGCGCCTGCGCCGCGTCCGTCACGAGGGTCCCGTCCGCGGGGAGCGTCGCGATCGCATAGCCACGCGCGAGTGTCGCGAGCGGACTCACCGCGTTCAGGCCGCGCGCGGCGGCATCCAGCCGCGCTGCAACGAGCGCATGGCGATGGTGCAGGGCGGGCAGCAGGCGCGCCCCGGCGTGGGAGATGCGCCCGGCGAGGAAGGCGACGCGCGTGGCGGGCGACAGTCCCGACAGCTCGGCGCGGATCCTTCCGAGGCGCTCTGCGCGCGACGCCGCGAACCGGCGCACCGCGGCCAACGCGCGCAGCTGCAGCTCGTCGAGGCGCTGGGCCCTCTCGGCCAGCGCGCGCGCCGGGTGCAGGATCCCGAGCCGCCGTCCCGCGCGCGCGGCTGCCTCCTGCCGCCGGCCGAGCGCGCGCTGCGCGCCGGTCGCGAGGCGGCGCACGATGAGCGCGAACGAGGCGAGCCAGGCGGCGGCGTCGGGCACCGCGAGTTCCGCGGCGGCCGAGGGCGTGGGCGCGCGCAGGTCGGCGACGAAGTCCGCGATCGTGAAGTCCACTTCGTGGCCGATGCCGCAGATGACGGGCAGCCGCGCCGCCGCGATCGCGCGCGCGAGCGCCTCGTCGTTGAATGCCCACAGGTCCTCGAGCGACCCACCGCCGCGCACCAGCAGGAGCACGTCCACCTCGGCCCGCGACTCGGCCAGCGCCAGCATCGACGCGATCTCGCGCGCGGCCCCGGTGCCCTGCACCGGGACCGGGTACACGATCACCGGCACGATGGGGCAGCGGCGGGCCAGCACCTGCAGCACGTCGCGGAGCGCCGCCCCGGTCGCCGAGGTCACCACGCCGATGGCGCGCGGGAAGCGCGGCGGGGCGCGCTTCCTCGCGGCGTCGAACAGGCCCTCGGCTGCCAGCCGCTGCTTGAGCGCCTCGAAGCGCCGCCGCAGGTCGCCTTCGCCGGCCTCCTCGAGGTGGTCCACGACCAGCTGGAACTCGCCGCGCGCCTCGTACAGGCCGACGCGGGCCCGCAACAGCACCTGCAGGCCGTCGCGCGGCGTCGCGCGCAAGTACTGGTTGCGCTGGCGGAACATCGCGCAGCGCACCTGGGCGTCCTCGTCCTTGAGCGTGAAATACCAGTGACCCGAGGCGGGGCGCGAGAGGTTGGAGAGTTCCCCGGTGATCCAGAGCGAAGGCAGGCCGGCCTCCAGCAGGCCGCGTGCCTCGCGGTTCAGCCGGCTCACCGTATAGATGTCCCGTCCGCCGGGGTCGGCCGTCGTGCTTGCGGGCATGCGCTCATGGTAATATGCGCCGCTTCCTTATATGCGCATCCTCCAGGAAGCACTCACCTTCGACGACGTTCTGCTGGTCCCGGCGTACTCGGAGGTGTTGCCGCGCGACGTGGACCTGTCGACGCGGCTTTCGCGCGGCATCCGGCTGCAGCTGCCGTTCGTCTCGGCCGCCATGGACACCGTGACCGAAGCGCGCCTCGCGATCGCGCTTGCCCAGGAAGGCGGCATCGGCATCGTCCACAAGAACATGACGGCCGGCGCGCAGGCGCGCGAGGTGGCCCGCGTGAAGAAGCACGAGAGCGGCATCATCACGGACCCGATCACGATCCGCCCCGACGCGACCGTGCGCGACGTGATCGCGCTGACCCGGGCCAAGGGGATCTCCGGCCTGCCGGTGACCGGCGCGGACAACCTGGTCGTCGGCATCGTCACGCACCGCGACATCCGCTTCGAGGAGCAGCTCGACCTGCCGGTGTCGAAGGTCATGACGCCGCGCGAGAAGCTCGTGACGGTGCGCGAGAACACGCCGCGCGAGGAGGTGCTGCAGCTGCTGCACCGCCACCGCATCGAGAAGGTGCTGGTGGTGGACGAGGCCGGCCGGCTCAAGGGCATGATCACGGTGCGCGACATCCAGAAGTCGCGCGACTTCCCGCGCGCCTGCAAGGATGAGCACTCGCGGCTGCGGGTCGGCGCCGCGGTCGGCACCGCGCCTGACACGCTGGACCGCGTGGCGCAGCTCGCCGAGGCTGGCGTGGACCTCGTGATTGTGGACACCTCGCACGGCCACTCGCGCGGCGTGCTCACCACGCTGTCGCGCATCAAGCGGTCGCACCCGTTGCTGCAGGTGATCGGCGGCAACATCGTGACCGCGGACGGCGCGCGCGCGCTCGTGGATGCGGGCGCCGACGGCGTCAAGGTCGGCATCGGCCCAGGTTCGATCTGTACCACGCGCGTGGTGGCGGGCGTCGGCGTGCCGCAGGTGACCGCGATTGCGACGGTCGCGGACGCGCTCAAGGACACCGACGTGCCGCTGATCTCGGACGGCGGCATCCGCTATTCCGGAGACGTCGCCAAGGCGATCGCCGCGGGCGCGCACTCGGTCATGATCGGCGGGCTGTTCGCGGGCACCGAGGAATCGCCGGGCGAAGTCGAGCTATACCAGGGCGCGTCCTACAAGTCCTACCGCGGCATGGGCTCGCTCGGCGCGATGGCGCAGCGCGAAGGCTCGAGCGACCGCTATTTCCAGGACACGGTCGAGGAACTCGAGAAACTGGTGCCGGAGGGGGTCGAGGGCAGGGTGCCCTACAAGGGCAGCCTGGTCGCCATCGTGCACCAGCTCGCGGGCGGCGTGCGAGCCGCGATGGGCTACACGGGCAGCCCCGACGTCGAGACCATGCGCCGGCGCTGCACCTTCGTGCGCATCACGGGCGCGGGCGTGCGCGAGAGCCACGTGCACGACGTCAGCATCACCAAAGAAGCGCCCAACTACCGGATCGGATGATGGCCGTGCCAGCCAGGGCGATGCCCGCCGACATCCACGCCCACCGGATCCTGATCCTCGATTTCGGCGCGCAGTACACGCAGCTGATCGCGCGCCGCGTGCGCGAGATCGGCGTCTACTGCGAGATCCAGCCCTGGGACGTGGACGACGCGGCGATCCGGCGCTTCGGCGCACGTGGGATCATCCTCTCGGGTGGCCCGGAATCGGTCACGGATGCCGCGCCGCCCCGCGCGCCCGACACCGTGTTCAGGCTCGGGGTGCCGGTGCTCGGCATCTGCTACGGCATGCAGACCATGGCCGCGCAGCTTGGCGGCCGCGTGGCCGCTTCGGCCCACCGCGAGTTCGGCTATGCCAAGGTGCGCCGCACGGCCGCCTCGCGCCTGCTCGATGGCATCGCCGACGAGGGCGCGGCGGACCCGGCCCTGCTCGACGTCTGGATGAGCCACGGCGACCGTGTTGAGTCGCTGCCGCCCGGCTTCACCGCGATCGCGGCGACGGCGAATGCCCCGCTCGCGGCGATGGCGAACGAGGCCGCGCGCTTCTACGGCGTGCAGTTCCATCCCGAGGTCACGCACACGCGTTCGGGGGCCGCCATCCTCGAGCGCTTCGTGCGTGAGATCTGCGGCTGCGACGCCCTCTGGGACGCGGGCAACATCGTCGCCGACGCCGTGCCGCGCATCCGCGAGCAGGTGGGCCGGGACGGCGTGCTGCTCGCGCTCTCGGGCGGCGTCGATTCGTCCGTGGTCGCGGCGCTCCTGCACCGCGCGATCGGCGCGCAGCTCACCTGCGTGTTCGTGGACCACGGCCTGCTGCGCCTTCACGAGGGTGACCAGGTCATGGGGACCTTTGCGGAGCATTTCGGCATTCGCGTGATCCGCGTGTACGCGGCGGATAGATTCTACGCGGCGCTCGAGGGAGATGAGGAACCGGAGCGCAAGCGAAAGAACATCGGCCGGCTGTTTGTCGAGG
>JBQTKI010000125.1:0-48217 GCA_052386275.1 Gammaproteobacteria bacterium
TACGGCGACCACCCTTTCGGCCGCGCGCTGCCGGAGCCGGGACAGCTCGGCGGCTACGGCATCGCCGCGGTGCGCGGCTTCCACGAGCGCAACTTCGGCGCGCGCCGCACGCATCTCTACGTCGCAGGGCGCTACGACCGCGCCGCGATCGAGGCCGCGCTCGCGCGTTCATTCGGCGGCTGGCGCGAGGGCGCGCTGCCCTCCGTGCTGCCGGCGGTCCCGGCCGAGGCGCTGCAACTCGGTCTGGTCAATACGCCGGGCGCGCCGCAGTCTTCGATCCGCATCGCGGTGCCGGTGCCGCACCCGGCGCACGCGCGGCACTTCCCGACCACGCTGATGAACAGCCTGCTGGGCGGCGCTTTTGGCTCACGCATCACCGCCAACATTCGCGAAGACAAGGGCTACAGCTATTCGCCCGGTTCCTCGATCAACGCCCGGCGCGGCACCGCGCTCTGGGTGCTGTCGGCGGAAGTGACGACCGAGCACACGGCGGATGCGTTGCGGGAAATCTACCAGGAGATCGCGCGCCTGCAGCGCGAGCCGCCGCCGGCGGCCGAGCTCGACGCCATCAAGTCCTACCGCGCAGGCCTGTTCGTGATCTCGAATTCGTCGCCGAACGGCGTACTGGGCCAGCTCGCGTTCATGGACCTGCACGGGCTGCCGCCGGATTTCCTGACGCGCTGGGTCGCCAACGTGCACGCGGTGACACCCGCAGAGATCAGCGAGATCGCAGCGCGCTACGTGGTCCCTGCGAAGATGACCGTGGTCGTCGCCGGCGACCTGGCGAAGGTCGCCGAGGGCGTGCGTGCGCTGCCCGAGCTCCAGGGAGCCACGATGCCGTGACCGATCGCGACGTCATGCAATACGACGTCGTGATCGTCGGCGCCGGGCCCGCCGGCCTCTCCTGCGCGATCCGCCTCAAACAACTGAAGCCCGAGCTCTCGGTCTGCGTGCTCGAGAAAGGCGCCGCGGTCGGCGCGCACATGCTGTCGGGCTGCGTCATGGAGCCCGGACCGCTCGATGCACTGCTCCCCGAATGGCGGCAATCGCCGCCCGCGATCTGCGTGCGGGCGTTGCGCGACGAGTTCTGGTACCTGACGAGAAAATCCGCGCTGCGTCTGCCGAACCCGCCGCAGATGCACAATCGCGGCAATTTCATCGTCTCGCTCGGGCTCCTGGTGCCCTGGATCGCAGGCCGCGCCGAGACTCTGGGCGTCGACGTCTTTCCCGGATTCGCGGCCGCCGAGGCGATCGTGGAGCACGGACGGGTCGCAGGCGTGCGCATCGGCGACATGGGCGTCGCCCACGACGGCCGGCCGGGGCCGAATTACGCGCCGGGCGCGGACATCCGCGCGGGCACCACGGTGCTCGCGGAAGGCTGCCGCGGCAGCGTGACCAAGCAGCTCAGCGCGAAGCTCGGGCTGGCCGAGGGGCGCGAGCCCCAGACTTACGGCCTCGGCTTCAAGGAACTGTGGCAACTCCCGGCCGGCCGCGCTGAACCCGGCCTGATCCAGCACAGCGTCGGCTGGCCGGTGGACTCGCACACCTACGGCGGCAGCTTCATCTACCACCTCGACGGCGATCGCCTGTACGTCGGTTACGTGATCGGCCTCGATTACGCCGACCCGCGCTTCAAGCCATTCGAGGCCTTCCAGCAGTTCAAGCACCACCCGCGTGTGCGCGCCCTGCTCGAGGGCGGCGAACTCCTTTCCTATGGCGCGCGCACCATCGCGGCCGGCGGCTGGCAGTCGCTGCCGCGCATGGACGCGCCGGGACTGCTGGTGATCGGCGACGCCGCCGGCACGCTCAACGTGCCGAAGATCAAGGGCGTGCACCAGGCGATCCGCTCGGGCGTACTGGCGGCGGAACACCTCGTCGAGCACGACGACACGGCGGGCTATGAGGCGCGCTGGCGCGATTCGGCCGGCGGCCGCGAGCTCTGGCGCGTGCGCAACTTCAAGCCGGGCTTCCATCGCGGCCTGTGGTGGGGACTCGCGAATGCGGCGCTCGAGACGGTGACCGTGGGCCGGACGCCGTGGACCCTCGGGCACCGCGAGAACCACCTGGCGCTGCATCGGCTGGAGACTTTCCCTCCTGTGGAGCGCGGCTGGACGGACCGCACCCTGGCCCCGCGGGACCGGCCGGCCGCGGTGTTCCACGCCGGCAACGTGCACGACGAATCCCAGCCCGCGCACCTCAAGGTCGCGGACACCACGATCTGTGCCACGCGCTGCGTGACCGAGTTCGGCAACCCCTGCGAGAACTTCTGCCCGGCACAGGTGTACGAGATGGTGGACGACGGCGCGGGCGGGCGGCGCCTGCAGATCAACGCGGCCAACTGCGTGCACTGCAAGGCCTGCGACATCAAGGATCCCTACGGCATCATCACCTGGACCGTTCCCGAGGGCGGCTCGGGGCCGAACTACCAGAACCTGTGAGCGCCGACCCGCCGATCTGGACGCCGTCGCTGTTTCGCATTGCCGATGCGAACCTGACGCGCTTCATGGCGATCGCGGCCAGCCGCGGCGCGCCGGCCGGCGACTACGAGGCGCTCTACCGCTGGTCGGTCGCCGACCCCGCCGCGTTCTGGGCCGCGCTCTTCGAATTCGCCGGCGTGATCGCGGAGCGCGGCGACGCGGTGCTCGAGCACTGCGACCGCATGCCGGGCGCGCGCTGGTTTCCGGACACCCGGCTCAACTTCGCCGAGAACCTGCTGCGCGGACCTGACGCGGAGCCGGCACTGGTGTTCCGCAACGAGCGCGGCGACCGGCGCGAATTGTCCTGGCATGAATTGCGCGCGGAGGTCGCCCGCATCGCCGCGGGCCTCGTGGACGCGGGCGTCAGGCCCGGCGACCGGGTCGCGGGTTTCCTGCCGAACCTGCCGGAGACGATCGTCGCGATGCTCGCGACGGCCTCGCTGGGCGCCACCTGGACCTCCTGTTCGCCGGACTTTGGCATCCAGGGCGTGCTCGACCGTTTCGGCCAGGTCGCACCCAAGGTGCTGTTCACGGCCGACGGCTACTTCTATGCCGGCAAGACCATCGATTCGCTGGCACCGATCGCGGGCGTGCTGGCGAAGCTCGATTCCGTCCGCCGCGTCGTGGTCGTGCCCTACGTGGGCGAGTCGCCCGACCTCGGCCGGCTGCGCGGCGCCGTCCGCTACGCACAGTTCGGCAGCCATGGCGCGCCGCCCACATTCAAGCGCATGCCATTCGACCATCCGCTCTACGTGCTCTACTCGTCCGGCACGACCGGCGTGCCCAAGTGCATCGTGCACGGCGCAGGCGGCACGCTCCTGCAGCATCTCAAGGAGCACCTGCTGCACACCGACGTGAAACCCGGTGATCGACTGTTCTACTTCACGACCTGCGGCTGGATGATGTGGAACTGGCTCGCGAGCGGGCTCGCCGCAGGCGCGACCCTCGTGCTGTACGACGGCTCGCCTTTCCACCCGGGCCCTCAGGTGCTCTGGGACATGGCCGCGGAGGAAGGCGTGACGATCTTCGGCACCAGCCCGAAGTACCTGGCCGCGCTCGAGAAGGCGGGCTACCGGCCGGGGGAGCACCACGCGCTCGCGGTATTGCGGACCCTGCTCTCGACCGGCTCGCCGCTCGCGCCCGAGCAGTACGACTTCGTGGCCGCGGCGATCAGCCGCGACGTGCAACTCGCCTCGATCTCGGGCGGCACCGACATCGTCTCCTGCTTCGCGCTCGGCAACCCGCTCCTGCCCGTGTACCGCGGCGAGTTGCAGTGCCGCGGGCTCGGCATGAAGGTGGAGGTCTGGGACGACCAGGGACGGCCGCTCACGGGCGAGCGCGGCGAGCTCGTCTGTACCGCACCCTTCCCCTCGATGCCGGTCGGGTTCTGGAATGACCCGGAAGGAAGGAAGTATCGCGCCGCCTACTTCGAGCGCTTCCCCGGCGCCTGGCATCACGGCGACTACGCGATCCTGACCGCGCGCGGCGGGCTCGTGATCCTCGGGCGCTCGGACGCGGTGCTGAACCCGGGCGGCGTGCGCATCGGCACCGCGGAGATCTACCGCCAGGTCGAGCAGCTGCCGGAGGTGCTGGAGAGCGTGGTGGTCGGGCAGGACTGGCAGAAAGACGTGCGCGTCGTGCTGTTCGTGCGCCTGCGCGAGGGGCTCGCGCTCGACGAGGCGCTCTGCGACCGCATCAGGCGCCAGATCCGCGCCCACACCACGCCGCGCCACGTCCCGGCCGTGATCCTGCAGGTGCCCGAAGTGCCGCGCACGATCAGCGGCAAGGTGGTCGAACTCGCCGTGCGCGAGGTGGTCCACGGCCGCCCGGTGAAGAACATCGATGCGCTCGCGAACCCCGCGGCGCTCGAGCATTTCCGCAACCGGGCGGAGCTATCCGCCTGACGCCATGACCGGCAGCGCCCCGCTCACCGCCCGCTGCCAGGCGGCACTCGCCGCGCACGGCCATGCGCTCGACCCGGCGCAGTCTGCGGCACTCGCGCGGCTCGAGGATCTGCGCCGTCGCGTGATCGCGCGCGAGGGCGCCGGTTCCCTGATCGAACGCGGGCTCCAGCTGTTGCCGGGCGCGAGGCGCGTGCAGCCGCTGCGCGGGCTGTGGCTGTGGGGCGGCGTCGGGCGCGGCAAGACGTTCCTGGTCGATCAGTTCTGCGAGGAGCTTCCGGTCAGAGCCAAGCGGCGCGAGCATTTCCACCGCTTCATGCAGGGCGTGCACGCGGGGCTCTCGCAGCACCGCGACCGGCCGTCGCCGCTCGGACAGGTCGCCGCCGACATTGCGCGCGAGGCGCGCATCCTGTGCTTCGACGAGTTCGCGGTCAGCGACGTCGCGGACGCCATGATCCTCGCAGGCCTGCTGGAAGCGCTGTTCCGCGCGGGCGTCGCGCTGGTCGCGACCTCCAACCTGCCGCCCGCGCGGCTCTACCAGGGCGGGCTGCAGCGCGAGCGCTTCCTGCCGGCGATCGGGCTCATCGAGAAGCACTGCCGCGTGCAGGAAACGGACGGCGGCGCCGACTACCGCCTGCGCCGGCTCGAGCGCGCGGCGCTCTTCCTCGGCCCCGGCGAGGCCGACGCGGAGCGGCGGCTCGCGGCGGAGTTCGAGCGTCTCGCCGACAGCGCAGTCGACCGCAACGCCCGCATCGAACTGAATGGCCGCGCGATCCGCGTGAAGCGCGAGGCCGATGACCTGGCCTGGTTCGAGTTCCGGGAGCTGTGCGAGGGACCGCGTGCCGCCGCAGACTACATCGAGATCGCACGCTGCTACCAGACCGTATTCGTGAGCGGCGTGCCGATAATGGACGGCTTGCAGGACGACGCGGCGCGCCGGTTCATCGCGCTGGTGGACGAGTTCTACGACCGCGGCGTGAAGCTCTTCCTGTCGGCCGCCGCCGACCAGCCCGAAGCGCTCTACCGCGGCGAGCGGCTCGCCGTCGTGTTCCGCCGCACGGCGAGCCGCCTGCACGAGATGCAGGGGCGCGCCTACCTGGCGCGCCCCCACCGCCCCTGATCAGCGCTTGTCGTCCTTGACCTCGCGGCCTGGATTGTCGGCCGGAGCCGCGGACTCTGCGGATTGTTCCGCGGCCCGTGCGCCTGCAACGACCAGCATCTGCGTGCCGCCCTCAAGATGGACGTTGCGCTTCGCGGAGCTGATCACGGAGCCTTCTGCAGCGCCCTCCGTCGCACCCGTAATCTCGAGATCGCGCAGACCGAACACGCCATGGCTGCCGGACTTCAGATTGCCGCCGACGTCGAATCCGCCGATGGCGCCCGGGGAGCGCGCCGCCGCGGACGCGGCGCCACCGACCGCGGCGCCGACCTGGCCAGCTGTCCCGCCTGTCACGCCCACGACGCCGCCAACGGTGCCACCCACCGTACCCGCGATCCCGCCGGCGGATCCGGTCGTTGAGCCCGCGACGCTTCTGGCACCCGCGCCACCGGCGCCGCTGCTACCGGCCGATCCGGCTGCGCGCGCCGCGGCGAGCGCCGTGACCGCGCCATTCAGCGCCACTTCACGGCCATCCTTGAGCCGGGCGCGATCGAAGACAATGCCGAGCTGCGACTCGGACTTGCCGCCCGCCGAACCGCCGCCGTGCGGCACGGCCCGTGTGACTCGACCGAGCAGTCGCGAGCCACGCGGAACCACGACTTCGCCGCCGGAACGCACGTCCTTGGCGGCACGCGCCTCGACCGGGTCGCCGGGTTTCGCCTTGCCCGCATCCACGGGCTTCGTCAGCGTCGCGCTGACTTCCGTGCCCTGCGCGAGGCTCGCCGTCGACTGACCCGCCGCGACATCGGCAGAACCCGCCGCAGCGCCGGTCGCGGATGCGCCCTCCGGCCCGGCGGACACCGAACCCTGGCTTCCGACGGCGCTCTGGGTCGAAACACCGGTCGCGGGCTTCTGTTTTTCCTGTGCCGACGCCAGCCCGCTGGCGAAGAGCATGAACAGGCCTGCAAGGATCCACGTGCGATTCATGGTTGACACTCCTCCGATGCCGATGAATGTCGACCGCAAATCTAGTCCTGCCGACGCCCGCGACAAGTGCTGCAAGTCGCAAAACGGCGTCGCTGGGGGGATTTCGTCTGCAAGACTGGGTAGTTCCCCGGGGGTCGTTCGCCCCGGACGCTCAGATCACGCCGCGCCGCTCCTGGTCGAGCTCGATGGACTCGAACAGGGCACGGAAGTTGCCCTCGCCGAAGCCTTCGTTGCCCTTGCGCTGGATGATCTCGAAGAAGATCGGGCCGATCACGTTCTTCGTGAAGATCTGCAGCAGGATGCCGTCCTTCGCGTTGCCATCGATCAGGATGCGCCGTTCCTGCATGCGCGCGAGCGATTCCCGGTGGCCATCGACGCGCGCGTTCACGCCCTCGTAATAGGTGTCGGGTGTGTCCTGAAACTCGATGCCATACGCGGCGAGCGCGTCGACCGTCGAATAAATGTCGTCCGTGAACAGCGCGATGTGCTGGATGCCCTCGCCGTGGTATTCGCGGATGTACTCCTCGATCTGGCTCTTGTCGTCCTGGCTCTCGTTGATCGGGATGCGGATCTTGCCGCAGGGGCTCGTCATCGCGCGGCTGAAGAGCCCCGTCTTCTTCCCCTCGATGTCGAAGTAGCGGATCTCGCGGAAGTTGAACAGCTTCTCGTAGAAACCGGCCCAGCGGTCCATGTTGCCGCGGCGCACGTTGTGGGTCAGGTGGTCGATGACGGTCAGGCCGGCCTGGCGCACCGGCGCCGGGTCCGGCACCGGCATGAAATCCACGTCGTAGATCGTGCGCTCGCCGTAGCGGTCCACGAGGTAGATCAGGCTGCCGCCGATGCCCTCGATCGCCGGGATCGCAAGCTCCATCGGGCCGACCGGCGTCTCGACCGCCTTTGCGCCCTGCTCGACCGCGCGCCGGAACGCGGCGGCGGCGTCCTTCACGCGAAACGCCATTGCGCAGGCAGACGGCCCGTGCTCGCGCGCGAAGCGCTGGCCGAAGCCGCCGGGCTCGGCGTTGATGATGAAATTGATATCGCCCTGGCGGTGCAGCGTCACATTCTTGCTGCGATGCCTGGCGCTGACCGGGAAGCCCATGCGCGCGAACAGCCGGCGCAGAAGGTCGGGATCGGGCGCGGTGTATTCGACGAACTCGAAGCCGTCGGTGCCCATCGGATTGTCGAACAGGTTGGCCATGGCCGGCTCCCGGATCGGATGCTGCCGCAACTCTAATCGGTCCGCGCCGCGCGCGGAACCGTCCCGGGGGCCCCGTGTATAATTCGCGCGGATGCTAGGCAGGATCCCGGCCGCCCGACAGGCAATCATCGACCGCATCGCCGCCCGCGCCAGCCGCGCGGCCGGCCGGCGCTCGCCGGTCCCGCCGGTGCGCCTGGTACGCTGCTTCTACAACGGCGTCTCGGAACTCGACCTGGTGCAGCACTCGGCGGACAACCTCGCCGGAGCGGCGCTCGCCGAGCTCGCGCTGGCGCGCCGGCGCCCGCCCGGCCGCACGCTGGTGCGCGTTTTCAACCCGGAACCCGCGCGCGACGGCTTCGCCTCTTCGCACACGGTGGTCATGGTCGTCACCGACGATATGCCCTTCCTGGTGGATTCGCTCGGCATCGTGTGTACCGAGCACAGGCTCGCGGTGCACCTGCTGGCGCATCCGGTGTTCGCGGTCACGCGCGACCGCGGCGGGCGGCTCAGGGAGCTGCGGCTCGGCGCACCGCCCGCGCGCGGCCGCGCGGAATCCTGGCAGCTGATCGAGGTGGACCGCGAGCCGGACCCGCGCCGCCTCGCCGAACTCGAGCGCCACATCCTCCGCACGCTCGACGACGTGCGCGTCGCGACCTCCGACTGGCGCCGCATGCGCGCCCGGGCGCGCGAGGCCGCGGCGGTCCTCGGCATGACGCGCGTGCACGGTGTTGCGCACGAGATCCGCGAGGCGCAGGCGCTGCTCGAGTGGATGGACGACGGACATTTCACCTTCCTCGGCTACCGCGAGTACCGGCTGGCGCGCGGCGCGCGGCGCGACCGCCTGCGGCCGGTCGCGGGCTCGGGCCTCGGCCTGATGCGCGCAGGCCGCCGCGGCAAGCCGAAGTCGATCGAGCTCTCCGGCGAGGTGCGCGCATTCGCGCGCGCGCCGGAGCCGCTCATCATCACCAAGGCCAACTCGGTCGCGACCGTGCACCGTGCGACCTACCTCGACTACGTCGGCTTCAAGACCTTCGACGCCAAGGGCGCCGTGACCGGCGAGCGCCGCTTCATCGGCCTGTGGACCTCCTCCGCCTACAGCAAAAGCCCGCGCGAGATCCCGGTGCTGCGCCACAAGGTGCAGCGGGTGATCGACCATTTCGGGCTGCCGCCGACCAGCCACGACCACAAGGCGCTGGTCGCCGCGCTCGAGACCTTCCCGCGCGACGAGCTGTTCCAGGCCACCATTTCCGACCTGATCCGCATCGTGCGCGGCGTCGTCAACCTCTACGAGCGCTCGCAGGTGCGCCTGTTCGTGCGCCGCGACGTCTTCCGGCGCTTCTATTCCTGCCTCGTGTACGTACCGCGCGACCGCTACAACACGCAGGCGCGCGAGCGCATCGAGGCGCTCGCGCGTGACGCCTTCGGCGGCCTCGCGATCGAGTCGCAGGTGCAGCTGTCCGAGTCCGCGCTGGCGCGGCTGCACCTCCTGGTGCGCACGCCGCCGACGCAGGACGCCGGCGTCGATGCGTTCGAGCTCGAGCGCCGCATCACCGAGACGGTGCGCACCTGGCAGGACCGGCTCAAGGACGCGCTGACCGACGCGCATGGCGAGGCGGAAGCGCTGCGCCTCGACCGCAGCTGGGGCCAGGCTTTTCCGGCCTCGTACCAGGAGGACACGCCGTTCGAGGCCGCAGTGGACGACATCGCCTGCCTCGAGGCGCTCATCGCCGAGCCCTCGGGGCTGCGCATGGCGCTGTACCGCCACAAGGGCCAGCCGCCGCACAAGGTGCAGTTCAAGCTGTTCCGGCGCGAGCGCCCGATCCCGATCTCGGACGTGCTGCCGACCATCGAGAACCTCGGCCTCAAGCTGATCAGCGAGCGGCCGTACGAGATCGAAACCGCGGCCTGCAGCTGCTGGATCCAGGACTTCGAGCTCGAGCATCCGCGCGGCGTTGCGATCGACCTGGCGAGCGACGGCCCTCGCTTCAAGTCCACCTTTGCCAACGTCTGGCTCGGCAACGCCGACAATGACGGCTTCAACCGCCTGGTGCTTGCCGCCGATCTGAGCTGGCGCGAGGCCATGGTGTTGCGCGCCTACGCGCGCTGGTTCGGCCAGCTCGGCCTGCCGCTGTCTCAGTCCTACATGGAAGAGGCGCTCGCGAGCAACGCGGCCGCTGCCGGCCGGTTGCTGCGGCTGTTCATGGCTCGCTTCGACCCGTCGCAGGCGGCGCCTGCGCGCAGGCGCGCGGAAGCCGCGCAGCGGCGCGCGCTCGACCGCCTGCTCGCGGGGGTCCGCCGCATCGACGACGACCGCATCCTGCGCGCGTTCCTCGCCGCGATCGACGCGACGCTGCGCACCAACTACTTCCAGGCGGGCCCGGACGGCGCGCCGAAACCCTACCTGGCGCTGAAGTTCGACCCGCGCCGGGTCGCCGAGGTGCCGCCGCCGAAGCCGATGTTCGAGATTTTCGTGCACTCGCCGCGCGTCGAGGGCGTGCACCTGCGCATGGGCCGGGTGGCGCGCGGCGGGCTGCGCTGGTCCGACCGGCGCGAGGACTTCCGCACCGAGATTCTGGGCCTCATGAAGGCGCAGAACGTCAAGAACACCGTGATCGTGCCGGTCGGCGCCAAGGGCGGCTTCGTGCCGCGGCGCCTGCCCGCGGGCCGCGACGAGGCGCAGGCGGAGGGCACGGAGTGTTACCGCGTCTTCATCAGGGCGCTGCTCGACGTCACCGACAACGTGGTGGCGGGCCGCGTGGTGCCGCCGGCGGCGGTGGTGCGCCAGGACGGCGACGATCCCTACCTGGTGGTCGCGGCCGACAAGGGAACCGCGAGGTTCTCGGACGTCGCGAATGCGATCTCGCAGCAGTACGGCTTCTGGCTCGACGACGCCTTCGCCTCGGGCGGTTCGGCGGGCTATGACCACAAGGAAATGGGGATCACCGCCCGCGGCGGCTGGGAGTCGGTGCGGCGGCATTTCCGCGAGCTCGGGCTCGACACGCAGCAGCAGGATTTCACCGCCGCCGGCATCGGCGATATGTCGGGAGACGTATTCGGCAACGCGATGCTCCGGTCCCGGCACATCCGCCTGCTGGCCGCATTCGACCACCGGCACCTGTTCCTCGACCCCGCGCCCGACGCGGCGAAGAGCTTCGCCGAGCGCAGGCGGCTCTACGGCCTCGCGCGCTCCAGCTGGGAGGATTACGACCGCCGCCTGCTGTCGAAGGGCGGCGGCGTGCATTCGCGCCAGGCCAAGTCCATCCCGCTGACGCCTGAGGTGCGCGCGATGCTCGGCATCGACGCCGCCTCGACGCCGCCCAACGAGGTGATCCGCGCGATCCTCAGGATGCCGGTGGATCTCCTGTGGAACGGCGGCATCGGCACCTACGTGAAGTCGTCCGACGAGACTCATGCCGAGATCGGCGACCGCACCAACGACGCGGTGCGCGTCAACGGCGCGGAGCTCCGTTGCCGTGTCGTCGGCGAAGGCGGCAATCTCGGCTTGTCGCAGCGCGGCCGCGTCGAATACGCGATGGCGGGCGGTCGGATCAACACCGACTTCATCGACAACTCGGCGGGCGTCAACTGTTCCGACGTCGAGGTCAACCTCAAGATCCTGTTCCGCGGGCTGATGGAATCGCGCAAGATCACCCGCCCGGCGCGCAACCGGCTGCTGGCGCGCATGACCGGCGAGGTTTCCGCGCTGGTGCTGCGCAACAACTACCTGCAGTGCCTCGCGATCTCCGGGCTGCAGTCGCGCTCGGTCGAGCGCATCTTCGAGCTCGGCCACGTGATCCGCGCGCTCGCGCGCGCCGGCACGCTCGACCGCGCGCTCGAGGCCCTGCCCGCGGATGACGAGATTGCCGAGCGCCACCGCAAGGGCCAGGGCCTGACGCGGCCCGAGCTCGCGATGCTATTGTCCTACTCCAAGATCTGGCTGTCGGCCAGGCTGCTCGAGTCCGACATCGCCTCCGACCCCTACCTCGGCAACGAGGTCACGCGCTATTTCCCGAGGCCGGTGCAGCGGCGCTGGCCGCGCGAGATCCAGAAGCACCAGCTGCGCCGCGAGATCATTGTGACCGCGACCACCAACAGCCTGGTCAACCGCATGGGTCCGGTGTTCGCGATCCGCACCCAGGAGGACACCGGCGCCGACATCGGCAGCATCGCGCGCGCATTCACGATCGCGCGTGAGATCACCGACATGCGCGAGCTGTGGGCCGACATCGAGGCGCTCGACGACCGCGCGCCGACTTCGCTGCAGTACGACATGGCGCACGAGACCGTGCGCCTGCTGCGGCCGCTCACCTACTGGGTGCTGCGCCAGTGCGGACGCGACCTCGACATCGAGCGCGCCGTGTCGCGGCTGCGGCCCGGGATCCGCGAGCTGGTCGGCGGGCTGCCGGGCGTCATCGAGGGTCTCGAGGCCGAGCGCTACGAGCGCGAGCTCGCGCGTTTCACGGCGCCCGGCGTGCCGGCGTCCGTCGCACGCCGCGTCGCGAGCCTCGGCGCGATGCATTCCGGCGTCGACATCGTCGAGGTCGCGCTCGCGCGCCGCGCGCCGATCCGCCACGCCGCCCGCCTCTACTACGGCCTCGGCGCCGCCATCGGCCTCGACTGGATCCGCGGGCAGATCGAACGCCTCGTGGTCGAGGGCCACTGGCAGGCGCTCGCGCGCGGGACGCTGCGCGAGGACGCTTACGCGCTGCAGCGCCGCCTCTGTGACCGCGTGGTCGCAAAAAACCGCCGCGGCGATCCGGCCGCCGCGGTCGCGGCCTGGCTCTCGACCGCGGGCGTCGCGGCCGAGAACCTGCGCCGCTCGGTGCAGGAGATGCGCACCACGGGTGCCGCGGACTTCCCGACCCTGTCGGTCGCGCTGCAGGCCGTGCGGCGCCTCGCCGAGCGCTGAGCCGACCGTGGCCGGCAAGCTCGTACTGCTGCGGCACGGCCAGAGCAGCTGGAATCAGAAGAACCTGTTCACCGGCTGGACCGACGTGGACCTTTCGCCGCAGGGCGCGGCCGAGGCGCGCGCGGCCGCGGCGCTCTTGCGCTCCGAGGGCCTCGATTTCGACGTCGCCTTCACCTCGGTGCTGAAAAGAGCGATCCGCACGCTGTGGATCATGCAGGACGAGCTCGACCGCATGTGGGTGCCGGTCGAGCGCGACTGGCGGCTCAACGAGCGCCACTACGGCGCGCTGCAGGGTCTCGACAAGGCGCAGACGGTGGCAAAGTACGGCGCCGGCCAGGTCAAGGTCTGGCGGCGCGGCTACGACGTGCCGCCGCCCGCGCTCGCCGCCGACGACCCACGGCACCCGCGTTTCGACCCGCGCTACCGGCACGTCGATCCGACGCTCCTGCCCGCGACCGAGTCGCTGAAGGACACGCTCGCGCGCGTGCTGCCCTGCTGGATCGGTCGTATCGCGCCGGCGCTCGCGGCCGGTCAGGATGCGCTCGTGGTTGCGCACGGCAACAGCCTGCGCGCGATGGTCAAGATGCTGGACGGCATGAGTGACGGCGAGATCGTCGAGTTCAACATCCCGACCGGCGTGCCGATCCTCTATGAGCTGGATGGCCGCCAGCGGCCCGTCGCGCCGCGTCGCTTCCTCGGCGACCCGGCCGCGATCGAGGCGGCCGCAGCCGCGGTCGCGCGCCAGGCCGAGAGCCGCTGAGCCGACTCACTCGTCGGGCGCGATTTGGACCTCGATGCCGGCGAGCGATTCCTCGAACGGGATCTGGCAGGACAGCCGCGAGCCGCGCGGCCGGTAGCTCTCGAGTTCCTGCAGGATCTCCTTCTCGTCGCCCTGCATCGGCGGCAGGCGGTCGAGCCAGGTCTCGGCCACATGGACGTGACAGGTCGCGCAGGAGCACATGCCACCGCAGATCGCGGCGACGCCCCAGTCGAACTCGCGCAGCGTCTCCATCAGGCTGACGCCGGGACGGGCCGCGATCCGGTGCTCGCCGCCGTCGCGATCCGTGACGATGATTTCGGCCATGGGTCGCGCATCTTGCGCGATGCGGCCCGCGGCCTGCAACCGCTCAGGCCAGCAATTCGGCCGCGAGGCGCGACTGCAGCGCCGGGTCCTGCGCCATGCCCTCGAGCGCCGCAACCGCGTTCCACCCGTACCACAGGCAGCGGAAGATCCAGCCGAGTTCCATGAGCCGCGCGCGGAGTAGCGGACTGCCCGATCCATAACCGGAGAGCAGCGCTTCCTGCAGAGCGGGGCCGAGGCCGTGGTAGCCGATGCAGGATGCGAGGTCTGCCGCCCGATCGCCGGGCCCCGCGTATTCCCAGTCAATCGCGAGCAACCGGTCCCCTGCGTCGATGAAATTGCGGTGATGCAGGTCGTGATGGCAGCTCACGGCCCGCGCCGGCGTCAGGCTCCCGCGCCGCTCTGCCAGCCGCCCCGCGAGTTCGTCCACCGCGGGACACGGCGCACGCGATTTCAGGGTGGCGAGGTAGCCCGCCGCGCGCGCGCCGAAATCAATGAAAGGCAGCCCCGGCGGCGGCGGCAGCGCGTGCAGGCGCGCGACCCAGGCGCCGATGCGCTGAAGCTGCGCGGAATCCTCGAAGTCGCCGCGCGACAGCATCCTCCCGGCGGCGTGGCGTGTGACGAGCAGTCCCTGCTCCGGGCGCGACAGCACGAGTTCCGGGGCGAGGCCGGCCGCCGAGGCCTGCGCGTGCATCGCATGCTCGGATGCGCGGCTTGCACCCAGTGCCGCGGCGCCCGGGCCGGCGACGCGCAGCACCAGGTCCCGGCGCGCATCCCGCAGGCGCAGCACGAAGTTGGCGGGCCCGCCTGCAAGCGCGACGACCTCAGGCGCGGCCAGACCGAGCTCGGCGGTCACGGCATCCACCGCGCGGCGCGCCTGTTCCGGCAGGCCGGACCTCACGCCGCCGCCATCGCGCGCCGCCACGCTTGCCAGCCGGCGACTGCGAGCGCTGCGTAGGCGACATAGAGCGCCGCGGTCGGCAACAGGCCCTGGCTCGCGAACAGGGCGGCGAGTCCGGTGTCCACCGCGATCCACCACAGCCAGGTGTCCGCGATGCGCCGCGCGAGCAGCCAGGTCGCGACCACGCTCGCCCAGGCGCCGAGCGAATCGGCGATCGGCGCGGCCGCGAGCGCGTACCGTTCGAGCAGCAGCATGCTCGCGGCTGTCGCGAGGGCCACTCCCGCGAGCGCGAACAGGTGATGGCGCAACGGCCAGTGCCGCGGCCGCGGCGCGGTGTCGGCGCCCGGTTTCCAGGCCAGCCAGCCGTAGACGGAAAGCGCGACGTACGGGACCTGCAGCGCGGCCTGCAGCGGCAGCGCCGCCCGCAGGAAGACCCATGCATACAGCGCGCAGCTCAGACCACCCGCGATCCAGCAGGCGCGATGCTGCCGGATCGCGAGCAGAATGTAGGCGGCGCCCGCGGCGACCGCGACGGCCTCAATCGCCGCCACCGAGCACCTTCATCACGAACACCGCCCGGCGCGGCCCCGCGAGGCTCGCACGCATTTCGTCGCGCAGCGCATTGAAAACCGCGTCGTAGTCGCCGGAGACCTGCGTGCTCATCGAGTTGGTCATGACCGCGATGCCTGGACGCGCGCGGAGTCTCTCGATGAAGCCGAGAATCGACGGGATGTACTCGTCCGCGAGCGGATACAGGCTCAGTTCGACGGCGACATGCATGGCGGCACCTCAGTGAATCCAGCGCAGCGTCAAACCGGCCTGGCGCGGGTCGCCCCAGCGCAGATAAAGCCGGTTCGGAAAGTCGGGCGGCTCGTTGCCGAAATAGAAGCCCCGCACCGGGTAGCGCTCGTCCAGCAGGTTGCGCACCCAGGCGTGCACCGACCAGCGTTCGCCCTCGTAGCCAGCACGCAGGCCGACCAGCGTTCGCGATCCGCCGCGCTGGTCATGGCTGGTGTCGAAATGGAAATCCGACTCGCCGGACAGGTCCAGGCGCGCCATCCACCCCGCGGGATGGCGCCAGGTGGCGGCGAGCGCGAGTTTCCACTCGGGCGCATGCGCGAACTCGCGCCCGCCAAGGTCGCGCTCGCCGAAGCGATAGTCCAGGTAGCGCGATCGCATCCAGGACAGCGTTGCCTCGAACTCGAGCGGAGCGAGCAACTTCGCCACTGCGGTGGCCTCTGCACCCCAGGCCTCGCCGCGCGCGGCGTTGTCGGTCAGGAACAGGAAAGTCAGCGGATCCTGCGGGTCAAGCTGGAACGAGGTCGCGACCTGCTGGTGCTCGCGGCGCAGGTAGAAGAGGTTCAGGTCGGCCGCGCGGTCGCCGTCGCCCGTGGCTCGCCAGCCGGCCTCCAGCGACCACAGGTACTCCGGGTCGAACTGCTGGCGGTCGGCCGGGACCGCGGTGCCGATGTTGAAACCGCCCGCGCGGAATCCGCGCGACAGCATGGCCCAGACCGTGTGCGCATCGCCCAGGCGGTGCGTGAGCGACAGTTCGCCGCCCCACATGTGGTCGCGCGGGTCGAACGCGATGCCGTCGGTGTCCGCATAGTTCGCGTCACGCTCCTCGAGCCGCAGCCCTGCCGCAATTGCGGTCTCGGGCGCCGGCCGCCACTCGATCTGTCCGTAGGCGGCGACGCTCACCGCGCGGTAGCGGCTCTCCAACGTCCGCAGGAATGCGTCTTCGAGGTAGCGGCCGTCATCGCGCTGGCTATTCGTCTCCTCGAGGTGCAGGAGCCATGCCCCCGCGACCCAGGACCAGTCGCCGTCGGCGGCTGACGAAAGCCGCAGGTCCTGCGAGAGCGTCTGCCTGCGGCGCAGCGTCCGCGAGAAGAAATCGTAGGGACCATCCGCGCCCCAGGCCGCGTCGTTGCCCCAGTCGCCGTCGAAGCTCGCCTCGATGTCCGAATCGGCCCAGGCGGTGATCGAGCGCAACTCGCCGCTGCCCGTCCGCGCCCGGGCGAGGTCGAGCCAGGCCGCGTCGGTCCGCTGCGCATCGCGGCCCGGGCGATCCGACAGCGTGCGCAGTCCGTTGTCGATCGCGAACGCGTCGTAGCCGTTGTCGAAGTCGGCGTGCACGAGGCCGAGGCCGGCATTCCAGCCTCCGGCGCCGGCGATGTGCAGCTTCAGGCGCGCCGTGGTCTCGTCGCGGCCGTTGGTGTCGTCGCGGCCGAGGAAGGCATTGCGCCGGAATCCTTTGCTGACCGCGCGATGCAGCACCGCGCGCCAGGCGCCCTCCGCGTCCGCCACCAACGCGCCGCCCGCGGCGATGCCGGCGCTCCACAGCCCGTCGTCGCCGGCGGCCGCCTCGGCCTCGAACGACGGCGCCGGCGCCGGGTCGCGCGTCTTCAGCTTGATCAGGCCGCCGAGCGCATTCGCGCCGTAGCGCGTGCCCTGCGGCCCGCGCAGCACCTCGAGCTGCTCGACGTCGAAGAGTGCGGCGGTCATGCCGATGCCGGAGAGGTCGATCTCGTCCAGCAGGAACCCGATCGAGGGATTCGGCGCGCCCTGGTATTGCTCCAGCTCGCCGACGCCGCGCAGCAGGAAGTAGCGCGGGCGCGAGCTCGCGCCCGCCCACGACAGCGACGGCACCAGCGGCAGGAGCTCTTCGAGGTGCACGACCGCAGCGTCCTCGACCTCGGCGCGGCCCAGCACGGTCGCACCGCCCGGCCGCAGCTGCGCCGCGACTTCGCGCAGGCCCGCGGTGACGACGATCTCTTCGAGCCGCGGCGGCGGTTCCGCGGCCACGGCCATGGAGCCAAGCGCCGCAAGCAGCGGAAGCAGGATCGCGGCTGGCTGATGATGCATGCCTGCTCCCTACGCCGGTTCTAACCGGATCAGGTTCGACGGGTTCGCCGATGAGCCTCGACGGCAACCGGCATCTCAGGTCTAGTCAGACCACCCCAAGGCGGGTTCAGATACTAGCGGCGGCCTGCCGGGGCCGCAACGGGGAAGGCATGCAGCCGGGTGGCGCCCGCAAAGGGCTGAGATCAGCGCTCGAACTTCGGCGGGCGACGGTCGCGCGCGGCGGCAAGTCCCTCGCGCACGTCCTTGAGCCGGAAGCCGAGGAATTCGAGCGCGAGCGAGGCATCGAACGAGGGACCGGCGAGTCGCAGCCAGTTGGCGAGCGCGTGCTTGGTGAAGGCGACTGCACTCGCGCTGCCGGCGGCCAGTTTCACGGCGATGGCCAGCGCCGTGTCCCTTACGATGGCGTCGTCGACGCAGAGCGACACCAGTCCGATGCGCTCGGCCTCGGCACCATCGAGCGGCTCGTTGGTCAGCAGGTAATAGCGCGCCTTGGCGAGGCCGCACAACAATGGCCAGAGGATGACCGAGTGGTCGCCCGCGGCGACGCCGAGCCGGGTGTGGCCGTCCAGTATCTTCGCGCCGCGCCCGGCCACGGAGACGTCGGCGAGCAGCGCGACCGCGAGCCCGGCGCCCACCGCGCTGCCGCGGATGGCCGACACCACGGGCTTGCCGCAGTTCACCAGGTTGTAGACGAGGTCGCTCGCCTCGCGCCACACGCGCAGGAGCGTCGCCTCGTCCTCGATCATGCGCTCGATCAGCGCGAAGTCTCCGCCCGAGGAGAAATGCAGGCCGGCGCCGCGCACCAACACGGACCGCACCGCGGCATCCGCGTCCACGGCGCGCCAGACGCGCGCGAGTTCTGCGTGCATCGCCTCGGTCGCCGAGTTCTGGCTGCCCTCGTTCGCGATCACGATCTCGAGCACCCCGGCCGAGGGCTCCTCGAAGGCGAGGCTCGCGAATTCGCCGCGCCAGCGCGCGAGGTCGATTGGCATCGTCACTCCTGCGCCGCGTCCGGCACCGCGTGCACGCTCACCATCGTCAGCACATGATAGGAGGCGACCGTCTCGCCGGCCTGGTTGCTGATCTCGGTGTCCCAGGTCACCTCGCCCCAGCCCTGGTCGGCGCGCAGCGACTTCTCCCGGCAGGTCAGGCGCACCTTGATGCGGTCGCCGGGCTTGACCGGCTTCACGAAACGCAGCGCGTCCAGGCCGTAATTGCCGAGCACCGGGCCGTAGGCAGGATCGACGAACAATCCCGCGGCCGTGGAGACCAGGAAATAGCCGTGCGCGACGCGGCCGCCGAACAGCGGGTTGCGCGCGGCCTCGGCGTCGTCCATGTGCGCGTAGAAATGGTCGCCGGAGAGCGCGGCGAAGGCCTCGATGTCCTCGATCGTGACCTCGCGCTCCGGCGAGCGGAAGGTGTCGCCGATTGCGAGCGCATGGAACGGCTTGCGGAACGGGTGCGCGCCCGGGTCGAGCTCGGTGGCGCCGCGCACCCAGCGGCCGCCGACCGCGGTCACCGTGTCAGGCGACCCCTGCACCGCCGTGCGCTGCATGTAGTGCAGCACGCCGCGGATGCCGCCGAGTTCCTCGCCGCCGCCGGCGCGGCCGGGCCCGCCGTGCACCAGCGGCGCGAGCGGCGAGCCGTGGCCGGTGGATTCCTGCGCGCAATGCCGGTTCACGACCAGCACGCGGCCGTGGAACGGCGCGATGCCGAGCACGAGCTCGGCGGCGATTGCGTCGTCGGCCGTGAACACGGAACCCGCGAGGCTGCCTTCGCCGCGGCGCGCCAGCGCGATCGCCCCGGCGCAGTCGCGGTAGCCGATGACCGTGGATACGGGACCGAAGGCCTCGACCGAGTGCACCGCGCGCGCGGAGGCCGCGTCCCGGCACAAGAGCAGGATCGGCGGCAGGAAGGCGCCGCGCTCGCGATCGCCCGCGACCTCGAAGTCTTCCATGTCGCCGGACACGAGTTCGGCCTCGCGGCGCAATTCCGCCACGCGCGAGCGCACCTCGTCGCGCTGCGCGAGGCTCACGAGCGGGCCCATGCGCACGCCCTCCGCGCGCGGGTCGCCGACCTTCGTCTTCGAGAGGCGTGCCTGCAATGCGGCGACCACGTCCGCGAGCCGCCCTTGCGGCACCAGCGCCCTGCGGATCGCGGTGCACTTCTGTCCCGCCTTCACCGTCATCTCGCGCGCGACTTCGGCGACGAACAGGTCGAATTCCGGCGTGCCGGGCGCGGCGTCCTCGCCCAGGATCGACGAGTTGAGTGAATCGGTCTCGGCGACGAATCGCACGGAGTTCGCGACGACCGCCGGATGCGTGCGAAGCTTCGCCGCGGTCGAGGCCGATCCGGTGAACGAGACCAGGTCCTGACAGCCGAGGTGGTCGAACAGGTCGCCCACGCCCCCACAGATCAACTGCACCGCCCCCGCTGGCAGCAGGCCGGTCTCGAGGATGCGCCGCACCACGCGCTCGGTCAGGTAGCTGGTCGCGGTCGCCGGCTTGACGATCGCGGGGACGCCGGCGAGCAGCGCGGGCGCCAGCTTCTCCAGCATGCCCCAGACCGGAAAGTTGAAGGCGTTGACGTGGATCGCGGCGCCTTCGAGCGGCGTGCAGATGTGCTGGCCGACGAAGGTGCCGCCCTTCGACAGCGCTTCGACCGCGCCGTCGAGGAACACGCGGCGGTTCGGGAGTTCGCGTGCGCCCTTGCTCGCGAACCCCAGCATGGTGCCGATGCCGCCGTCGATGTCGATCCAGGAGTCGGATTGGGTCGCGCCGGTCGCGTAGGACAGCGCGTAGAACTCGTCCTTCCAGTCGAACAGCTTCTTGCCGAGTGCGCGCAGCATTGCGGCGCGCTCGTGAAAGGTCATCACGCGCAGCGCCGGGCCGCCGGTGCCGCGCGCCCAGGCGAGCGCGGCGCCGAAGTCCAGCCCGCCCGTCGCCGCCTCGGCGACGACCTCGCCGGTGCTGGCGTCGCGGAGCGCGGCCGCCTTGCCACCGCCTTCGCGCCAGCGGCCCGCCAGGTAACTCTGCAGCCTCATGCCGTCCTCCCGTTGCCCGCGCGCGCGGCCTGCCAGGCGCCGAAGCTGGAATCCGCCTCCGCCAGCGTGACGAGGAGCCTGGCCGGCGTCCAGTAGCGCTCGCCGTGCGCCGCGCCGTAGCGGCGGATCTGCGCCAGCACCTTCGGCAACCCGATCGCGTCGGCGTGGAACATCGGCCCGCCGCGGTGGCGCGGGAAGCCGTAGCCGTTGCACCAGATCACGTCGACGTCGGCCGGCGCAGCGGCGATCCCCTCCTCAAGGATGGCGGCCCCCTCGTTGATCAGCGCGTGGATGCAGCGGCCGACGATCTCGTCGTCGCCGATTTCGCGCCGCGCGACCGACAGGCGCCCGGCCTCCGTCTCGATCAGCTCGAGCACCTCCGGATCCGGCGCACGCTCGCCGCCCGGCCCATCGTAGCGATAGAAGCCGCGGCCCGTCTTCTGGCCGTAGCGGCCGAGCTCGGCGAGCAGATCCGAAATCCTATAGAAGCGCGGGTCGTCGGGCTTGCCCGCCCATTCGCGCCGCACCTGCCAGCCCACGTCGAGGCCCGCGAGGTCGCCCACCGCGTTCGGCCCCATCGCCATGCCGAAGTCCGTGAGGGCCCGGTCGATGCGCTCGGGCGTCGCTCCTTCCAGCAGCATGAGTTCCTTCTCCCGCCCGTAGGCGTAGAGCATGCGGTTGCCGACGAAGCCAAAGCAGTTGCCGACGGTGACGCCGATCTTGCCAGTCTGCTTCGCGACCGCGTGGGCGGTGGCGATCGCCGCGCGCGAGGATTCGCGCCCGCGCACCACCTCGACCAGGCGCATCACGTGCGCCGGGCTGAAGAAATGCATGCCGACCACGTCGGCGGGTCTGCCCGATGCCGCGGCGATGGCGTCCACGTCGAGCGTCGAGGTGTTGGTCGCGAGCACCGCGTCCGGCCGGCAGCTGGCCCCGAGCTTCGCGAACAATTCGCGTTTGACCGCCAGGTTCTCGAACACCGCCTCGATCACGAGGTCGGCGCCGGCGACCGCCTCGGGCGCGGCGGCACCGCAGAGGCGGGCGCGCGCCGCGGCGGCCGCCTCCGCGCTCATGCGACCCTTGCGGGCTGCGTTCTCGATCGCGGATTGCGCGCGCGCCAGCCCGGCCTCAAGCGCCTCGGGCCTGGCGTCCACCAGCGTCACGCCGATGCCGCCGGTCGCGAGCGCGACCGCAATGCCCGATCCCATGGTGCCCGCGCCGATCACGCCCGCTTCGCGCACCTTGCGCGCGAGCTCGCGGTCGGGCGCGGCACCGCGCTCGGCGAAGAACAGGTGCCTGAGCGCGCGCGATTCGGGCGAGTTCAGGCATTCGACGAACATCGTCCGCGCACGCGCCTGGGCGGCGTCGAAGGGCAGCATCGCCGCCGACGCCAGCGCCTCGACAATGCGCGGCGGCGCCGGCAGGCGCCGCGCCGCGGGCGGCAGCGACAGCAGGAATTCCTCGAACAACGACGGGCGCGACGGCGGCAGCGCCAGGTCGCGCGTGCGCCGCAGCGGCGCGCCCTCGCAGAGCAGCTCGCGCGCGAACGCGATCGCGCCCTTGCGAAGGTCGTCGTCCACGCGCCGGTCCACGATGCCGTGACCGATCGCGGCCTCGACACCGATCGGCCGGCCCGAGGTCATGACCTCGAGCGAAGCCTGCCAGCCCGCGAGCCGCGGCAGGCGCACGGTGCCGCCGGCGCCGGGCAGCAGGCCGAGGTTGACCTCGGGGAACCCAAGCTGCAGGTCCGCGGAGGCGCAGCGGTAGTGGCTCGCGAGCGCGGTCTCCGCGCCGCCGCCGAGCGTCGGCCCGGACAGCGCCGCGACCACCGGCTTGCCGCAAGCCTCGAGCCGCGCCAGCACGCCGGGCAGCATCGGCTCGAGTGGCGGACGCTCGAACTCGCGCACGTCGGCGCCGGCGATGAAGTTGCGCCCAGCGCCGATCAGCACGATCGCGCGCACCGCGGCGTCCGCGTCGAGTTCCTCGATGGACGTCAGCAGCGCCGCGCGCACCGGGTGCGAGAGCGCGTTCACCGGCGGATTGTCCACCGTCACGACGGCGATCTCGCCGTCGCGCTCGGTGCGGACGGGCGCGTTCACGACGCGCGCTCGAGTGCGAGCGCGATGCCCTGGCCGACGCCGATGCACATGGTGCAGAGCGCCCGGCGCGCACCGGTGCGGCCGAGCTGCCAGGTCGCGGTGGTCGCAAGCCGCGCGCCGCTCATGCCGAGCGGATGGCCGAGCGCGATCGCGCCGCCGTTCGGGTTCACCTGGGCGGCGTCGTCCGGCAGGCCGAGCCGGCGCAGTACCGCCAGCGCCTGGGATGCAAAGGCCTCGTTGAGCTCGATCACGTCGAAGCCGCCGATCGCGAGGCCGAGGCGCGCGAGCAGCTTTTCGGTCGCAGGCGCGGGCCCCATGCCCATGATGCGCGGCTCGACGCCTGCGACCGCCGCGCCCAGTACACGCGCGCGCGGCACGAATCCGTGGCGCGCCACCGCGCGCGCGCTCGCGACGATGATCGCGCAGGCGCCGTCGTTGACGCCCGAAGCGTTGCCGGCGGTGACCGTGCCGCCGGCGCGGAACGGCGTCGGGAGTTTCGCGAGCGCCTCAAGGCTGGTCTCGCGCGGGTGCTCGTCGCGCTCCACGACTGCCGGCTCGCCCCGCGCCGGCAGCGACACCGGCACGATCTCCTGTGCCAGCGTGCCGTCGGCCTGCGCACGCAGCGCGCGCTGCTGGCTCCGGAGGGCGAACGCATCCTGGTCGGCGCGCGAGACCTTGAAGTTCGCGGCGACATTCTCGCCGGTCTCCGGCATCGAGTCGATGCCGTACCGCTGCGTCATCAGCGGATTCACGCAGCGCCAGCCGATCGTCGTGTCGAACAACTGCTGGTTGCGCGTGAATGCCGCGTCCGGCTTCGACAGCACATACGGCGCGCGGCTCATGCTCTCGGCTCCGCCCGCGATCACCCACTCCGCCTCACCGCTTCGGATCATGCGCGCCGCGATCGCGACCGCGTCGAGGCCGGAGCCGCACAGGCGGTTGACGGTCACGCCGGTGACCACGACCGGCAGGCCCGCGAGCAGCGCCGCCATGCGCGCAAGGTTCCGGTTGTCTTCGCCGGCCTGGTTGGCGCAACCGAGCACCACGTCGTCCACGGCCGCCCAGTCCGCCTTCGGATTGCGTTGCACCAGCGCCTTGAGCGGCACGGCCGCGAGGTCGTCGGTGCGGCAGCCTGCGAGCATGCCGCCGTAACGGCCGATCGGCGTGCGCACGGCGTCGCAGATGAATGCCTCAGTCATCGATCAGTCTCCCCGCGACCTGGTGGCTGCGACCGCGGAACAGCGCGACCGCCTCGCCGTCCTGGTTGCACACCTCAATTTCGTAGATGCCCGAGCGACCGGCGCGCCAGTGCTCGGTCGCAACGGCGGTCAGCACGTCGCCCTCGCGCGCCGGCCGCAGGAACTCGATCGCGGCGCCGGCCGCCACCGTGTTGTCGCCGTGCGAATTGCAGGCGAAGGCGAAGGCGCTGTCGGCGAGCGCGAACACCAGCCCGCCGTGGCAGATGCCGTGGCCGTTGGTCATGTCGGCGCGCACGCGCATGCGCACGCGCGCCGTGCCGGGCCCGCAGGACTCAAGCGCCATGCCGAGCGCCTGCGAGGCACGGTCGCCGTCCCAGAGCGCGCGCACGGCGCGCTCGGCGAGCGCCTGTGCACGGTCCGCGCCGGTATCCTGGTCGCCCATTCCCTAGCTCCCGGTGAAGCGCGGCGCGCGCTTGGCAGCGAAAGCCGCGACGCCCTCGGCGTAGTCGGCGGTGTAGCCGAGTTCGCGCTGGAAGTCGCGTTCGAGGTCGAGCTGGGCCGCGAGCGTGCGGCCCCAGCCCGTTTCCATCGCCTCGCGGGTGCGCACCAGCGCACGCGTCGGCCCGGCGGCGAGCTGCGAGGCGACGCGCTGCACCGCAGCCGGGAACTCCACGTCGTCCACGCAGCGCCAGATCAGGCCCCAGTCGGCGGCGGTGGCCGCGTCGAGCCGCTCCGCGAGCAGCGCCAGCGCGAGCGCGCGGGCCTGGCCGGCGAGGCGCGGCAGGAACCAGGTCGCACCCGAATCCGGCACCAGCCCCAGCTTCGAGAACGCCTGGATGAAGCAAGCCGAGCGCGCGGCGATCACGATGTCGCAGGCGAGCGCCATGCTCGCGCCCGCCCCAGCCGCGACGCCGTTGACGGCGGCGACGGTCGGCACCGGCAGCGCGCACAGCGCGAGCACGAGGGGCTTGTAGTTCTGCTCGATGGACTCGCCCAGGTCCGCCCGGCCGCCGTCGGCTCCGATCTGGCGGTCGCCGAGGTCCTGGCCGGCGCAGAACCCGCGGCCCGCGCCGGAGAGCACGAGCACCCGGCCGCCGTCGCCGGCGATGCGGCCGAGCGCGTCGGAAAGTTCCGCGTGCATCGCGCCGTTGAACGCATTCAGGCGCTCGGGACGGTCCAGCGTCAGGCGTGCGACGCCCGCCTCCACCGCGTACTGGATCGTCCCGTAGCTCATGGGCGCGCGCAGCTCATTCGTCGTAGCTGATCTCGAGCGCGGCGGAGGTCGGCCGCGCCTGGCAGCAGAGAATATAGCCCGCCTCCACTTCCCAATCCTCGAGCGCGACGTTGTGCTCCATGATGGCGCTGCCGCTGACCAGCCTGGCGCGGCAGGTCGAGCAGACGCCGGCGCGACAGGAGAAAGGAAGGTCGAGGCCCGCGCGCTCCGCCGCGTCGAGCACCGGATCGCCGTTCGGCGCCATCGCGAAGCTGCGGCGACGGCCGTCCAAGACGACGGTGACCGCGACCGAGTCCGCCGCCGCGGGCACCGGGGCGGGCGGCGGCGCCGGCGCGCGCGCCGGTACGCCCGCGGCGAAATGCTCGACGTGCACGCGGCCGGTGGCGCCCAGCGCCGCGAGCGCGGACTGCACCTCGCCGGCCATGTCGCCGGGGCCGCAGATGAAAAACTCGTCCATCCCGGCCACGTCGACACCGTGGCGCGCGAACTCGCGCACCTTGGCGGCGTCAATGCGGCCGTTGAAAAGATCCACGTCCTGCGGCTCGCGGCTCATCACGAAGCAGGCGGAGAAGCGCGGCAGGAAGCGATCCTTGAGCGCCAGCACGTCGTCCTGCAGCATGGTGCGCGCCGCACTCGTGTTGCCGTAGTACAACTGGAAACGGCAATCCGGCTCGCGTTCGAGCAGCGTCGTCGCGATCGACAACACCGGCGTGATGCCGCTGCCGGCGGCGAAGGCGGCGCAGCGGCGCGCCGGCACCGGCCCGGGCCGCGCCTGGAAGCTGCCATTCGGGGTCATGACCTCGAGCACCTCGCCGGGCTGCGCCCGGGCGAGGTGCTGCGACATGCGCCCGCTGGGCTGCACGCGAAACGCGATCGCGAGTTCCGCCGCGCCTTCCGGGCTCACGATCGAATACGTACGCCGCTCCTCCTGCCCGCCGATGTTCGCGCGGATCGCGACGTGCTGGCCGGCGTGGTGGCGGAAGTCCCCGCCGAGGGCCAGCGGGATCGCGAAGGCGAGTGCAATCGCGTCGTCCGCGACCGCGCGGCGGCCGGTGATCGTGAGCGGATGGAACTTCAGCACGGGATCAGATGCACTTGAAGTAGTCGAAGGGCTCGAGGCAGGACTCGCAGCGATAGAGCGCCTTGCAGGGCGTCGAGCCGAACTCGCTGGTCTTCGCCGTGCGCGTGGAGCCGCAGCGCGGGCAGGCGATCGCGGGATCCGCCGTGAGCAGCGCGCGCGGGCTCGCGACGGCACGGGCCGGCGGCGCGATGCCGAAGGCCGCGAGCTTGCGGCGCCCGTCGGCGCTCAGCCAGTCGCTGGTCCAGGGCGGAGACAGCACGTCCACCGCCGCCACGCGAAATCCCGCGCCGGCGAGCGCGCGCACCACATCCGCCTTGATCAGCGGCGTCGCCGGACAGCCGGAATAGGTCGGCGCGACGCCGACCTCGAGCGTCCCGTCGGGCCGCAGCACGAGGTGACGGATCACGCCGAGGTCGAGCACCGAGAGCACCGGGATCTCCGGGTCGGGTACCTGCGCGAGCAGGTTTCTGACGCGGGACTCCACTTCGGCGGGAAGCGCCACCCCTGCGCTCGCCGCGGTCGCGGGCATCGCGGCGCTACCAGCTCGCGCCGGGATGGGCGCGGTGCAGCGACTGCATCTCGGCGAGCAGGTAACCGAGGTGCTCGCCGTGCCGGCCCTGCTTGCCGTACCAGGCGAAGGGTGAAGCCGCGGGCCGCGCCAGCGTCGCCTGCGCCAGCACCTCGTCGACCAGCGCCAGCCATGAAGGTTCGAGCTCAGCCGGTTCGGGGCCAATTCCGGCGCGCGCGGCCTCGCGCTCTACTTCGTCGGTGGCGAACAGTTCGTGGGTGAATGGCCACAGGCGCTCGAGGGCTTGCTGCGCGCGATGGCGGCTCTCGTCCGTGCCGTCGCCCAGGCGCACCAGCCAGCCGCCGCTGTAGCGCAGGTGATAGCGGGTCTCCTTGATCGCCTTGGCGGCGATCGCCGCGAGGCAGGCATCGCTCGACTGCGTGAGCGCGTCGTACAGGCCGAGCTGCCAGGCGTCGAACAGGAACTGGCGCGCGATGGTCTGGCCGAAATCGCCGTTCGGCTGTTCGACCAGCGTCAGGTTGAGGTACTCCGATTCCTCGCGCAGGTAGGCGAGATCGTCCTCGCTGCTGCCCTTGCCTTCCAGCTCCCCGGCGTGCGCGAGCAGGAGCCGCGCCTGACCGAGCAGGTCGAGCGAGACGTTGGCGAGCCCGAGATCCTCCTCGAGCGCGGGCGCGTGGCCGACCCATTCGCCCAGGCGCTGCGCGAGCACCAGGTTCGAGTCGGCGAGCCGCAGCACGTAGCGCAGCTGCGCGGTCACAACGTCTTCACCTCTTCCGGGATGTCGTAGAAGGTCGGGTGGCGATAGACCTTGTCGCGCGCGGGCTCGAACAGCGCATCCGCCTCCGCGGGATCCGAGGCGACGATGTCGGAGGAGCGCACGGCCCAGATGCTGACGCCCTCCTGGCGGCGCGTATAGAGGTCGCGCGCGTGCTCGATCGCCATGCGCGCGTCGGTCGCGTGCAGGCTGCCCACGTGCTTGTGGTCGAGGCCCGACTTCGCGCGGATGAAGATCTCGTACAGCGGCCAGTCACGGCTTGCGGTCGTCATACGGCCTCCTTCAGGCGGCGCGCGCGGCGCGTGCGTCCTGCTTCGCGGCCCAGGCGGCGGCGGCCTCGCGCACCCAGCGCCCGTCCTCATGCGCCTTGCGGCGCGCCTCCAGCCGCTCGCGGTTGCAGGGGCCGTGGCCCTTGAGCACCCGCTCGAACTCGTCCCAGTCGATCGCGCCGAAGCGGTAGTGCCGGGCCGCCTCGTCCCAGCGCAACGCCGGGTCCGGCACTTTGAGGCCGAGGAAATCGGCCTGCGGCACGGTGAAGTCCACGAACTTCTGCCGCAACTCGTCGTTGCTGAAGCGCTTGATCTTCCAGTGCATGGACTGCGCGCTGTGCTTCGATTCGGCGTCCGACGGGCCGAACATCATCAGCGACGGCCACCACCAGCGGTTCAGGGCGGCCTGCGCGATCTCGCGTTGCAGGGCGGTGCCGCGCGAGAGGCGCAGCATGATCTCGTAGCCCTGGCGCTGGTGGAAGCTCTCCTCCTTGCAGATGCGCACCATCGCGCGCGCATACGGGCCGTAGGAGCAGCGGCACAGCGGGATCTGGTTCATGATCGCGGCGCCGTCCACCAGCCACCCGATCGCGCCCACGTCCGCCCAGGTCGGGGTCGGGTAGTTGAAGATGCTCGAGTACTTGGCCTTGCCTTCGAGCAGCTGATCGATCAGTTCCGCCCGCGAGACGCCGAGCGTCTCGGCCGCGCTATAGAGGTAGGCGCCATGGCCGCCCTCGTCCTGCACCTTGGCGATCAGGATCGCCTTGCGCAGCAGGGTCGGCGCACGCGTGATCCAGTTGCCCTCGGGCAGCATGCCGACGATCTCGGAATGCGCGTGCTGCGAAATCTGCCGGATGAGCGTGCGGCGGTAGGCGTCCGGCATCCAGTCCTTCGGCTCGACTTTCTCCTCCGCGTCCACCCGCGTCTGGAATGCGCGTTCGAGCGTGCTCTCCTGCGCGGGGTCACGCAGGCAGTCCTTGCCGAGCGAATCCAGGCCCTGGGTGTACATCCTCTGCTCCCGGCGCGCCCGCCCGCCGGGCCGCCCGCCACCTGCCTATTATCGCACCCGCGGCCCGGCCGCGGCCGCCGCCGTCAGGCCCAGCTTTCGAGCCTGCGCACCAGCGTTTCCAGGAAGCGGTTCGCCTGGTGGCCGTCGAGCACGCGGTGGTCGATGGTCAGGGTCACGTAGCAGCACGGCCGGATCGCGAGCTCGTCGCGGCCCTCGCGCGTCAGGACCACCGCGCGCTTCTCGAGCTTGCCGACGCCGAGGATCGCGGACTGCGGCTGGTTGATCACGATCGGCGCCGCGAGCAGGCTGCCGCTGACCCCGTGGTTCGAGATCGTAAAGGTGCCGTCGCGCAGGTCGGCGGGCTGTAGCCGCTCGGCGCGCGCGCGCGCCACGAGGTCAGCGAGCGCCGCGGCGATGCCGGCCAGGTCGAGCCTGCCCGCGTCCCGGATCACAGGCACCACGAGCCCCCGCCCCTCGAGCGCCGTGGCCACGCCGATGTCGATGCGATCGGGTATCAGGAGCGCGTCGTCGGTCCAGCGTCCGTTCGCTTCCGGCACCGCGCGGATCGCCTCGGCGCTCGCCGCAACCAGGTATGCGGTCAGCGTCAGCGGCGTGCCGCGGCGCTCGAACTCGGCCTTGTGCGCGGCGCGGTGAGCGAGCACGGCGGACATGTCGGCCTGGAACACCGTGGTCACGTGCGGCGCGGTATGCAGCAGGCTCTGCACCATGTGCTCCGCAATGCGCCGCCTCATCGGGGTATGCGGGATGCGGCGCATGCCCTCGGCCGCGCCAGGCGTGATCGCCGGCCCCGATGCGGCTGCCTGGCGCCGCGCCGCCGCCGCCAGCACGTCGTCCACCGTGACGCGCCCGCCCGCGCCCGTGCCCTGCAAAGTTGCGGCTTCGAGGCCGTGTTCCGCCAGCAGGCGGCGGACGGCCGGACTCAGCGGCGAGGCTGCCGCTCCGGCGGCTGCGGCGGCGTTCGGTGTCACCCGCGTCGGCGGCGCAGCAGCCGGCGCCGCGGCACCCGTCGCGGCAGCCGCGGCTCCCGCGGGCGCGAGCCTGCCGAGCAGCGCGCCCGGTGCGACCTCCGTTCCTGCGGCGGCCGCGATCTCGGCGAGCACGCCATCGGCCGGCGCCGGCACCTCGATCGTGACCTTGTCGGTCTCGATCTCGACCAGCGGCTCGTGCCGCCCGACCGGTTCGCCCACGGACTTGAGCCAGCGCAGCACCTGCGAACGCGTGCCTTCCGCCTGATCTTCCGGCAGCCGCACCTCGATCGTGTTCATGGACTACAGGCTCGCGATGCGCCGCATCGCGGCGGCAATGGAAGCGACGGAAGGCACCACTGTATCGAGCAGCTCCGGGTTGTGCGGGCTCGGCACGTCCGGCATGGCCAGGCGCTCGACCGGCGCATCGAGCTTGAAGAACGCTCGCTCGGCGACCGTCGCCGCGACTTCCGCGCCGAAGCCCGCGGTCAGGTTGTCCTCGTGCACGACGAGGCAGCGCCGCGTGCGCGCAACCGAGGCCAGGACCGCCTCGCGGTCAAAGGGCGAAAGCGTGCGCAGGTCGATGAGTTCCACTTCGATGCCGGACTCCGCGGCCGCCTGCTCGCAGCGCTCGACCATCGCGCCCCAGCTGACCACCGTGAGCTCGCTGCCGCTCCTCACGATGCGCGCGACGCCGAACGGCAACACGTAGTCGTCGCCGGGATACGGGCGTCGCGCGGCGGCGCCGTCGATCAGCGAGCGGTGCTCGAAGAAAATCACGGGATCGTTGCCGCGCAGCGCGGAGCGCAGCAGTCCGACGGCGTCCTCGGCATTCGACGGCATCGCGAGCCGCCAGCCGGTGGCGTGCAGGAACTCGACCTCGTTGCACTGGCTGTGCCAGGGGTCGCCACACTTGAAGAAGCCGCCGGGCATGCGCACGACCATGGGCGCCGCGAAGCGGTTGACGGTGCGCCAGCGCATCGTGCCGCAGTCGTGCAGCTGCTCGGCCGCGGGCTCCGCGTACTTGCGGAACTGGATCTCGGGCACCGGCAAGAGGCCCGCGAGCGCCATGCCGACCGCGCGGCCGATGATCCCCTCCTCCGACAGGCTGGTATCGAACACGCGCTCCTCGCCGAAGCGGTCTTGCAGCCCGAGCGTCGCCGCGTGCACCCCGCCCTTTCTGCCGACGTCCTCGCCGAACACCAGCATGCGCGGATTGACCGCGAGTTCGTGCTCCAGCGTGCGGCGGATGGCGGTCAGCATGTTGATGCGCGGCCCCTCCGGGCGCGGCATTTCGCTTCCCGCGGGCGGCTCGATACCCTCGGCCAGCAGCCCGCCCTGCTGCTGCACGTCGACGCGGCCGTCGGGCAGGCGTTCGCTGAAGGCATGCGCGGTGACCGTCGCCGCAAAGCGGCGCGGACGCGCCTCGATGCGCGCCAGCGCTTCCTCGACGGATCGCCGGGCCGCGGCTTCGAGCGACGTCCATTCCGCGTCCGCGAGCATGGCCGGGACCAGCTGCCGCTGCAGCGCGGCGAGCGGGTCGCGCGCCTGTTCCGCGGCGATCTCCTCGGCGCTCTTGTAGGCTTGCGTGTCCTGGCCCGAATGGCCGGACAGGCGCGGCACCACGAGGCGCAGCAGCACCGGCCCTGATCCCGCGCGCACGGTGGCAACCGCCTCGGAAATCAGCGCCGCCGCGGCGGCGCAATCCGAGCCGTCTCCGTTCAGGATACGCAGCCCGCCGAAAGCGGCTAGGTTTGCGGCCAGGTCGCCGCCCGGCGTCTGCTTGCAGGACGGCACGGATATTCCGTAGCCGTTGTCCTCGATGTAGTAGAGCAGCGGCAAGCGGCTGGTCGTCGCGATGTTGAGCGAGGCCCAGAAGCCGTTGGTCGCGGTCGAGGCGTCGCCGCCATGGGCGACGGCGATGCAGCCTGCGGCGGATTCGTCGGAGAGATGGCGCACGCGGTAGGCGAGCGATTGCGCCCAGCCGGTGGCGGGTGTGAATTGCGTACCGACGCCACCGCAAGCCGGCAACAGGCAGGGCCCTTCGCGATTCGGGCGGTTGAACACGACGCCGATGTCGCGCCCGCCCGACATGCCTTCGGCGCGCATCATCGTGGATGCGAGCGCCTCCTCGACCGTGAGCCCGAGCGCGAGTGCGAGCGGCCGCGATCGGTAGTAAGGCGCGACTGCGTCGCGCCGGCCGGTGAGCTCCGCGCCCAGCAGCGCCTGGGTGACGTCATGCCCGCGCGCGGAGAACTGGTACAGCACTTTGCGCTCCGGCACCAAGCGCGATTCCTCGAGCGCATCGAGCGCACGCGACGCGAACACCGTCGCGAGCACGCGCCGCCAATTGGGCGCGGTCGCACCCTGACGGTCCGGGATCCGGCGCGCGATCTGCGACATGGGCAAGACCTCCGGGGGCCGGCCGCGACCCGGCGCCATCGTAGCGGGGCCCCTGGGGTGTTAATAGCTAAATTCGCGCCTTCTGTTCCGAAAATGAGTGATAAACTCCAAATTCAGCAGCACAGGAGTGCTTCGCCCTATGCCCGCCCTGGACCGCACCGACATCCGCATGCTGGAACTGCTGCAGCGCGACGGCCGGCTGTCGCACGTCGAGCTCGCGGAGCGGGTCGGCCTGTCGCCGACGCCCTGCACGCGCCGCGTGCGCCGACTCGAGCAGCAGGGAGTCATCCGCGGCTACGCCGCAATCCTCGATCCCAAGCGTATCGGCCAGCACGTGCTGGCTTACGTGCAGATCAAGCTCGAGCGCCACACCGACGACGTGATCGAGCGCTTCCGGCGCATGCTCGAGGAGCGCCCCGAAGTCATGTCGGCGCACGCGATGACGGGCGAGATGGACTTCCTGCTCGAAGTCGTGGTGCCGGACCTCGACGCGCTCGGCCGGTTCACGCTGCACAAGCTCCTGAAACTGCCCGGCGTGCGCGACGTGCGCTCGAGCCTGGTGCTCGAGACGCTCAAGACCGTGCCGCAGCTGCCGCTGGACGCCGCCGTGAGCCCGCGCTGACGGCGCGGGCCCGGCTGGCTGCGCTAGAATCGCCCAACGCCGCGAACCCAGCCACGCGGCGGTTGTCATTATCTGGACCACGCCTCCGGGAGGCCTGCGCATGAGACTCGTGCCGATCGCCGTATTCGCCCTGCTGGCCGGGGGCGCCGCGCAGGCGGCCTGCATCTACCCGCGGGCGCCGCAGCGCATTCCGGACGGCAAGACGGCGAGCTACGAGGAAATGGTGGCGGCGCATGAGCAAGTCGCCCAGTTCAACGTTGACATCAACGCCTACAACGCCTGCCTCGACCTGGAGATGACCGCGCTCGAAAAGAGCGGCCGCTACGACGAGAATCGCCTGGAGGAACTGCGCGCGATGCACGCCAAGAAGAACAATGCCGCGGTGGATGAGGTGCAGGCGGTTGCGGACGCCTTCAACGAGCAGCTCGCGATCTTCAAGGCCCGCGACAAGCAGAACTGACCCGCGGACCCCGATGCTCACTCCCGCCGAGGCGGATGCCGCGATCGCGTCGGCGCTCGCGCGCGCCGGCGAGGAGATATTGCCGCTCGCCGCATGCGCCGGCCGCGTCCTGCGCCAGCCGGTGCACGCCGAGCGTGATGCGCCGCCCTTCGACCGCGTGACCATGGACGGCATCGCGATCGCGCACGGCGCGCGCCGCAGTTTCCATGTCGCCGGCGTGCAGGCCGCCGGTGCGCCGCCGATTCCGCTTCCCGGCGCCGGCGAATGCATCGAGGTCATGACCGGCGCGGTCCTGCCGCCGGGCGCAGATACCGTGGTGCCCGTCGAACGGATCCGCCTCGCGGGCGGCGAGGCCGCGCTCGAGGCCGGCTACCAGCCGGTGCCGTGGATGTTCGTGCACCGGCAGGGCGCCGATGCGCGCGCGGGCGCGATGCTGCTCGAGCCCGGCAGCCGCCTCGGTCCACCCGAGATCGCGATCGCGGCTTCCGCCGGGCTGCCGCGGCTTGGCGTCTCGCGCGCGCCCCGGATCGCGGTGTTGTCCACTGGCGACGAACTGGTCGAGCCCGGATTGCCGCTGCTCGCGTACCAGTTGCGGCGCTCGAACTCCCATGGGCTGGTCGCCGCGCTCACGCTCGCCGATTTTCCGCCCGTGACCGACCGGCACCTGCCGGACCGCGAGGATGTCCTGCGCGCGGCGATCGCCGAGGAACTCGCGCGCCATGACGTGCTCGTGCTCTCGGGTGGCGTCTCGGCGGGCCGCTTTGATCACGTACCCGCGGCACTCGCGTGCTGCGGCGTGCGCGCGCTGTTTCACCAGGTGTCGCAGCGCCCGGGCCGGCCGCTGTGGTTCGGCGTGCACGGCAGCGGTACCGCGGTGTTCGCGCTGCCCGGCAACCCGGTGTCGGTGCTGGTCTGCCTCGCGCGCTACGTGCTGCCTGCGCTCGCTGTCATGGCGGGCCTCAGGCGCCCGGTGCAGCCGCAGGCCGCCCTGGCGCAGGACTTCGAATTCAGCGCCCCGCTCAGCTGTTTCCTGCCAGTGGCACTGGAGTACGATCGGGACGGGCGCACGCTCGCGCGGCCCCGGCCGACCGGCGGTTCCGGGGATTTCGTGTCCCTGGCGGGCACGGACGGATTCGTGGAACTACCGCGCGGGCCCGCCGTGCACCGGGCAGGCCTCGTGGTTCCATTCTTCCGCTGGTAGCCGATGGACGACCGACTGCAACGACCACTCGTGGACCTTCGCATCTCGGTCATGGACCGGTGCAACTTCCGTTGCCCCTACTGCATGCCGCGCGAGACCTACGGCGAGCACTATCGCTTCCTCGCGGCGCCCGAGCGGCTCACCTTCGACGAGATCGTGCGCCTCGCGCGCCTGTTCGTGCGCCAGGGGGTGTCGCGCCTGCGCCTGACGGGAGGCGAGCCGCTGTTGCGCACGGGGCTGGCTGACCTGGTCGGCGAGCTGTCCGCGATCGGCGGCATCCAGGACCTCGCGCTGACCACCAACGGCATCCTGCTCGCGCAGCACGCGGCGGAACTCGCGGCGCAGGGCCTTGCGCGCGTGACCGTGAGCCTCGACACGCTCGATCCCGAGACTTTCCGCCGCATGAGCGGCGGCTTCGACGGTCTCGAGCGCGTGAAAGACGGGATCCGCGCCGCGCAGGAAGCCGGGCTCGCGCCGGTGAAGGTGAACGCCGTGATCCAGCGCGGGGTCAACGACGCGCAGGTGCTCGAGCTCGCGCGCCATTTCCGCGGCAGCGGGGTGATCGTGCGCTTCATCGAATACATGGACGTCGGCAACCGCAATCACTGGAAACCGGAGCTGGTCGTGCCCGCGCGCGAGATCCGCGACGCGATCGCAGCGCGCTATCCGTTGCGGCCGCTGCCGGGCGCGCACCGCGGCGAGGTCGCGAAGCGCTACGCCTACCTGGACGGCGCCGGCGAGATCGGCTTCGTGGCCTCGGTCAGCGAGCCATTCTGCGGCGACTGCACGCGCGGGCGCCTGTCGTCGGATGGCGTGTTCTACACCTGCCTGTTCGCGACCCGCGGCCTCGACCTGCGCGGGCCGCTGCGCGCCGGCGCCGCGGACGAAGATCTGCTGGAGCTGATCGGCGGCGCCTGGCGGCGGCGCGAGGATCGCTACAGTGAATTGCGGCGCGTGCCCGTGGCCGGGGTCGCGCCGCGCAAGATCGAGATGTACTACATTGGCGGATGACGCGAATCGCGGGCTGTCCCATGTCGACGACGCCGGCAGGCCGTCGATGGTGGACGTCACGGCCAAGCAGCCGACGCTGCGCGTGGCGACGGCCGCGGCGCGCGTGCGCTTCCCGCGCGCAGCCTTCGCAGAGCTCTCGGCCGCCGGGTTCAGCACCGCCAAGGGTCCGGTGATCGCGACCGCGATCGTCGCCGGCACGATGGCCGCCAAGCGCACGCACGAGCTGGTTCCGTTCTGCCACCCGCTCGGCCTCGAGCGCTGCGACATCGAGATCGAGCCCACCGGCGAGGACGCGCTCGAGATCCGCTGCACCGCGGCGGTGCACCACCGCACTGGTGTCGAGATGGAGGCGCTGACGGGCGCCAGCATCGCGGCGCTCGCGATCTACGACATGTGCAAGTCGCTGTCGCACGAGATCGTGATCGAGGACACGCGCCTGTTGCTGAAAAGCGGCGGCCACAGCGACTTCGCCGCGAGGCCCGCGCCGTGACGCCGCTCTGCGGACTGGTCCTCGCCGGCGGCCGCTCGAGCCGCATGCGGGAGGACAAGGCTGCGCTCGTGTTCGGCCGGCGACCCCAGCTCGACGAGGCCTATGCGCTCGTGGCAGCGCGCGTCGTGCGGGCGTTTGTCTCGGTGCGGCCCGACCAGCGCGATGAACCGCTGCGCGTCCGCTTCCCGCAGGTCGTGGACGGAGACGGTGTCGGGGGCCCGGTGGCGGGCATCCTCGCGGCGCAGCGGCGTGAGCCGCAGGCGGCCTGGCTGGTGGTGGCCTGCGACCTGCCGCTGCTCGACGGCGCGACGCTCGACGAACTCGTGGCAGCCCGCGATCCCGGGCGGCTCGCGACCGCCTACCGGAGCGCGCATGACGGCCTGCCGGAACCGCTGTGCGCAATCTGGGAGCCGGCAAGCGCCGTGCCGCTGCTGCGCTGGGTCGAGGCAGGGCATTCCTGTCCGCGCAAGTTCCTGCTGCGTCACGATGCGCTGCTGCTCCACGCCGCGCGCCCGCGCGCGCTCGACAACGCCAACACACCGGACGACGCGGTACAGGCGCGCGCAATGCTCGCAGGCACGGGGCGCGCCTGATGCCGCGCGTCGAGTTGCGTTACTACGCGCTATTCCGCGAGCAGGCCGGCCGCGCGGCTGAGACGGTCAATTGCGGCGCGCGCACGCCCGCCGAACTCTATGCGGAACTTGCCGGCCGCCACGGCTTCCGGCTGGCACCCGCCCAGCTCGGGGTCGCCGTCAATTCCGCGTTCGCGGACTGGGACCGGCTGCTCGCCGACGGCGACGAGGTCGTGTTCATCCCGCCGGTGGCCGGCGGATGAACGCATTCGCCTTCACGCAGGGGGCGATCGACCCGGGCGCGCTGTCGGCGGCGATCGACCTGCCCGCGGCCGGCGGCGTCGCGGCATTCGAGGGCCGCGTACGCGACCACCATGAGGGGCGGCGCGTCACGCGCCTCGAGTACGAGGCCTTCGAGGCGCTCGCCCACGCCGAGGGCCAACGCATCGTCGAGGAAGCGGCGCGCCGCCACGGCGCGCTCGCGGCCCGATGCGTGCATCGCCTGGGCGCGCTCGCGATCGGCGACGTCGCGGTGTGGGTGGGCGTCGCCGCGCCCCACCGCGCGGAGGCTTTCGCCGCGTGCCGCGAGATCATCGATGAGATCAAGCACCGCCTGCCGATCTGGAAGAAGCAGCATTACGAGGGCGGCGACAGCGGCTGGGTCAATTGCGAGCGCTGCGCGATACCCGCGCCTGCGCCGGCCTTCGACTACTCGCGCCAGGCCGCCCTGCCCGAGGTCGGCGCGGCCGGGCAGCGGCGGCTGGCGGAGGCGACCGTCGCCGTGATCGGCGCGGGCGGACTCGGATGCGCCGTGCTCACAACGCTCGCGGGCGCGGGCGTCGGCACGCTCGTCGTCGTGGATCACGACGTGGTCGAGTCCGCGAACCTGCACCGTCAGCCGCTGTACGCGCTCGCGGACACCGGCCGGCCGAAGGCCGAGGCGGCCGCCGAACGGCTGGCGGCATACAACCCGTCGATCCGGGTGCTGCCGCAGGTGCGCGCGTTCGCCGCCGGCAATGCCGACGAGATCGCTTCGCAGTGCGACCTGCAGGTGGACTGCAGCGACAACTTCGCGACCAAGTTCCTAGTCAATGACGCAGCCGTGCGCGCCGGCCGGCCCGCGGTGCTCGCAAGCGTGTACCAGTACGAGGGCCAGCTGCAGGTGGTGCGCGCCGACGTCGGCGGCTCCTGCCTGCGCTGCCAGTGGCCGCAGGCGACCCGCGACGGGCTGGTGGGCAACTGCCGTGAGACAGGCGTGCTCGGCCCGGTTCCCGCCGTGCTCGGTCAGTTGCAAGCGATGGAAGTGCTGAAGCTGCTGCTCGGCCTGCCGGGCCAGCTGCGCGACGAGGTGTTGCTGGTGGACCTGCTCGACTGCAGCCAGCGGCGCATCGCCGCGCCGCGCGATCCGCGCTGCGTCGGTGCCTGCCTGCGCATCGCCGCCGCCGATGGGGGCGCCGTCGCCGGCCTCGAGATCCGGTTGCCGATCGCGGAGGCCGCGGCCCGCGGCTTCCGGATCATCGACATCCGCGAGCCCGAGGAATGCGCGTCCCTGCCGTTGCCGGTCGCAGGCCAGCGGGCGGTGCCGATCGGCCGCTTCCTGGGCGGCGGCGTGGAACTCGACCCGGAGGCGCGCCACCTGCTCGTGTGCACGCACGGCGTGAGGAGCAAGGCGCTCGCGGAATGGTTGCGCGCGCAGGGATGCGACAACGTCTGGTCGCTGGCAGGCGGGCTGGAACTGCGCGGCTAGAAGCGGTCCTCGGGCAGCGCCATCAGCGATTTCGCGCCCGCCGAGAGCGCGTCCAGGTGCGCCTCGGCGCGCGGCAGGATGCGCTCGAAGTAGAAGCGCGCGGTCGCGAGCTTGGCGTCGTGGAACTCCCGCTCCCCGCTCCTCTTCGCGAGCGCGGCGGAGGATACCGCCGCCATCCGCACCCAGCACCAGGCCAGGCACAGGTAACCGGTCAGCATCAGGTAGTCCATCGCGGCCGCGCCCGCCTCGTCCGGATCGCGCGCGGCGCGCACCGCGACCTGCTCGGTCGCGTGGCTCCATTCCTTCAGCAGCCCCGCCAGGCGCGTGACGAAAGCCGACAGCTGCTCGGAGCCTGCGTGGCGCTCGCAGAAGCCGCCGATGAGCCCGCCCAGCAGGCGCGCGAGCGCCCCGCCGCTACCGAGCACTTTGCGGCCCAGCAGGTCCATCGCCTGCACGCCGTTCGCGCCCTCGTAGATCGCGGTAATACGCGCGTCGCGGAAGCACTGCTCGACGCCGGTCTCGCGCACGTAGCCGTGGCCGCCGTGGACCTGGATCGCGTGGCTGGTGCACTCGAGCGACATATCGGTGATGAAGCCCTTGACGATGGGCGTCAGGATCGCGAGCAGGCCCTCGGCGCGCTCGCGCTCGGCCGCGTCCGGGTGGTGCAGCGCGCGGTCCATCTGCATGCCAGCGAAGTAGGTCAGCACGCGGCCGGCCTCGATCAGGGACTTCTGCGTCAGCAGCATGCGGCGCACGTCCGGGTGACCGATGATCGGGTCGGCGCCAGCGGCACCGCCGCCCGACGAGGTGCGGCCCTGGCGCCGCTCGCGCGCGTAGGCGACCGCGGCCTGGTACGCGCGTTCGCACTGCGCGAGGCCCTGCAGCCCGACCCAGAGCCGCGCGTGATTCATCATCGTGAACATGCACTTGAGACCGCCATTCGGCTCGCCGATCAGCCATCCGCGCGAGCGGTCGAAATTCATCACGCAGGTCGCCGAGCCGTGGATGCCGAGCTTGTGCTCGACGCTTGCGCAGCCGACGCCGTTCGCCGCGCCGGGCTTGCCGTCGGCGCCCGGCAGCAGCTTGGGCACCAGGAACAGGCTGATGCCGCGGCTGCCCGCTGGCGCATCCGGCAGCTTGGCGAGCACCAGGTGCACGATATTCTCGGTCAGATCGTGCTCGCCGCTGGTGATGAAGATCTTGGTGCCCGTCACGCGATAGGACCCATCCTGCGCGGGCTCGGCGCGGGTGCGCATGAGCCCGAGGTCGGTGCCCGCGTGCGGCTCGGTCAACACCATCGTGCCGCTCCAGACACCGCTCACGAGCTTCGGCAGGTAGGTCGCGCGCAACTCGGGGGTCGCGTGCTTGTTGACGCAGAGCACCGCGCTGTCGGTCAGCCCGCTGTAGAGCTTCCAAGACATATTGGCCGACACCAGCATCTCGCCGACCGGGCCGCCGAAGCTCTCCGGCAATCCCTGCCCGCCCGCGTCCGCCGGGCCGCAGAGCGCCGCCCAGCCGTCCTCGACGTAGCGCCGATAGGCCTCGATGTACCCGGGCGGCGTCACCACGCGACCGTCCTCGGTGCGCTTCACGCCGATGCGATCGCCCGCTTCGCTGGTCGGCGCGATCACGTCCTCCGCGAAGCGCGCGCATTCCTCGATGACGCTGTCCACCAGCTCGGCATTGACGTCGTCGCGGCCGATGTCGCGGTAGTGTTGTTCGAGGCGCAGCACCTCGTGCAGCGCGTAGCGGATTTCCTTGACCGGAGCCTGGTACGCGGGCATGGGCGTCGGGCGGCCGGGCTAGCGGGCCGCCTCGGCGCAGGTGATGCAGCGGTCGGAATACGGCAGCGCCGCGAGCCGGCGCGCGCCGATCGGCTGGCCGCACTGGCTGCAAACGCCATAGGTGCCCTGGTCGAGCTGCGCGAGCGCGCGGTTGATCTGCGCGAGCTCGGCCGCGGTAGCCTCGCCGATACCGGCGAGCACGGCGTCGTTCTCCATCTGCACGACCTGTTCGGCGAAATCCTTCTCGAGCGGGCCCGAGGAGCGCGTGATGTCGGCGCGAACCTTGGCGGCGCGCGTCAGCAGCTCCTGCTTCTGGGCGAGCAGCTTCTGCCGGATCGCGTCGAACTCCGTCGCCATGGGAACTCCTGCCGCTGACGGCAGGGCGGCGGCCACCGGCCGCCGCCCGGGTCCCCTCAGTTTACCTGTACTTCGATCGTCCTGGCGCGGGCGGCCGGCGTCTTCGGCACCCGGACCTTCAGGATGCCGTTCTTGCTCTCAGCCTGGATCCCCGCGACGTCGGCGTCTTCCGGCAGCCGGAAACTGCGCGTGAAGTTGCCGTAGAAGCTCTCGGTGCGGTGCACCTTTTCATCCTTGTGCTCAACCTCGTGACGGCGCTCGCCACTGAGGGTGATGACGCCGTCGTCCACCGTGACCTTGACGTCTTCCTTGCGGACCTCGGGCAGTTCCGCCTTGATCAGGTATTCGTTCTCCGTCTCGGAAATGTTCGCGACCGGGGCCCAGGCCGGACCGTCGGTCGTTTCGCCCGCGGCGGAGGCCAGCCTGCCGCCGTGCAGGCGCCCGAAGTACGGGCTGCAGCGCGCGAAAAAGTCATCCAGTTCCCGGATCGGTTCCCAGCGAATCAGTGTCATGTCCTTGCTCCTTTGGCCGCAGTTGGCCATGGGCCGCTGCATGGGGACGGGCCGCAGCCATATCAAGGGAGCCCCACCGCCGCCCTGATCGGCCGCCGCCGTTGCCTTGCGCGGCGAGCCGCCCGTAATATCGGACGGAATCCCGGCCGGCAGCCCCGCGCCGCGGTTCCGCAAAGGGAGCGACATGGGACGCGATCACAACCCCGTGCCGGGTCAGTGGTACGAGAGCCTCGAGGACGAGGAGACCTTCCAGGTCCTCTCGGTCGACGAGGACTCGGAACTGATCGAGCTGCAGTACGAGGATGGCGACGTCGAGGAAATCGACTACGAGACCTGGCAGGAGCTCGACCTCGAACTCACCGAGGAACCGGAGGGCTGGTCCGGTTCGGAGGACGAGGAGGACGACGAAGACGATTACGACGAGGACGAGGACGACGACGACTGGGACGACGACGAGGACGACGAAGAAGACGAAGATTACGGCGACCGCGACGATTACTGATCCTCGCCGGCGCCACTCACCGCCCCTGCGGGGCGCCGCAGGAACCGCGGGCGGCGATACCGATCCAATTTCCCCCCTGACACCGAGATGCGGGCCCGCGGTTGAAATCCCGCCGGGTCGCAACCATCCAGGAAAGCCATGAAGAGAATCCTCCTGTTCCTGATCACCAACTTCGCCATCCTGCTGGTCGCGAGCGCGACTCTCCGGCTGCTGGGCGTCGAGCCATGGCTCAACCAGCAGGGCATCAATTTCACGTCGCTGCTGGTCTTCGGCGCCGTGCTCGGATTCGGCGGCGCATTCGTCTCGCTCGCGATCTCGAAGTGGACCGCGAAGCGCATGATGGGCGTGCAGCTCATCGGGGAGCCGCGCAACGAGCACGAGGCGTGGCTGGTCGAAACCGTGCGCCGGCAGGCGCAGCTGGCCGGCATCGGCATGCCGGAGGTTGGCGTGTTCAACGCCGCGGAGCCGAATGCGTTCGCGACCGGCGCGCGGCGCAACAGCGCGCTGGTCGCCGTCAGCACCGGGCTGCTGCAGCGCATGAGGCGCGAGGAAGTCGAGGCTGTGCTCGGCCACGAGGTCAGCCACGTCGCCAACGGCGACATGGTGACGCTGACACTGATCCAGGGCGTCGTGAACACCTTCGTGTTCGTGCTCTCGCGGCTGATCGGCAATATCGTGGACAAGGTGGTGTTCAAGAACGAGCGCGGCCACGGGCCGGCGTTCTGGATCACCACGATGGCCGCCGAGTTGGTGCTCGCCTTCCTCGCGACCATGATCGTCATGTGGTTCTCACGCCAGCGCGAGTTCCGCGCCGACAGCGGCGGGGCGCGCCTCGCCGGCCGCCACCATATGATCGGCGCGCTCGAGGCATTGCAGCGCAGCCACGGCCAGCCGCTACCCGACAGGATGGCCGCGTTCGGCATTGCGGGCGGCGTGGGCCAGGGCCTCAAGCGGCTCTTCATGAGCCACCCGCCGATCGAGGAGCGCATCGCCGCGCTCCGGTCCGCGCCGGGCGCCTGACGCCCGGGCGCGCGGCGCGCCGGCCTGCGTAGAATGGCCGGCATGGACCGGCCGGCCGGCGCGATTCCCGAATCCGACCTGCAGGCGCTCAGGAAGCTGCTGGGCGCCGGCGGTTTCCTCGACTCGCCCGCCGATCGCGCGCCATTTGAGACCGATTTCCGCGGCATCCATCGCGGCACGACGCCGCTCGTCGCGCTGCCCACATCGACCGTGCAGGTCGCCGAGCTCGTGCGCCTGGCGGCCGCGCGGCGCATCCCGCTCGTGCCGCAGGGCGGCAACACGAGCTACTGCGGCGGCGCGACGCCGCGCGCGGGCGGCGGCGACGTCGTGGTGTCGCTCAGGCGGATGAACCGCATCCGCGCGCTGGACGCGGCCAACGAATCACTGACTGCGGACGCCGGCTGCGTGCTCGCGACGCTGCAGCAGGCCGCCGCCGCCGCGGATCGGCTGCTGCCGATGTCACTCGGCTCCGAAGGCAGCTGCACGCTCGGCGGCATCGTCTCCACCAACGCCGGCGGCACCGCCGTGCTGCGCTACGGGATGATGCGCGAACTCGTGCTCGGTCTCGAGGTCGTGCTGCCCGACGGGCGCGTGCTCGACCAGCTCCGCGGCCTGCGCAAGGACAACACCGGCTACGACGTGAAGCAGCTCTTCATCGGCGCCGAGGGCACGCTCGGCATCGTGACCGCGGCCTGCCTGCGCCTGTTCCCGCGCCCGGGGGCGACCGCGACCGCGTTCATTGCACTGCCCTCGCCCGCGGCCGCGCTCGCGCTGCTCGCGCGGCTGCGCGGCGCGCTCGGCGACTCCGTCACCACCTTCGAGTTGGTCCCGCGCATCGCGCTCGAACTCGTCTGCCGCCATGTGCCGGGCTGCCGCGATCCCTTCGACCGCACGCATCCGTGGTACGCGCTCGCGGAGGCCTCGCTGCCGCAGTCCGACGCGGGCCTCGCGGGACGTCTCGAGGAAGCGCTCGCCGCGGCCATCGAGGCGGGCGACGCGCTGGACGCGGCGACCGCGGCCTCGGAATCCCAGCGCGAGGCGTTCTGGCGGCTGCGCGAAACGATCCCGGAGGGCCAGCGGGCGGAAGGGCCCGGGCTCAAGCACGACGTGTCGGTCGAGCCCGCGCGGCTGCCGTCCTTCATCCGGGAAGGCGGGGCGCTGATCGAGCGCCTCGCGCCGGGCGCGCGGCTCATCGCCTACGGCCACCTGGGCGACGGCAACCTGCACATCAACGTCAGCGCGCCAGCCGGCGGCGATCCCGGGCCGTTGCTCGCCTCCGGCGATGCAATCCAGCGCGCGGTGCACGAACTCGTGGCGCGTTACCGCGGCAGCTTCAGCGCCGAGCACGGCATCGGCCAACTGAAAGTCGGCGAGCTCGCCCGCTACGAGGACCCGGCCGCGCTCGAGCTGATGCGCCGCATCAAGCGCGCCATCGACCCGCCGGGGATCATGAATCCGGGCAAGGTCCTGGAAGACCCGGCATGAGCGAAGCGGCCCCCGGGCGATTGCCGCGCCGGCTGAACCTGGCGACCGCGGTCGCGACGGTCGCCGGCGTCATGATCGGCAGCGGGATCTTCCGTGTCCCCGCCGAGATCGCGGCCCAGACCGGCAGCGCGGGCGGCGTGCTGCTCGTGTGGGTCGCCGGTGGCCTGCTCACCCTGTGCTTCGCCCTGCTGCTGGCCGAGCTCGGCGCCATGCACCCGCGCGCGGGCGGCCTGTACGTGTTCATCCGCGAGGCCTTTGGCGAAACGGCGGCTTTCGTCTACGGCTGGACGTTCATGCTGATCAATCCCGCGGGCGTGGCCGCGGTCGCGATGGTGTTCGCCGAGTACCTCGGCAAGTTCGTGGCCCTGGACGATGCCGCGCGGCGCATGGTCGCGGTCGGCCTGCTGGCGCTGGTCGCCGCAGCCAATTACCGGTCGGTGATGCTGGGCGCCGGGATCCAGAACGTCTTCAGTTTCGCGAAGGTGGTCGCGCTGCTGTCGCTCGCGATCTTCGTGATGACGCTGGGGGACCCGGCGGCCGGCTCGTTCGCGTCAGGCGCGGCATGGGCGCCGGCCTCGCTGCCGGGCTTCCTGCTGGCGCTGGTAGCGGCGCTCTGGGCCTACGAGGGCGCCTCTTCTTTCTGCAACCTGGCGGGCGAGGTGCGCCAGCCGCAGCGCAATGTACCGCGTGCTCTCCTGCTCGGCGTCGGCGGCGTCATGCTGGTCTATGTCGCGGTCAACGTCGCCTATCTCTACATCCTGCCGCTGGCCGTGATCCAGGACTCGCCGCTGGTCGCCGCGGACGCCGCCGGCCGCGTGCTGGGCGCGGGCGCATCCTCGCTGATCGCGGGGCTCGTGATGACCTCGACTTTCGGGTCGCTGGCTGGGCTCATGATGACCGAGCCGCGCCTGTTCTTCGCGATGGGCCGCGACCGCAATTTTTTCGCGGCGACCGGCCGCGTGCACCCGCGCTTCGAGACGCCCCACGTCGCGATCCTGGTCATGGCCGGCATCGCCTGCGCCTACGCGTCCGTGCGCACTTTCGAGCAGCTGGCCGCGACCTTCGTGCTCGGGCTGATGCCGTTCTATGCACTCGCGGTGCTGGGCGTCTGGCGCCTGCGGCGTACCCAGGCGCTGGCCGAGCGGCCTTACCGGGCCGTCGGCTATCCCGCCGTGCTCGTCCTGTACGTGGCCGCCGTGTTCGTGGTGCTCGGCAATGCGCTCATTCATGCGCCGCGGATCGCGCTGGTCAACGTCGCCATCTCGCTGCTCGGCGTCCCGGTCTATTTCGTCTGGAGGAAGTTCTACCGCTGAGGCGGCAGGCTAGGCCTGCTGGCCGGCCGGGCTGGTCCAGCGGCTGTGCTGGCGGATCAGGCCTTCCTGCGCGACGCTCGCGACCAGCCTTCCGTCCCGCGCGTAGACCAGGCCGCGGCCGAAGCCGCGCGCGCCCGAGGCGTTCGGGCTCTCGATCGCGTACAGCAGCCAATCGTCCACGCGCAGGTCACGATGAAACCAGATGGCATGGTCGATCGACGCCATCTGCGTCTGCAGGAACGACAGGCCGTGCGGCAGCATCGAGGTCTCGAGCAGGAAGTAATCCGAGGCATAGGCCAGCAGGCAACGGTGCAGCGGCGGGTCGTCCGGCACCCGGTCAACGGCGCGGAACCAGATCTGCCGCTGCGGCGCACGCTTGACCGGGTTCAGGTAGTCGGGCGGGTCCACCGGCCGGAACTCGAATGGCCGCTGGTGGCGCAGGAAGCCCTGAACTTTCTCCGGTACGCGGTCGACGATCGCCGCGTTCCGTTCTGCGAAGTCGCGCAAGCTCTCCGGCGGCGGCGCCTGCGGCACCGGCGTCTGGTGGTCGAGTCCCGTCTCCACCACCTGGAACGAGGCCGACATCGTCAGGATCTGCTGGCCGTGCTGGATCGCCGCCACGCGCCGGCTGGTGAAGCTGCCGCCGTCACGGCTGCGGTCCACCTCGAAGATGATCGGCGCGTTCACATCGCCGCGCCGCAGGAAGTAGGCGTGCATCGAGTGCACCTGCCGCCCGTCCACCGTGCGGGAGGCCGCCACCAGGGCCTGGCCCAGCACCTGGCCGCCGAACACTTGCGGCGCGCCGATGTCGCGGCTCTGACCGCGGAACAGCTTGTCCTCGAGCCGCTCGAGGTCGAGCAGCTTCAGCAATTCCGCGAGGCGTGCGTCCACGCGCTCAGTCCGGCGGCGCGACGCCGAGGCGCTCACGCATGATCGGGCTCGTGGTCGTGTACTGCAGGAACTGGCGCTTCTCCGGGTAAACATGGTGCTGCACGCCGAAGGCCGCGAGCGCGGCCTCGTGGAATCCCGAGAGGATCAGCTTCTTCTTGCCCGGGTAGTGGTTGATGTCGCCGATCGCGAAGATGCCCGGCACGCTGGTCTGGAACCTCTCGGTGTCCACCGCGAGCGCCTTCTTCTCGAGCGCGAGGCCCCAGTTGGCGACCGGTCCGAGCTTCGGGTGCAGGCCGAAGCAGGCGAGGATCTGCGCGCAGCGCACCTCGGTCGTGGCCTTGTCGCGGCCCTGCACCGTCGCACCGGCGATGCGGCCGCCTTCGATCGTGAGCGCGTGGATCGTGCCCTCGAGGTGGCGCAGCCTGCCGGCGGCCGCGAGTTCCTTCATGCGCGCGACCGAAGCCGGCTGCGCGCGGAATTCCGCGCGCCGGTGCACCAGCGCGAGCGAGCGCGCCTTGCCGCAGAATTCGAGCGCCCAGTCGAGCGCGCTGTCGCCGCCGCCGGCGATCAGCAGGTCCTGGTCATGGAAGTCGGCGGCGTCCTTCACGTGGTAATGGACCTGCTTGCCCTCGAAGCGCTCGGCTTCCGGCACCAGGAGCCGTCGCGGCTGGAACGATCCGAGTCCTGCCGCGATGATCACGGCGCCAGCGTCGAGCCGCGTGCCCGCGGCCGTCGCGAGTTCGAAGCGCCCGCCCGCGCGCGGCTGCAGCTCCGTCACTTCCTGCCCGAGGTGAAAGCCCGCCTTGAACGGCTTGATCTGCTCGAGCAGGCGGTCGATCAGCTCCTGCGCGCCGCAGACCGGTAGCGCCGGAATGTCGTAGATCGGCTTGTCGGGGTAGAGCTCCGTGCATTGCCCGCCCGGGTGCGCGAGCGAGTCCACGACCTCGGACTTGATGCCGAGAAGGCCGAGCTCGAACACCGCGAACAGGCCCACCGGGCCCGCGCCCACGATGACGCATTCGGTCTGGATCGCTGCCGCGCCCATCGCCACTCCGGATCGTCCGGACGCAGCGGGATTGCGCGGCCGGGGCCGGCATTCTATCCGATGGTACGCTCGCGCTCATGATCCACCCCCTGGACGCCCCGCTCGCGCCCCTGCTGCGCGATTTCCGGGAACTGCGCTCGCGCGGCGAGGCCTGCGTGCTCGCGACCGTGGTCGCGACCGCCGGGTCCACTTACCAGAAGTGCGGCGCGCAGATGCTGATCACCTCGCAGGCCGAGCTGCGCGGCCTGCTGTCGGGCGGCTGCCTCGAAGCGGACCTGGTCGAGCGCGCGCGGCGCGTACTCGCGAGCGGCCGCTCCGAGCTCGCACGCTACGACATGCGCGGCGCGGACGATCTGCTGTTCGGCATCGGCAGCGGTTGCGAAGGCGCGATGGAGGTACTGCTGCAGCGCCTGGGCCCGGCTGAGGGCTGGCAGCCGCTGGCCCACGCCGCGGACTGCGCCGCGGCGCGCCGCGCGGAGATGCTTGCCGTCGTCTGCGACGGTCCCGCCGCAGGCCGCGCCTGGTGGAGCGGCGGCGGCGATGCGCCCTGGCCGGAACCCGGCGTCGTTTCCGCGGCGCGCCGCGCGGGCGCGTCGCGCGCCATCGAATGCCGCGCCGGGGGCGAATCATTGCGCGTGCTGTTGCTGCCATTGCGGCTGCCACCGGGGCTGCTGATCTGCGGCGCCGGTGCGGATGCCGTGCCGCTCGCGTGGCATGCGGTCGCGCTCGGCTTTACGGTCACCGTCTGCGATCACCGCCCCGCGCTCGCGGACGCGGGCCGCTTCCCCGAATGCGAAGTTTTTTGCCTGCCGATACAGGATTTCGCCGAACGGCTCGAAGCATCGTGTTTCGCCGCCGCGGTGGTGATGAGCCACCACCTCGCCTCCGACGAGGCCTACCTGCGCGCACTCGCGGGATGGCCGGGCATCGGCTACGTGGGGCTGCTCGGCCCCGCCGCGCGGCGCGCAAGGCTCCTGACTGCGCTCGGCCCAGCCGCCGCATCGCTCAAGTCACGCCTGCACGCCCCCGTCGGCCTCGACATCGGCGCGCGCACGCCCGCCGCCATCGCCCTCGCCATCGCGGCCGAACTGCACGCCTGGATCGCACGCAACCCCTGACCCGCTGCGCGCGATAGGTCCCTGCACCCTTGGCACGGGAGG